>DATMDS010000020.1:0-10593 GCA_035557575.1 Pseudonocardia sp. | reverse complement strand
TCGGTGAGCACCCGCATCGCCCCCAACAACGCCGCCGGCAACTGCTCCGGGCGCCACACCCGATCGAAGAACCGCGACAACGGCCGGAACGCGTCATTCACGGAGATGTCGTAGCCGGAGGGCAGCTCCAACTCCTGCAACACCGGCGACGCCACCCGGGTGGCGAAGATGTCCGACGCCAACAGCAACACCGGGATCCGGTTGGTCGTGGCCAACGCCGCCCCGGTCAACATGTTGGTCGAGCCCGGCCCGATCGACGCCGTGCAGGCAAAAGCCTGCAGCCGGTTACGCATCCGCGAGAACCCCACCGCGGCATGCACCATCCCCTGCTCGTTACGCGCCAGGTGATACGGAAGATCACCCGAAGGCGCCGCCTCCAGCAGGGCCTGCCCCACCCCCGCCACGTTGCCGTGCCCGAAGATCCCCCAACACCCCGGGATCAACCGCTGCTCCACCCCGTCCCGCTCGCTGTACTGAACGGCCAGGAACCGCACCAGCGCCTGCGCCACGGTCAGCCGGACCGTCATGACGGGGGCTCCTCGGCCGAGGTCAGCGGCAGCCGCGGGTCGATCTCCTGGTCCGCCCAGGTGCCCCGGACCCAGGCGTGCGCCGGGTCGTCGCAGATCAGCCAGGTGCGGTCCGGGCTGGGGCCGGCCATCACGTTCAGGTAGTAGAGGTGGTAGCCGGGGGTGGCCATCGACGGGCCGTGCCAGCCGTGCGGGATGAGCACGGTGTCGCCGGTGCGCACCTCGGCGCACACGTCGATCTCCCGACCCGGGCCGGAGGTGTACACCCGCTGGAAGCCGGGCCCGTCCTGGTCCACCTCGAAGTAGTAGATCTCCTCCAGCTGGGACTCCCCGTCGCGCTGCTCGTCGTGCTTGTGCGGCGGGAACGAGGACCAGTTCGACGAGGGGGTGAGCACCTCGACGGCCATCAGCTTGTCCGCGTCGAACGCGGCCGGGGTGCAGAAGTTGTTCACCTGCCGGCTGGCCTGCCCGGCCCCGCGCAGCTCCACCTGCACGCCCTCGGCCGGGCCGTAGCGCGCGGCCAGCCGCCGGGTGGCCCGGGCGGCCGGCAGCGCGAACCGGCCGCCGCCGGCCGAGGTGACGGTGACCTGCGCGTCCCGCGGGACGTAGGCGAAGTCGGTGACCCGGGTGAACACGCCGTCCCGCCCGGTGATCTCGAACCGCTCGTCCGTCCCCTCGGCACTGACGCACTCGACCACGCAGCCGCCGGCGAGCGGGAGCACGCACATCTCGTCCTCACCGGTGCTGAACGTGGCGCTGCCACCGGCGGCCAGCTCCAGGATGCGCAGGCTGCTGTAGCCCCAGCCGGCGTTCTCCGGGGTGATGACCAGGCTGAACGTGCCGTCCGCTGCCTCGCCGCGGCGGACCACGGGCGGGAGCTTCCCGATCGCGGTCACAGCAAGCTCACCGCGGCGTCGACGGAGCCGGCCACGTCGTCGTTCGGCGGGAACAGCAGCGACCGGCCGATCACCAGTCCGACCACGGTGGGCAGCGCGAGCGCCTTGCTCCAGCTGGCGAAGGCCACGTCGGGATCGGCCACCTCGCCGCCGAGGATCACCGCGGGCAGCGTGGTGGCGGCCATCGCGCGCTCCATGTCCTCGACGATGGGCACCTTCAGCCAGGTGTGGGCGGAGGTGTTGCCCAGCCCGGCGGCCACCGCCTGCGCCCTGATCATGGCGTCCGCGGTGAGCTCGTTGCGGATACGGCCGTCGACCCGGTGCGAGATGAACGGCTCGACCATGGCCATCAGGCCGCGGCCGGCCAGATCGGAGACGGCGTTCGCGCAGGACTCGAGGGTCCGCGCGGTGGCCAGGTCCGCGGCGTCGATCCGGGTGAGCATCTTGCCGCCCTCGAAGCCCGAGGCCTCGATGCTGGCCGCGTCATAGGCGGTGAACCGGTCGTCCATCTCGAACACGGTGCCGGCCAGCCCGGCCCGGTTCATCGAACCGACCACGACCTTGCCGTCCAGCGCCCCGAGCAGCAGCAGGTCCTCCAGGATGTCCGGCGTCCCGAGCACGCCGTTCACGCCGGGCCGCGACAGTGCCTCGACCAGCCGGTCCAGCAGCTCGGCCCGGTCGGCCATGGCCAGGGCGCGCTCGCCCGCGGCCAGCGCGCCGCGGGCCGGGTGGTCCGCGGCGATCATCATCAGCCGGCCGCGCTCGGAGAGCAGCGAGCCGGGGCGGACCCGGCGGGCGGCCGCTTCGGCGATCGCCTCCGGACGCTCGACCCGGGTGCGGACCAGGTCGCGCAGCTGTTCCTCACGCATGGTTGGCCTCCAGTGCGGCGGTGACCTCGTCGGTGGTGGGCATCGCGTCGGCGCAAGCCAGCCGGGAGGCGACGATCGCGCCGGCGGCGTTGCAGAAGCGCATGGCGTACTCCAGGTCCCAGCGGGCGAGCAGGGCGTGGCAGAGCGCGCCGCCGAAGGAGTCGCCCGCGCCCAGGCCGTTCACCACGTCGACCGGTATCGGCGGCACCGACACCCGCTCCTTGGTGTTGCAGGCCATGACGCCCAGCGGGCCCTGCTTGATGATCGCCAACTCGACGCCGGCCTCGTGCAGGGCGTCCACCGCGGCCTCCGGCTCGCGCGCCCCGACCGCGGTCTCGGACTCGTCGAGGTTGCCGACGGCCACGGTGACGAAGGGCAGCGCCTTCTGCACCCAGCGCCGGGCCTCCTCGCGGGAGGGCCAGAACATCGGGCGGTAGTCCAGGTCGAGCACGGTGATCCCGCTGCGGCCGCGGGCCTGCAGCGCCGCCAGCGTCGCCTCGCGGCTGGGCTCCTCGGACAGACCGGTGACGGTCACCCAGAAGATGTCGGCCGCCCGGACCGCGTCCAGGTCCAGCTCGTCGGCGCGGATCTGCATGTCCGGGGCGGCGGGCCGGCGGTAGAAGTACAGCGGGAAGTCGTCCGGCGGGAAGATCTCGCAGAAGGTCACCGGGGTGGGCAGGTCGGGCACCGCCGTCACGAACCGGTCGTCGACCCCGAAGCCCTGCAGCGCATCGTGCAGGAACTCGCCGAACGGGTCCTGGCCGGTGCGGCTGATCAGCGCGCTGCGCCGGCCGTGCCGGGCCGCGGCGACCGCGACGTTGGCTGGGCTGCCGCCGAGGTACTTGCCGAAGCTCTCGACGTGCCGCAGCGACACCCCGATCTGCTGCGGGTAGACGTCGACGCCCAACCGACCCATGGTGAGCACCTCGAACGCCGTCAGGCCCCCGTTCACGTCTTCGTCCGCGATCCGCGATGCATCGCTGTCCTCTCGTCGATCGTCATTAATCGGGAGTGACCCCGGCCACGGCCAAAGGTGTACTCTCGTCCGACATCGACGTCAATACTTTGTCCTGACATACTCACGAAGACAGGAGCGGCCATGGCGGAGCGGGCGACCGGAGCGATGCCTGATCTCGCCCTGGACCGGAGCAGTCCGGTTCCGCTCTATTACCAGGTCGCGACGCGATTGCAGCAGCTCATCGAGGACGGTGAGCTGCGCGTGGGAAGCCGGCTGCCCAACGAAGTCGATCTCGCGGATCGGCTCGGTGTGTCCCGGCCCACCATGCGCCGAGCGATCGGCTATCTGGTCGAGCGCGGCATGCTCGTCCGCAAGCGTGGGGTCGGGACGCAGATCGTGCACCCCAAGGTGCGCCGGCCGGTCGAGCTGTCCAGCCTGTACGACGACCTGGTCAACAGCGGCCAGCAGCCACGCACGGAGATCCGCAGTCTCGACGTGCGGATCGCGCCCGACCACATCGCCGAGGCCCTCGGAGTGCCGGAGGGCACCGAGGTCACCTGGTTCGAACGGCTGCGCTACGCGGGCGGGGAGCCGCTGGCGATCATGCAGAACGCGGTACCGGTCGACGTGCTCGCGCTGACCGAGGGCGACCTGGAGAGCCACGGTCTCTACGAACTGCTGAGGGCGGCCGGGCACATCCCGCGGATGGCCACCCAGGTGGTGGCCGCGCGCTCGGCGACGGCCGCCGAGGCGCGGGTGCTCGGGGATCCGCGCGGCGCGCCGATGCTCACCATGACCCGGACCGCCTGGGACGCGAGCGGCCGTGCCGTGGAGTACGGCTCGCACATCTACCGGGCGAGCCGCTACTCGTTCGAGATCAGCCTGACCAGCTGAGGAGCCGGTCGGAAGATCACCCGAACGGGTCGATAAGGCCGGTGTGGATCACCGACGACGGCTGCTGCTCGGCTCCTCGTCGTCATCGACGGCGTAGGGGTCGACGTAGTCGTCGTCGATCTCCCTCTCGTGCAGGGTGGTATTGCTACCGATCTCCCGCTGCAGCGCGTCGATGTCCATGGTCGGGGAGCTGTACTTGAGCTCGCGGGCCACTTTCGTCTGCTTGGCCTTGGCTCGTCCGCGCCCCATGGCTGGTCCCCCTTACAACAGGGATGGGGCGGCCGTAGGTCTCGGCGGCCCCATTCTTCTCATCGATGTCCTGGTGCCCACCGTACCTTGCACACCACCCCGAGTGCGACGTGGCACCACCAGTGTGACGTCGGTCCATGTCGGATGTCCGTCCGTGCCCCGCTCGGCCGTTCAGTGCACGCCGACCGGTTCGGGGAGCCGGCGCAGCGCCAGCAGCGCCGCCCCCGCGGCCAGGGTGCCCAGCGCGAGCATCGACGGCCACCCCGAGCAGCTGGGCGACCAGCCCGCCCAGCGCGGGGGTGGCGGCCGCCGCGGCGTAGTTCGCGGTGTTCGCGACCGCCATCGCCGTCGCCGCCCGGTCCGGTGGGGCGAGCTCCCCGGCCGCGGTGAAGACCAGTCCGTTCCAGCTCAGGGCGAGCGCCGCGGCCGGCACCACGACCGCGGCCAACACCCAGGCCGGGGCCGCGGTGGCGGCCGCTCCGAAGCCCACACGGTGGGCTCAGGGCCGGGCCCGGGTACGCAGCTGGGCCGCGCGCCCCGGCGGGGGAGCGGCGGTGTCGGGTTCGACGGAGGACGGGTCGATCGCCGCCGGGGCGGCGCGGTCGTCCAGCCCCGCGAGCAGCTCGGCCTCGACCGGCACCGACCGCTTGACCAGCGCCAACGCCACCGGCCCCAGCTCGTGGTGCAGGGTCACCGTGCCCACCCGGCCGACCGGGCGCCCGTCGCGCAGCACCGGATCCCCGGGCACCGGCAACCGCTCGTCGCCCGCGTCGAGGTGCAGCAGGACCAGCCGGCGCGGGGGCCGCCCGAGATTCGCCACCCGGGCCACCGTCTCCTGGCCGCGGTAGCAGCCCTTGGTCAGGTGCACCGCCGAGCCGATCCAACCGACCTCGTGCGGGATCGTGCGCTCGTCGGTGTCCACGCCCAGCCGCGGCCGCAGCGCGGCCACCCGCATCGCCTCGAAGGCGAGCGCGCCGGCCGGCCGGGCGCCGGCCGCCACCAGGCGCTCCCACCAGCTCTCCCGCTCGGCCCGCGGCACCAGCAGATCCACCGCATCGGGGCCGGGCCAGCTGCTCCGCCGGACCAACCCACCGTCGGCCGGTCCACTGTCGACAAGTCCACTCCCGGTCAGGGCCCGGACGTCGCCCGGCCGGTCCGGCACCGCGATCCCGGCCGTGGCGAGCACGGCCGGCACCTGCGGGCCGACCACGCTGAGCACGGCCAGCTCGGAGCTGGCGTCCCGGAGCTGGACCTGCGACCAGAAGACCATCTTCTGCAGGTAGTCCAGGACCGCCGGCACCTGGCCCGGCTCGGTGTCGAGGTAGACCGTGTCTCCGCTGTGCGCCAGCACCAGGTGGTGCAGCACCCGCCCGTTCGCATCCAGGATCAGCGTCTCGGTGCCGGTGTCCGCCGGCAGCTCGCTGACGTGCTGGGTGAGCAGCAGGTGCAGCCAGCTGAGCCGATCGGGTCCGGACACCGCGAGCACGCCGCGCTGCGACCGATCGACCACGGCGGCCGAGCGGGCCATCGCCCGCTGCTCGGCCAGCGGGTCCCCGCGGTGCGCGGGTCCGTCCAGGTCGGACTCCATGCCGGGCAGTCCGGGGTCGTCGGGCAGGGTCACGAGTGGTCCTCCGGTCGGTCCTGGCAGTCGGGGCAGGCCCCGGAGAGGGCGACGTGGGTGACGTCGAGCTCGAAGCCGGATTCCGAGCGCAGCCGGTCGGCCAGCTGGGTCATCAGCTCCGAGCCGACCTCGGTGACGGTGCCGCAGCTGTGGCAGACCAGGTGCACGTGCTCGTGCTCCCGCTCGGAGTACGTGGGTGCACCGTGCCCGAGGTGGGTGTGGCGCACCATGCCGATGCGTTCCAGCAGGTCGAGCGTGCGGTAGACGGTGGTGATGTTGACCGCGGGCGCGGTGGCCTGCACCTCGCCGCAGATCTGCTCCGGCGTGGCGTGCCCGAGCGCGCGCACCGCGTCGAGGACCAGCTGTCGCTGCGGGGTCATGCGCAGGCCGCGCTCGTGCAGCGTGCGGCGGAGCCCACTGATGCCGGTCGGGTCGAGCGTCGACGACGTGTCCACGGCGCCGATGGTAATCCCGCGTCCGGACCCGACGTCGCGATCATGGTTGATCGACGAGGTGTGCGGCGCCGAGTCGCTATGCTCCATAGGAGTGAACGAGCCGGGCGCCCCGCGACGACATACCTACCCTCGTCGGGATGGAGGGTTTGCGCTCGCTCGGGAGAGGCCTTCGATGACGTCCGACGCCGGGCCGTCCGGCACCCCGCGGTTCAACGTCGTGCTCCGTGGCTACGACCGCAAGCAGGTCGACGAGCACGTCGCGCGCCTGCAGCGGGTGATTGCGCGGATGCGGACCGAGCTGAGCGCCCGTGCCCAGCCCCCCGACGGGCCGCCGTTCGGGCCGCCCGGCCCGCGGGGCTGGTCCGGCCCACCGCCGGGCCCGATGCCCGCGCCGCCGGTCCAACCGACCGATGCCATCGGCGGCTTCACCGACCGCATGCAGCGCATCCTGCAGTCGGCGGAGGACGAGGCCGAGGAGATCCGCGGTCGGGCCAGGGCGGCGGCGCAGGCCGAGAGTGAGCAGCTGCGCGCCCAGCTCAACGAGCTGGTCAGGCAACGCGAGCGGATGCTGCACGAGCTGTCCCAGATGCAGAACCAGCTCGCCCAGCAGCCGGTGCCGGCCGATCGGACCGCCCGGATACCGCGACCGGAGCACCCGCGCACCGCGTCGCCCAGCCCCCGGCCGCGCCCGCACGCGGCACCGCCGGCGGCCGCGCCGCCCAATCCGGGCTCCGGGCCGTCGCCCGGCCCTGGCCAGAGCTTCGAATGGGCGGCCGTCCCGCCGCACTGGGAGATCAAGACCGCGCGACCGGCGGACCCGGCGACCCAACCGGCCGCCCCGCCGCCGGCCGGGCCACCGAGCACACCGCAGGAGCAGACGACCCTGCTGCGGCAGCCGGGGCCGCCCGCCACGGGCCATGACGGCGGCGCCGGCCCGGCGGAGCGTGGCAGAGCCCCAGCAGCACCGCACCCCGCCGGAACACGCGGTCCAGAACCGCCCAGCGCCGACTCACGCGATGCCGCACCGCCCAGCGCCGACTCCGGCGGGGCCGAGCCGGACAGTGCCGACTCCGGCGGAGGCGAGTCCGACGCTCGCGAGGCGAACGCCCGCGAGGCGAAGGCGGGAGGTGAGGTCGTCCCCGACGTGACCGACGGGGTCGAGGAGCACGGCGACACGACCTCCGCGACAGCGCCCGCCGGGCCGCCCGGAGCCCAGCCCGTCGGCTCCGAGGCCGCCACACCGAACGCTGCCGAGCCCGCTGCTGGCGAGCCGAACGCCCCGCCACCCACCGCCGCCGCCGCTCCCGCCACCGGTGCCGATCCCGGTCCGTCACCCGATCGGGCGGACAGCGAGGCGACGGACGCCCCGGCCGTACCCGCCCCTACGCCGAGCGGCGCCGGCGCGAGCACCACGGTCCCGTCGACCCCGGCCACTGCCGGCCCGGGCCCAGCTGATCGGCCGTCATCGCAGGCCAGTGTGGCCGACGCCGAGACGACGATCGTCGTGCAGGCCGTCCGTAGACCACCCACAGTGGCCAACGGAGCAGCCGGCTCGGGAGGTGTGCGGGAGCAGGAGAGCAGGACGTCACGCTCTGGTTAAGAACGATTGCATACGGTGACGGGTCACGTACCGTGCGGGCATGCAACTGCTGCTCCCGTTGTCGATCAATGCTGCCCCGCTCGTCGCGGGCGCACTGTTGATCCTCCTCACCCTGTCCGTCATGGTCGTCCGGCGCCGGCGGCTGGTCGACGACCGCGACCAGGACGGCGACCTGACGCCGGGGCCGGCCCGGGTCTCCACGGACTCCGAGGGCAAGGCTGCGCCGGATCAGGCGTCCCGGGCGCCGAGCGCCCAGGTGGCCGTGCCGGTGGAGACCGCAGTGCACACCGACCCACACACGCCGTGGAAGCGCGGCTCGCCGCCGCCCCGGCGCCGGCTCGACCCGAAGTGGGAGGAGCTGGAGGAGGCCTGGGCAGGCCCCGATCCGGACGGTGTGCCGGCGGCGGCGACCGCCATCCCGGCTCAGCGCACCGGCCTCGCGACGAGCGCGCCGCCCGAGGCGGCCGTCGGGGCCCCGGAGCCGAACCTGCACGAGCGGCTGGTCGCGGTGTTGCTCGCGGATCACGAGGCCGCAGTGGGCGCGCTCAACGAGCTGGGCGCCTGCCAGCAGCGGCTGGCCTCGCTGGCCGAGTCCACGAGCCGGGCGAACACGGCGCTGGACGAGATCCTCGCCCGGCTGGCCGGTACCGGGCTGCGGCCCGAGCAGCTGGCCCGGTTGGCCGACATCCCGACGGACGAGGTGCGGCGCCGGCTGCCGGCGTGATCAGCCGGCGATCCGGTTCAGCCGGGCCGACAGGTGTGGCTGCAGCGGCTGCTCCTCCATCGCCCGCTCGTCCACATAGGCGAGATCTCCGCCCTCCACCAGCCCGTAGAGCCGGTGCGCCGCGACCACGCTCTTGGCCGACTCGGTGCGCGCCACGGCGTCCGTGCGGATCTCCCACGACGTGAGGTTGCGGGCCCGCCCGTAGTAGATCTCGATGATGCCGGTGGCGTGGGTGATCAGTACCTCGATCTCGCCGTCCGGCCGCGGCCGCCAGAACCCGACCTCGCGGGCCGCCGGGCGCAGCACCACGCCGTCGTCGTCGAGCAGCCAGGCCCGCGACTCGTAGGACAGGAATGGGCGGCCGTCGTGGGCGAACACCAGTTGTTGCCCCATCCGGTACGGCCCGTCGATCGTGGGGTAGACGACCTCCCCGGTGCCCCGCCACACGCCGACCAGCGGCAGCAGCGGCAGGCACTGCTCGTGGAGATCGGGGCCCTCGCGCAGGTTCGCCGTGTCGTCGGGGACGGGCAGGTCGTCGAACCGCGGTCGGTTGCGCAGCGGGGAGTCCGGCGCCGCATTCGTCGCCCTCGGCATCTCACCCGGAAGGTCGGTCTCGCTCACTGCGCACCGCCGCGGTCCACCGGGCCGGGCTCACTGCGGAGCACCCGCCACAGCAGGTAGCCGGTGAACCCGGTCGTCCCGGCACTGACCGCGATCAGCAGACCGCTGAAGAACCACTCCACGCCCACCGACCCTAGCCGCTGCCCCCGCCGCGACTGCACGAACGGCACTTTCGCACGATAGGTTCGTGCGAAAGTGCCGTTCGTGCGGGTCGGAGACGGGATCGTGCCCGAGCAGCGTGCTCGCGGGCGCAGCTCAGGAGACGGGAATCTCCACGCGGTGCAGGCCGGGCGCGGCGGCGGTCAGCTCGGCCTGGCCGTTGCCGGAGCGGGACAGCGCGCGCACCGTCCACGCGCCGGGCGCGGCGAAGAACCGGAAGTCACCGCTGGCCGAGGCCACCACCTCGGCGGTGAACTCGCCGGTGCCGTCCAGCAGCCGCACGAAGGCGCCGCCCACCGGCTGTCCGCCGGCCAGCACCCGTCCGGCGAGCACGGTCTCCTTGCTCAGGTCGGTGTTCGGCGGCAGCGCCACCGCCTGGTCCGGTGCCCCGCACATCAGCGACCACTCCCGAGCTCGATCGGAACCCCGATCAGCGATCCGTACTCGGTCCAGCTGCCGTCGTAGTTCTTGACGTCGGGGTGCCCGAGCAGCTCGTGCAGCACCACCCAGGTGTGCGAGCTGCGCTCGCCGATCCGGCAGTACGCGATGGTGGCCCTGCCCTCGTCCAGCCCGGCCTCGGCGTAGAGCTTCGCCAGCTCCTCGTCGGAGCGGAAGGTGCCGTCCTCGTTGGCCGCCTTGCTCCACGGGATGTTGATCGCCGACGGCACGTGGCCGGGGCGTTGCGACTGCTCCTGCGGCAGGTGCGCCGGGGCCAGGATCTTGCCGGAGAACTCGTCGGGCGAGCGCACGTCGACCAGGTTCTTGGTGTCGATGGCGTCCACCACCTCGTCCCGGAAGGCCCGGATGGCCAGATCCGGCTGCTGCGCGGTGTAGCTGGTGGCCGGCCGGGGGCTGATCTCGGTGGTCAGGGTGCGGCCGTCGAGCTCCCACTTCTTGCGCCCACCGTCGAGCAACTTGACGTCCGCGTGCCCGTAGAGCTTGAACTGCCAGTAGGCGTAGGCGGCGAACCAGTTGTTGTTGCCGCCGTAGAGCACGACGGTGTCGTCGTTGCTCACGCCC
>DATMDS010000019.1:0-11784 GCA_035557575.1 Pseudonocardia sp. | reverse complement strand
GCCAGCGCCAGCCCCGCGCTGATGTCGACCTGCGCCGCCTCGGCCGCCCAGGACAGCACGAAGGCGGCCCCGACGATGGCGATGCCGTCGACGAGCGCGGCCAGCGGCGCGGGCAGCTCCGGGTGCGGCAACCCGAGGTAGGTGGCGGCCCCGATACGTCCCGGGCAGCGCGACGAGCACGGCGAGCTGGAGGGGCAGCGGTAGCCCGTCGCGGGCGATCCGCCACCCGGGGCGGGTTCCCCCATGCCGTCGCCGGGAAACGACCGGGCCCTGGGGGTGGGTGCCGCCGGCAGGTTCCCGTGCTCCCTCACGCCTCCCGTATGTGGTCGATCAGGCCGTGGGCGAGCGCCTCGGTCGCGGTCAACCAGCGCTCGGCGGCTGCCTCGGCCAGCACCGCCGCCACCGGCGGCCCGGAGTGCGCCACGAGCAGCCCGACGATCTCCGCGCGCAGCTCGGGGCCGATTCCGGCCGCGGCCGATGCGCCGCTGCGCGGGGGGCGCCGCAGCAGGATCCGGGCGTGCGGCAGCGCCGACCGCTTGCCGGCCGTACCCGCGGCGAGCAGCAGCGTCCCGACCGGCCCGACCAGCCCGACCGCGCACGTCGCGACGTCCGGGGCGGCGGAACGCAGGGTGTCGTACACGGCAAGCGCCGCGCTGGCGGTGCCTCCGGTGGAGTTGAGGTAGAGCGTGATGTCCCGGCGCGGTTCGACCGCGGCGAGCAGCAACAGCTCGCTGATCAGCCGGTCGGCCGCGGCGTCGTCCAGCTCGCCGCCGAGATAGACGATCCGCTCGTCGAGCAGCCGGTCGCGCACCGCGTCGGTGCCGGGCAGCGGGTGCGGCACCGGACCCTGGGGTGCGGGTGGCAACGGCTGCGGAGGCGGCGGGGTGGGGCGCGGCGGGGTCGGGCGACCGGGGGAGGGGCGATCCGGATCCGGGCAGGGCTCCGGTCGGTGCGGCTCGGCGTATCTGATCATCGGACCTCCAGCGTGCGGGCTACCGACGGTAGGCCGGGCGGCGCCCCGGAACGGGGGTGTTCGCTCGTGGCGGTGGTGTTCGCCCCGGGCGAACCGTCCCGCGACCGCCAGCACACCGTCGCCGCATCAGGGAAGCCGGGCGGCCGCCGCGGCAGCCCACGGCGAGCGGAAGGTGTGCACCCGCGTTCCGGCGGGAACACCCGGCCGTGCCGCACGAACCGCTCGACGAGTCCCACGCCCGCCCCGATGGAGCCTCCGACGCGGTGGTGGCGGCCGCCGGCAAGCTGTCCGAGGCCCTGGAGCGGGTCGAACGGGCGCGCGGCGCGCTGTACGAGTTCCACCAGCTGATCGGCGGCGCCGACGCGACGCTGGACGCGGCGGTCGACGGGCTGCGGGAGGCCGGGCGGCCCGAGCTGGCGGAGCGGATCTCCGACGAGCTGATCGGGCTCAACGTGATCGCCGGCCGCTGGACCTTCCAGGTGGTCGAGGAGTTCGACAGCGGGTACTACGCCACGTTCCGGGAGCTGGAGCGCACCGTCCGGGAGCAGACCATGTCCGGGCGACGGCACGTGTTCGAGGCGGAGCTGAAGCAGCGCCGACGCAGCGCCGGCCGGCCGGGACACCAGGCCGGACCGGAACGGAGCTGATCAGCAGGCCCGCGGGCCGCTCCCGGCCCCCGAACCGAACGAGACGTGCACGTGGTCGAAGTGGTTGGCGGTGGCCCCGCCCCGGTCCGACATCGGCTGCCAGCCCTCGCCGAAGTTGATCCGCTGCCGCCAGATCACGTAGGTGATGCCCAGCTCCTCCTGGTTGCGCAGCGCGCAGGCGGCCAGCGCGTTCCCGGTGACCTTGTCGACCATGAAGTCGAGCGCTTTGCCGGACGGGTGGTCCGACGTGCCACCGCGACCGGCCACCCCGAACATGTCCGGCTCGCCGAACCGGCAGCCGAGGAACTGCGCGGCCGCGCGCACGTGCGAGCGGACCTTGCCCAGCCCCGCGGTGTCCAGCTCGCACGTGGACGAGCCGGCGGCCGGCCCGGTCGCGTCCTTCTGCTTCGCCGTCTGCTCCGCGCCGTCCGGCTCGGACTGTCCGGTGCCCTCCGGCTCGGCGGTGTCGGCCCCGGTCGGCGGGGCCGCGTCCGCCCCGTCGGCGTCGGCCGGCGGGGGAGCCGGCACGGTGACCGCGGCGGCGGCCCGACCGCCGGTGAGCTGCCGCTCCGCCAGCTGGACGGCCTTCACCAGGTTGGCCGCGTCGACCCGCTCGACGGCACTGCCGTCCACCGGGACCAGGTTGGTCAGCGGAACACCGTCCGCCGCGTCGGTCGCCGGCTGAGGGCTGGCCGAGTCGCCGGTGGGCAGCACCGCGGCCGCCGTCAGCACGCCGGGATCCGTCTGGAGCGGAACCGTAGCCGCCACTCCGACCAGCGACAGCGCGCCGCCGGTGACGACCACCGCGGCGGCGCCCCGCCGCAGCGGGGCGGGGATGGGGACTGCCCGGCGCACGATCTCGCCCGCCACCGTGCGGCCGAGGGCCACCAGCGGAGGGCTGTCGTGTGCGCCTCGGCCCCGGGGGGAGCGATGCCGAGCCACGACCTGCCTTCCGGATCGACGGCCCGGTTGGACATCCGCTGTCGGGGAGCGCGGTCGGGGGAGTCCGGTGTCCTTTTCGTGACCGTGCCGTCACTGATCCGCGTCAGAACTTAAGGGAACCGTGACTCGCCGTGCACGTCCGCGCTCCCCTGAATGGGACGAAGGCACCCGATCAAGCGACGAGTGGCCGCCCGCCGTCCGCCGCCGGCGAGCGCCCGGAGGCGCGACCGCTCACCGCGCGCCGGCCGGGCCGAGACCCTTCGGGTCGGGTCGACGGGTGCGGGCCGCTCCCGGCGCGATGCCGATCACGCGCTTGAAGGCTCGGCTGAACGCCGCCTCCGACCGGTATCCGAGCCGCCCGGCCAGCTCGCCCAGCGTGGCCCGGCCCTCGGTGAGCTCGGTCAGCGCGACCTGCATCCGCCACCGGGTCACGTACTGCATCGCCGGCTCCCCGACGAGCTCGGTGAAGCGGGCGGCGAAGGCGGAGCGCGACATCGCGCACGCGGCGGCGAGCGTGCCCACCGTCCAGTCCTGGGCCGGTTGCCGGTGCACGAGCGCGAGCGCCCGGCCGATCTGCCGGTCCCGCAGCGCGCCGAGCCAGCCGGTGTGCGCGGCCGGATCGGTGTCCATCCAGCTCCTGATGGCCTGGATGACGAGCACGTCGGACAGCCGGGTGATCACCGTCTCGCCGCCCGGCCGGAGCTGGGCGGCCTCGGCGGCCATCATCCGCAGCGTGCCGGGCAGCCACTCCGCGCCCGGATCGACCAGGTGGATGGTGGGCGGCAGCAGTGGGAGCAGCGAGCGGGCCGCGGGATGGGAGAAGCGGACGGCGCCGCAGATCAGCGTGGTGCCGGCGCCGCCCCCGCCGTGCCGGATGATCGCGTAGCGGTCGGTGACGAACTCGTGCGGGATCCCCAGCACCGACGGCGCGGGTGCGTCCGCGGGGTCGCGCAGCCGGTGTCCGGTGCCGTGCGGGACCAGCGCCAGCTCGCCGGGGTGCAGCCACCGGCTCGCGTCGCCGTCCACCTCGAGCAGGGCCCGTCCGCTGGTGACGACGTGGAACCAGAGGCAGTCCGGCATCGCCGGAATGCCGAGGCCCCACGGCTGGCTCAGCTCGGAGCGGAAGTAGCAGGTCCCGCTCATCCGCAGCAGGTGCAATGCCTCGCCGAGCGGGTCGGTTCTCGCCCACAGCTGGTCCACCGACATCGCCCGAGTCTGGGTGCCGGCTACCCGAACGTCCAGGAGCGCTGGACGATCGAGCATGAGCCAGCGACGCAGAACGATTCTCAGTCCGAGCAGCGCCTTCCATCATGGATGGACGAACAACGAACGAAGGAGCCGCTCGTGACCACCGTGACCACGCCGCTGACCGCCGCGGCCGCCGTCGGATCCGGACTGATCGCCGGACTGTTCTTCATGTGCTCGGTGGCGCTGATGCCGGCGCTCGCCCGGATCCACCGCAGCGCGGCCATCGCGTCCATGCAGAGCATCAACACGGTGATCGTCCGGCCGCTGTTCCTGCTGGTGTTCCTGGGTACCGCGGCGGCCTGCGGGGCGCTGGCCCTGCTGGACCCGGAGCCGACCCACGTCGTGGCCGCGGCCTGCTACCTGGTCGGGGTGATCGGGGTGACGGCGGCGGCGAACGTTCCGCTCAACAACGCGCTGGACCGGGTCCGGGCCGACGGCGACGACGGAGCCGAGCTCTGGCCGCGGTACCTGTCCCGCTGGACCGCCTGGAACCACGTGCGCACTGTGGCGGGCACCATCGCGACGCTCGTCCTCGTGCTCGCCGGCTGACCGGGCATCGGGCAGGGTGGCCGCTGTGGAGCAACTGTCGGTGGCGCAGCGGTACGGGGAGCAGTGGAGCGCCGGTGCCGCGGTGCGCGCCGAGCACTACGCGGGCATGTCCCGGCCGGCCTGGCTGCACGTCCTGGCCGCCCTCGAGATCGGTGCCGGAACCCGGCTGCTGGATGTCGGGTGCGGCAGCGGCGAGTTCTGCGCGCTGGCCGCCGACCGGGGCGCCGCCACCGCCGGCATCGACGCGGCACCCGGGATGATCGAGCTGGCCCGACGCCGGCTGCCGGCGGCCGACCTGCGGATCGGCACCCTGGAACGGCTGCCCTGGCCGGCCGCGGGCTTCGACGTGGTCACCGGGTTCAACGCCTTCCAGTTCGCCCCCGACCTGGTGGCCGCACTGGCGGAGGCCGGCAGGGTGACCCGCCCCGGCGGGCACGTGGTGGTCTGCAACTGGGGCCCGGTGCCGCAGTGCGAGCTGGTCGGGGTGGTGCGTCGGATCGAGCACCTGCGCCCGGAGCCGCCGCTGGTGCCGCGGCGCCCGATCGGTGAACCGGGTGAACTGGAGGAGCTGGCCCGGGCGGCCGGGCTGCGGCCGGATTCGGCCACGCTCGTCGAGGTGCCCTACGCACCCCCGGACCGGGCCACGATGCTGCGTGGGCTGCTCGCCGCCGGGAACGTCGCGCCCGCCGTGGCCCACTCCGGGTCCGCCGCCGTGCGGGCCGCGCTCACCGCCGCGGCCGCCCCGTTCCGCCGCCCCGACGGCTCCTACCTGTTCCGCAACACCTTCCGCTGCGTGATCAGCGCCAGGTGATCGGAATCGGCCGGCCGCGCCGTAGGCTCGACCGCCGTGGGGTTCGCCGAGGCGTGGGTGGTCGCCGGACCGCCCGGAGCCGGCAAGAGCACGGTGGCGGCGGCGCTGCTGCGGATGCTGAGCCCGGTGCCGGCGTTGCTGGACAAGGACACCCTCTACGGCTCGTTCGTCACCGCGACGCTGGCCGCGGCCGGCCGACCGCCGGGGGAGCGTGAGGGGCCCTGGTACGACGAGCACGTCAAGATCCACGAATATCGCGGGATGACCGCGGTGGCCCGGGAGATCCGCTCCCACGGCTGTCCGGTGCTGCTCTGCGGGCCGTTCACGCAGGCGATCCACGATGCGCAGCACTGGCGGGCCTGGGCCGAGGAGCTGGGCGGCGAGCCGGTGCGACTGGTGTGGGTGCGGTCGGACCGGCAGACCCTGCTGCGGCGGCTGCAAGGCCGCGACTCGGCGCGGGACACGGCGAAGCTCGCGGCCTTCGACGCCTTCCTCGCCCGGATGCGCCCGGACGAGCCGCCCGCGGTGGCGCACGTGGAGATCGACAATCGGATCGGTGCCGAGGCTCCCGTCGAGGACCAGCTGCGGGCCGCCGTGGCCGGGCGCTGACCGCAACCAGGCGCTCCCGCGGGCCGCGGACCTGTCAGCGGCGCGCGCGGCCACCGCGGCGGGGCGCGGGCCGGCGGGGCGGGGTCGGCCGCGACCACGACTCCGGGCGCAGCAGGCGCGGCGGCAGCGCGGTGCCGGGAGCGCCGCGGGCGGCGCTGACCTGGAACTGGGTGAGGAACAGGCTGCTGGACAGGTTCGCCCCGGTCAGGTCGGCGGCGCGCAGATCGGCGCCGATCAGATCGGCCAGCCGCAGGTCGGCGCCGCGCAGGTCGGCGCCGAGCAGGTAGGCGCCGCGCAGGTTCGCCCCGCGCAGGTCGGCGCCGCGCAGGGAGCGCCCGACGAGGTCGGCGCCGCGGTACTCGCCCCCGCCGGCTCGGCGGCCCCGCCCGGCGCCGGCCCGCACGAGCTCGCTCGCCCGCCGCAGCAGCCCGTCGACCCCGGCCCGGTGCCCGGCCACGTCCAGGGCCAGCAGCTCCTCCGGGCCGGCCGCGGCCATCCGCTCGGTGCCGGCCAGCGCCGCCCGCAGCTCCTCGTGCAGCACGTCGCCGACCTCCAGCCCCGCGGCCTCGGTCAGGTACCAGAGCAGCTCGTGCAGCTGTCGCAGCACGGAGAACGCGGCGAACATCGGCAGCCCGATCCCCGGCTCGCTCCGCCAGTCCCGGCCCGCGAAGGAGACCTGCGCGACCCGCTGTCCGGCCCCGAAGCAGTCGAACGCGACGCAGCCCGGGAAGCCCCGTTCCGGCAGCTCGGCGTGAATGCCGCACGTGTGGTCGAGCTGCAGGTGCCGGCAGGGCTGCCCGGCCGGCTTGGTCACCGCGAAGTCGGCCGACGCGGCGAAGGCGGGCGCCACGCAGCACAGGCCGACGCAGCGCGCGCAGTCGGCCCGCAGGTTCCGGAACGGGTCCCCGGCGCCGTCAGGCGTGCTGCCGTCCATCGGCGCCCAGGGTAGACCCGGTGTGGCCTGCGCCACGCTTCACTCGAACGGGTTGACTGTTTCTGAAACCGGTTCCAGAATCTGTTTCAACAACGAGGAGGACAGATGTCGATCCGCGAGGTCGCGGCCCGCGCCGGAGTGTCCCCGGCGACGGTGTCCCGGGTGTTCACCCAGCCCGACGCGGTG
The DNA here is from genome assembly GCA_035557575.1 of Pseudonocardia sp. GTDB lineage: Bacteria > Actinomycetota > Actinomycetes > Mycobacteriales > Pseudonocardiaceae > Pseudonocardia. Next base: position 4,885 of record DATMDS010000019.1, on the reverse strand, counting down.
GCCACGGACACCCGACGCCGGGTGCTGGACGCCGCCGGCGAGCTGAACTACGCACCGCACCCGGTGGCCCGCTCGCTGGCCAGGGGGCGCACCGGCAACCTGGGCATCGTCGTGTCCGACATGGCCAACGCGTTCTCCGCGGTGATCGCCAAGGCGGTGCAGCTGGAGGCCCGCAGCGACGGCAACGCGCTGTTCGTGGCCGGTTCCGACGAGCAGCCCGATGACGAGGAGCGGTGGGCTCGCGCGCTGGCGCCGCAGGTCGACGGGCTGCTGCTGGTGTCCCCGCTGATGCCGGAGAGCGCGCTGCGGCAGCTGGCCACCCAGGTGCCCCTGGTGCTGGTGAACCGGGAGATCGACGGCATCCCGGCTGTGCTGACCGACGCCACCGACGCCACCGGGCACGCGGTCGAGCACCTGCACGCGCTCGGCCACCGCGCGATCACCTACCTGGCCGGCCCGGACGGCTACTCGAACTCGATGCGGCTGCGGGGCTACCGCGCGGCCTGCGAGCGGCTCGGCGTCGAGCCGGTCGAGCTGGGCCCGTTCCAGGCCCGTTTCTCCGCCGGCGTGCGCGCGGCCGATCTGGTTCTCGCCTCGGCGGCCACGGCCGTGGTCGCCTACAACGACGAGGTCGCGGTCGGTGTGATCAACCGGCTCGCGGACCGTGGCGTCCGGGTTCCCGACGAGCTGAGCATCGTCGGCTTCGACGACACCTCGCTGGCCGAGATGGTGACGCCGCGGCTGACCACCGTCCGGTTACCGGCGGCCATGGCCGGGCGGGCCGCCGCGCGCCGGTTGCTGGACGCGCTGCGAGCCACCCCCGATCCCGCCCCCACGCCCGGTCCGCTCGCGCTGCCCGGCGAACTCATCGTCCGCTCGAGCACCGGCCCGCACCGCAGCGCCGCTCGCGGAGCCGCGCCATGAGCGATCCGGTGATCCGTCACGAGGCGGCCGACCGGCGCGCGCGCATCCTGCGCGAGCTGCGGGCGGTGGGATTTCTCGCCATCAACGACCTGGCCCGCGAGCTCGCGGTGTCGCACATGACCATCCGGCGCGACCTGCACGCGCTGGAGGAGGCCGGGCAGGTGCGGATGGTGCACGGCGGAGTCATCCTCACGCCGGAGTCACTGCGCAACGACACCTTCCCCGACGACGGCCGCGACGACGCCCGGACCCGGGTGGCGGGCTGCGCGACCACCATGATCGACGTCAAGGACACGATCGCGCTCGACGCCGGGCCCACCGCCCTCGCGGTGGCCCGGGCGCTGCCCGCCGGGTTCGCCGGCGCGGTGATCACGCACTCGATGCCGGTGCTGCGCCTGCTCGACGAGCGACCGACACCGGTGCGCGCGGTGGCGCTCGGAGGGGAGCTGCTGGCCGAACGACACGCCTTCGTCGGACCGAGCACCGAAGCCGCACTCGATCAGCTGCGCGCCCGCACCTTCTTCCTCGCACCCGCCGCGGTCGACGCGCACGGCTGCTACGCCACGTCTCCGGCCGAGGCGAGCGTGCAACGTCATCTCGTCGAGATCGCCGAGCGGGTGGTGCTGGTGGCCACCGACGAGGTCTACGCCAGCTCCGCCCCGGCCCGGATCGCCCGCCTGGATCGGCTGACCGGGCTGATCAATGATGGGCCGCCCCCGCACGGGGTGGCGACGGCCCTGCGGCGGGCCGGCGTCCCCGCGCACATCGTGTCCGTGAGCCGGCCTCGATCGTCGACGAGTAGTAGCTGAGCGGAGATATCAGCGCGGCAACGTGCTGTGCGAGTCCCATGTTACGAATGCACCACCATTTGTGAAAATGCGAACTAGATCCCGTATTGACCCGTATCACACCCCCCGCTTAACCTCGGCGTCCGGGTGCGACGCGGTTCTGATCATGGGTGCGCGCCCAGCGTGGCATGCGTCCATGACTCGTTCACGTAAACCGTCGGGGAGAAGAGGCGCCAATGTCGGCGAGTACACCAGGCCATGACGGTCACGGCGGTGCAGCGGCACCGTCCGGACCGGCCTCACCAGCGCAGAACCGATTTCTCATCAAGCTCACCGCTATTTCGACATTGGGTGGGCTGTTGTTCGGATACGACACCGGCGTCATTTCCGGTGCGTTGCTGTACATGAAGGAAGATCTGGCGCTCACGCCGTTCACCGAGGCGCTCGTGGTCAGCTCACTGCTGTTCCCGGGTGCCGCGTTCGGTGCACTGCTCGGTGGCAAGCTGGCCGACACCCTGGGCCGCAAGGGCAGCTTGCTGGTCTGCGCGGGGCTGTTCCTGGTCGGGGCCCTGATCTGCGCGATCGCGCCCAACGTGGGCATCATGACCGCCGGCCGGATCCTGCTCGGCTTCGGGGTCGGCGCCGCGGCCGCCACCTGCCCGCTGTACCTGGCCGAGATGGCCCCGGCGCACCGTCGCGGGCGGATGGTGACGATCAACGAGCTGATGATCGTCACCGGTCAGTTCCTGGCGTTCGCGATGAACGCGCTGCTCGACAACCTGATCCAGGACCCGCACGTGTGGCGCTGGATGCTCGGCATCGCGGCCGTCCCGGCGATCGCGTTGTTCGTGGGCATGTTCTTCCTGCCCGACTCGCCGCGCTGGTACGCCATCCGTGGCCGGCTGGACGAGGCCAAGGCCGTGCTCTACCGGAGCCGACACGACGCCGAGGCGGCCGAGGAATACAACATCATCGTCGAGCACGCCAAGCGGGACACCGCCGAGGACAAGGGTGCCGCGCTGCGTGACCTGCGCGCCTTCCCCTGGATGCGACGCATCCTCTGGATCGGCTGCGGGCTGGCCGCCGTGCAGCAGGCCACCGGCATCAACACGGTGAACTACTACGCGCCGACCATCCTGGAATCCACCGGCATCGGGGCCAGCGCCGCGCTGATCCTGACCATCACGGTCGGGCTGGTCGGCATCATCGGCACCATCATCGGGATCGTGCTGCTGGGCTACTACAACCGGCGTCCGCTGCTGCTGGCCGGGTTCGTCGGGGTGGCGGTCGGGCACGCGGTGCTGGCGCTGTCGTTCCTGCTGCCCGAGACCGGCTTCCGCACCTACCTCATCCTGGCCGCGATGCTGTTCGTGGTGTTCTTCGTGCAGACCTTCATCGGCATCCTGGTCTGGCTGCTGCTCTCGGAGATCTTCCCGATGACCATCCGCGGCTTCGCCATGGGCATCGCGGTCTTCGTGCTCTGGACGGTCAACGCGATCATCTCCTTCGCGTTCCCGCCGCTGGTCGCCGCGCTCGGGGCCAGTGCGACGTTCGCGCTCTTCGCGGTGATCAACACCGGGTCGATCGTGTTCGTGAAGAAGTTCGCCCCGGAGACCCGGGGCCGCACCCTGGAGGAGCTGGAGGACGACTTCCGCGAGCACGATGCCGCGCACTTCGTCCACACTGCACCGGCGAACGTGCACGGCTCCTGACAGGGGTCGGGAGGTTCGGAGTTCGTCGGACAGGCACTCCCGGCCATCCGTCTCGGGTGGCCGGGAGTCCCCATCGGTCGTGAGGGAGAAGCGTTGTCGCACCGCCTCGAGCCGCCACCGCGGTCGGCCGTCAGCCGGATCACCGCGATCCTCTCGACCTTTCTGACCGGCCGCAGTCACTCGGTGACCGAGATGGCTCGGATGACCGGGCTGCCGGTCTCGACCACCCATCGGATCGCGGTGGACCTGGCGTCGTGGCAGCTGCTGCACCGCTCCTCCGACGGCCGGTACCGGGTGGGGATCATCCTGCGCCAGCTGGGTGGGAAGGCCTGGTCGATGCCGTTGTTGACGGAGCGGGGCCCGCACGTCGTGACCGATCTGTGCGAGGCCACCCGCCGCCGGGCCCGGCTCGGCGTGCTGGTGAACGGGCGGGTGCGGTACATCGAGAGGCGAGCCGGGGCCGATCCGGCCACGTCGTTCACCGACTCGGCCACGCTGCCGGCGCACGCCACCGCGCTGGGCAAGGCCCTGTTGGCCTTCGCGCCGTCGGAGGCGGTGGCGCAGGCGCTGACCCAGCTCACGGCCTACACGCCGAACACGGTGCACACGCTGGACCGGTTGCAGCGGGCGTTGGGGATTGTGCGGCTCACGCGCAGTGCGTTGGCCCGTGGGGAGTTGGTGGTCGGGGAGTGCGCGGTGGCGGTGCCGGTGTTCGGGTGTGGTGGTGAGGTGGTCGCCGCGCTCGAGCTCGAGCTGCACGACGTGCGCGCCGACCTGGACACGTGCCGGGCCGCGCTGACCGTCGCGGCGCGCGGGCTGTCCCGCGAGGTGGCCGTCGACCACGACCCGGCCGACCGCCCGCGGCTGCGCCTGCTGCCCGCCGCGAACGGGGCGGCGGTACCCGTGCCGTGACCGGATCGTCCCGCCGTCCTGGACATCCTCCCCACCGCAGCGAAAGGTGACCCTCGTGACCCGCAGAACTCCTGAAGATCTTCGTAGTCATCGGTGGTATGGCGCGACGGATATGCGTTCGTTCGGGCATCGTTCGCGGACGGCGCAGATGGGTTTTGATGCGGCGGATTATCGGGGTAAGCCGGTGATCGGGATCATCAACACCTGGAGTGATATCAATCCGTGTCACACGCATTTCAAGCAGCGTGTGGAGGATGTGAAGCGGGGTGTGTGGTCGGCTGGTGGGTTCCCGGTGGAGATGCCGGCGATGTCGTTGTCGGAGCCGTTCCAGAAGCCGACGACGATGTTGTACCGGAATTTGTTGGCGATGGAGACCGAGGAGTTGTTGCGGTCGTATCCGGTGGATGGTGCGGTGTTGATGGGGGGGTGTGACAAGACGACCCCGGGGTTGTTGATGGGGGCGTCGTCGATGGATCTGCCGGCGTTGTTCATGCCGGCCGGGCCGATGTTGCGGGGCAACTGGGGTGGGACCACGTTGGGGTCGGGGTC
>DATMDS010000018.1:0-21542 GCA_035557575.1 Pseudonocardia sp. | reverse complement strand
CCAGCGCCACGATCAGCGCGATTCGCCGCACGGTTCGACCATAGCCACCACGTCCAGTACCTCGCTGCGGGACACAGCCCGGCGAGAAGGCTTCTGCCCAAGTGGGATCTGTGGGACGAGTGCGACTCCTGAGGCGAGGACACGGCACAAGATCACCGTGAATGGAGCGTTATGGCTCTTCCCGCTACCACCATGTTCCACTCGCATGGATCATCGGTCGCCGTCCGCCCACGCCGACCAGGAGGGGTGAGCGGTATCGCACCTGGTGCAGGCCGAGCACTCACAGCTGCGCGAGCACGCCCTCCACGGACCGCACCACCACCCGCGCCACGTCCGACACCGCCCGCCCGGACAGCGGGCTCTCCGCCCGCCGCTGCCACCGCGTCACCGCGTCCAGCGCGGCCGCCCTCATGGCTCTGGGGTCGGCCGCGGCGGCGGGGTCCAGGCCGAGCCGGGCGGCGGCCGAGCCGCCCTCGCCGCCGAGCAGCCGCTCGGCCTCGTCCAGCACCTCGGGGGAGAGCTTGATCGCGCCGGAGCGCAGGGTCGAGAGCAGTCGCAGCTCGGCGAACTCGTGTGCGCCGGCCAGGATGCGCTCCACCTCGGCGGCCAGCGGTGCGGAGGCCGGGCGCGGCTCGCGGGTCAGCACCAGGTCGATGGCCAGCAGGGCGGAGCGGGCTTTGAGCAGGTCACGGCGCTCGGTGAACTGGGTGGCCAGCACGGAGCGCAGCTCGTCCAGGCCGCTGCGGCGCACGAGCTCGGTGGCGATCTGGTTGGGGTCCTTGATGCCCTGCCGGATCAGGGTGGTGGACAGCCGCACCCCGAACAGCCCGAAGCGGTCCATCAGCGCCCGGCGGGTCTCGGAGTCGGGTTCGGCCAGCTCGGAGCGGGAGAACCGGTCCACAGAGAGCAGCAGCGCGTCCAGGTCCGCGCGCGGCATCCCGGCCAGCGTGTTCAGCGCGGCGAACTCCTGCTGGCGCATGGTGCGCCCGGTCTGCGCGAGCAGCCCGGCCACCGCGACCACCGTCTGGCACAGCCCGCGGATCTTGTCGTCGGCCCGGTACCGGCGGGCGATCCGGCGCGCCGAGCTGAGCGCGTCCAGCCGGCCGACGCCGATCTCGTCGGCCCGCGAGAGCACCGCGATGGTGTTGATCGGGGTCGCCTTGGCCACCCCCTGGTCGTAGAACGACTCCAGGAACCGCACGTCGGTGGCGTGCAGGTGGCGCATCAGGTAGATCACCGCGTCGGCCTGGGTGGGCGAGTCCTCGGGGGCCAGGAAGGCGCCGGCGCGGGCCGAGGTGTCCCGCGACAGCGAGGCGATGCCCGGCGTGTCGATCAGGGTCTGGGTGCGCAGGCTCTGGCTGGGCCACTGCACCTCGAGCCGGTCGACCTGCTCCACCGGGGTGCCCTGCAGGTCGAACGAGAGCGCGCCGTCGGACCGCGAGATGGCCAGCTGCCGGGGCGGCGCGGCTCGCGGGAACATGGTCACCTTCGGCGAGTGGGCGTCGACGTACCAGGTGACGATCCGGGTGCACTCGCCCGCGTCGGTGGGCGCGATCGACTCCCCGACCAGCGCGTTGAGCAGCGTCGACTTGCCGGCCTTCACCTTGCCGGCGATGGCCACCCGCAGTGGCTCGTCGAATCGGGCCAGGTTGTGCCGCAGCCATCCGACGGCCTGCGGGCTGTCGGAGTAGGCGTCGATCGTGCGCCGCAACAGCAGCCGGACGGCCGCACCGAGCGTGGGAGCCGGACCGGTCACCGGGCGGCGCCCGATCCGACAGCGGAACGCGACGCGTCGGGCAGGCCGGCAACCAGCTTGCGGGCCCGCTCCGACAGCCCGTCGATCCGGGCGAGCTCGGCCTTCAGGTCGCGGATCCGGCGGTCGCGCTCGCTCGACGTGGTCTTCACCGCGCTCTGCGCGGCCGCCACCGAGGTGGCGATGGACGTGCTCACCTCCTCGGCCAGCGCGGAGAAGTGGTCGCGCAGCTGGCGCTGGGTGGCCCGCAGCATGTCCCGGGAGTCCTTGCCGACCTGGAAGGTCACCTCGTCGATGTGCTTGCGCACCGCGGTCTTGGCATCGCTCTGCCGGCGCTGCAGCATCCGCTTCTTCTCGTCCCGCACCGTCTTGCCGCCCAGCAGCACGGCGGCCCCCAGCGACAGCGGGTTGAGCAGGCCGAGCCCGGCCACCGTGGTGGCCATGCCGACCATCAGCATGCCGCCGTACCCGCCGCGCGATGCCGTGTACAGCTTCGAGCCGAACCCGACCTTCTCCACCTCCGGCTGCTCCAGCTGGTTGACCTTCGCGGCCATCCCCTTATCGGCGAACCGCAGGTTGGGCAGCGCCACCTCGGCGCCCTCGGCGAAGTGCTCGCCGACCCGGCCGGCCAGCCAGCGCGCGCGTTCGGCGGCCCAGACGAAGTTCGCCGACGCGGCCGAGGACACCTGCTGGTGGAACCAGTCGGCGAACTGGTCCCAGATCTCGGCCGGGTCCGCGTCGTCGATCAGCTGCTCGGCCTCGCGGACGATCGCGCGCAGCCGGTCGCGCAGGTCGTACTCGATGTCCGACTGCAGGTCGGCCACCCCGTCGTTGAGGGTGATCTGCCAGCGCGACGTGCGCTGCTTGAGGTCGTCGGCCCGGGCCTTGGCCCTGGTGAACTCGGTGACCAGGGCGTCGAGCCGGTCCGGGTTCTCCTGCACGGCCAGCTCGGCCCGCATGCCCGAGCCGAGCTGCTCGGCCACCACCAGCACGTCCTGGCTGGTGGAGCGGCGGTCCAGCTCGTCGGAGCGCGCCACCACCCGGCGCAGCAGGAAGTTCACCAGATCCCGGAACCCGGATTCGTCGAGCATCGCGGAGTCCTGGTTCTTGGCCGCGAGCAGCCGCAGCGTCGAGGACACCGGGAAGATCTCGGCGCGGATGCCGGCATCGCGCAGGTGCCCGCGATCCAGCTCGTGGATCCGCCGCCAGTGCGGGTACAGGTCGGTCTTGGTCAGTACGCAGCCCACGGTGGGGCAGAGCTTCATCGCGGCGGCCAGGAACTCCAGCTCCGGGCCGGTGTACTCCTGCGCCGCGTCGGAGATGAGCAGCACCGCGTCCGCGCTGGGCAGCGCCGACATGGTGGCCGCCCCGTGCGCCGACCCGAGCCCGCCCACACCCGGGGTGTCGACCAGCGCCAGGCCACCGGACAGCAGCTTGCGCGGCAGCCCGACCTCGGCGTAGGTCAGGCCGGCCCGGTTCGCCGGCTTGCCGGACTCGGAGACGTACTCGGCCAGCTTCGCCGCCGGCACCTCGGTCCGGCTCGGCTCGCTACCGGGCGCGCCCTCCCGCACCAGGGTGACGGTGGTGGTCTCGGCGTAGCGCACGACGGTCGGCACCGCAGTGGCGATGTCATCGTCCACCGGGCAGACCGGGGCGTTGACCAGCGCGTTCACCAGCTGGCTCTTGCCCTGCTTGAACTCGCCGACCACCAGCACCCGCACGTCCGGATCGGCCAGCCGGCGGCGGGTGGCCTGGAGCCGGGCGGCGAGGTCGGGACGGTCGTAGGCGGCACTCGCCTTCAACGCCAGGTCGACCAGCTCGACCGCTGCCGGTACCGCCACCTCGCGTCCCGCCCCTCTCTCGTCCTCGCCGCCTACACGCCGCCGGCCCCGCCGTCCGGGATCGTCCCGGGAGCTGGCGGGGCCGGCGGTCGCATCAGGGGGAGGTTACTCCCTCACCGGAGCGCACTCCGGCGACCGGGACGAGGCTCAGGGGCTGATCGGGTCGTCCAGCGTGGTGACCGCGCTGTTGTCCGAGTTGTTGCTGTTGTCGCTGTTGTCGGAGTTGTCGCTGTTGTCCTGGAACGAGTCCTCGATGTCGGTCTCGCTGTTGTCGTTGAACGAGTCGTTGGTGCTGGCGTCGATGTCGACGTTGCCCGAGTCGTTGGTCGAGTTGTCGGAGTTGTCGACCGTCGCGTCGCCGCCGAGTGCGGTGCCGCTGCCGTCGCCGGTGGTCAGGTCGCCGCCCACGTCGAGGCTGTTCGCGTCGCCCTCGCCGAACGAGGTGGTGTTGTCGTCGCCGGACACGACCTGGTTGTCGTCGCCGATGACGTTGTCGTCGCCGGTCACGTTGTCATCGCCCACCACATTGTCGTCGCCGGTCACGACGTTGGAGTCGGTGATGTCGTCGGCCGAGACGGCGCCGTCACCGGAGGCGACGTTGGAGTCGATGTCGATGTCCTGGTCGAAGTCGCCGCCGGCGGTGTCGATCTGCTGGTTCACCGAGTTGTCGACGGTGGTGTCGCGGTCGTCGATGAAGTTGTTGGTGATGAAGCGGCTGATGTGCTCGACCGCGGCCGAGTGGCTGTCGCCGCCGCCGCCGTCACCGTCACCGCCGTCGTAGTCGTTGCGGGAGCCGATGTTGGCGCCGGAGTAGTCGATCGTCGGGCTGCTGTCGCCGTAGTTGCGGCTGAAGTCGGCGGTCTGGCTGTCGTCGATCAGTACCAGCGCGTCCTGCACGTCGGCCTCGGTGACGTCCTGCAGGCCGTTGTCGGCCAGCGCCTGCTCCGGGTTGTTGGAGAACAGCTCGCGCAGGTCGGCGTCGGTGATCAGCTTCTGGATGAACTCCAGCAGGGACAGGCTCTCGGTCTCGGCGGCCATGATGATCAGCTCCATCGGGGTTGTGGTGAGTGGGTGCCGGTTGATCCGGCGTTGTCCACAAAGCTAGATATGCGGCGGCGCCGGGCCATCGGGGATCGGCCAGAGTTCACCCACCGCGCTGATCGGGGGACACCGCAGGCGGGGATTAGGGGATTGCGGGGCCGCCGGTCCGGTCGGCGCCCGGTCACGATTCGGGTGCAGGCCGCTGAGCTGCGGTGTTGTGGAAATCCCCGTAGCCGGGTCAGCCGTCCCAGAGGTCGGTGTGGTCGTGCAGGGCATCCTCGACCGCGTCCCCGGCCAGCGCCGAACCGCTGTCGTCGAGCTCGGTCGCGGCGATGTCGTCGGCCTCGAGCGGTGCACCGTCCGTGTCGGGCGACTCCCGGCGGGGATCGGGTGCCGCGTCCGCGACGGCCGGGCCCACGTCGTAGGTTGGCGCCGTGGCTGCCGGGGATCCGGAACCGAAGGCGATCGAATCACCGGCGGCGGCACCCGTGCCGTAGGCGTCGGACCAGTCGACGGTGCGGTTGTCCTCGACCAGCGCGATCGCGTCCTGGACGTCCAGCGGGCTGAGGCTCTGCAGGCCGTAGGTGGACAGGGTGGCGTCCGGGTCCTGGGCGAAGTCGGAGCGCAGCTGCTCGCTGCCCGACAGGAGCTCGACGAACTCCATGAAGGACACGAACTCGGGCACCGGGAAAGCGTAGGTGACCGGCCGGTCCGACGCGCGGTGCGAGATTTCGGCGGCGCGGCGGGGCCGGGTAGGACACGACGGGCGCGGACGCGGGATACTCCGGCCGGTCTTCGGGGGCCGTGAAGGGAAGGCAGATGGGCTACCAGCTCGGGATCGACCTGGGAACGACGTACACCGCGGCCGCGGTGTGCCGCTCGTCCGGCCGGGGCTGGGCGGAGCCCGAGGTGATCTCGCTCGGCAGCCGCAGCGCCACGGTGGCCTCGGTGCTGTTCCTGGCCGCGGACGGCGCGGTGCTGGTCGGGGAGGCCGCCGAACGGCGGGCGCTCACCGACCCGGACCGGGTGGTGCGCGAGTTCAAGCGGCGCATCGGGGACCCGACGCCGATCGTCGTGGCCGGGCGGAACTGGGCACCTGAGGAGCTCTCGGCCCGTCTGGTCCGCTGGGTGCTCGACCGGGTCGCCGAGCGCGAAGGCGGCCCCGCCGACCGGATCGCGGTCACCCACCCCGCGTCCTGGGGATCGCACAAGAAGGACCTGCTGACGCGCGCCCTGGCCGCGCAGGGCCTGTCGGTCACGTTCCTGGCCGAGCCACAGGCCGCCGCGCTGCACTACGCCTCCACCGAGCGGGTCGTGGCCGGCTCCACGATCGCGGTGTACGACCTGGGCGGCGGCACCTTCGATGCCGCGGTCGTGCGCAAGGGCGACGCGGGGTCGGCCGGCTCCGGGCCGGCCGGTTTCGGCCTGCTCGGCCGCCCCCAGGGGCTGGAGCGGCTGGGCGGCGTCGACTTCGACGAGGTGGTGTTCGAGCACGTCCGAGCCGGGTTGCCGGAGGCGTTCGACAACCTCGACGACACCGACCCGGCCGTGCTGTCGGCGGTGTCCCGGATCCGTCGCGACTGCACCGAGGCCAAGGAGGCCCTGAGCAGCGACACCGAGGTGTCGATCCCGGTGCTGCTGCCGAACTCCCGGGGCTCGGTGCGGCTGCACCGCAGCGAGTTCGAGCAGCTGATCCGGCCGCAGGTCGAGCAGACGGTGGACGCGCTGCGGCAGGCGGTGACCTCGGCCGGGCTGGCCCCCGACCAGCTCACCGCGGTGCTGCTGGTCGGCGGCTCGTCGCGGATCCCACTGGTCGCGCAGCTGGTGTCCGAGCAGCTCGGGCGCCCGGTCGCGGTCGACGCCGATCCCAAGAACGCCATCGCCAAGGGCGCGGCACTGGCGGTGTCGCCGCAGCCGACCACGTCCTGGCCGGCCGCCGCGGTGCCGCCGGTCGGGAGCCCGACGGACCCGGGGCGCGGCCGGACCGGCGGTCGAGCGGACCGGGGTCGCCACGGCGCCGGAGCGGTCGGCGCGGCCGGTGTCGCCGGCGCCGCCGCCGCGATGGGCGCCGCCGGCCCGACCGGGACGGGACCACTGGGAGCGGTCGGGGCCGGCATGGCCGGTGGCGGCCTGGCCGGCCCGCCGACGCGCCCGCCGCTGCCGGGTTCGGGCCCCCCACCGGACTTCGGCCGTCCGGCCGATCGGCAGTGGTCAGGCCCCGCGTCGCCGCCGGACTCCGGGCCGCCGGCCGCACCCCGTCGTCCGGCCGGACCCACGCACGAGTCGGCGGGCTCGCTGCTGTCCGGCGGTGGCGGGAACCCGCCCGTCGAGCAGTCCTGGGCTCCCGCGCCCGACCGCTCCTGGGAGCGTGACCCGCAACCGGACTGGGACCCGCAACCGGACCCGTACGCGTCGCAGGACTGGGACCAGCCGCGTCGACACCGCTCGATCGCGCTCTACGTCGGGATCGCCGGGCTGGCCGCGGTGGCGCTCATCGCGGTGGTGCTCCTCTACTGGCCGGACTCGTCCACGCGCTTCGGGGTGAACACCGGCAACTCCCCCGAGGAGTCCTCCGTGGTCACCACGGAGGAGGACGCCCCGAGCACCCGCACCGCGCCGGCCCGGCCGAACAGCGCGGAGCCGGCCGACCCGGAGTCCCCGGACCGGCAGCCGACCAGCGCCACCCGGACCGGCCGGACCACGGAACCCAGCGAGAGCAGCGCGGTCGAGCCGACCGCGCCGACGACGGAACCGCCGTCGTCCCCGGTGGTCGAGCCGCCCCCGCCGGTCGACACGACCCAGGGACAGAGCGTCCCCGACGCCGGCCCGCCCGGCGGCGCGGCCGATCCCGCCGCGGAATCCGTGCCGCCGGCCTGAGCCGCGACGGTGACCGGCCACCGATCCGGCGGTGGTTGTTGTCTCACCGGGGTGCCGGGATGTCACGAGTGGGGCCCCGTCGCCGATGAACGCGACGAGTCGGTGTGAAGGGAAATGACGTGGGGCGGATGGGCGCGGCGATCGTCGCGATGGAGGTGGCGGCGCTGGCCGTCGCGGTGCTGGCCTTCGGCTGGCCGGTGCTGCTGGTGGGTGCGCCGCTGCTGGTCGGCACGCTGATCGTGCTGGCGGTGGTCCGGCTCGGCGAGGCCGTGCGGCAGTGGCGGGAGCGGCGCATGACCCGGCGTTGGGGTCCGGCCACCGTGCCACGCGGGCTGATGACCGGGTTCTTCGACGTGGCGTCCGTGCAGGACCAGCCGGCGATGCCAGCGGTGGACCTGCCGATGCTGCGGGCGGCTCGCCAGTGGAGCCGGGAGTCGGCCGGGTCGCTGCGGACCGGGCGGGCGGCGGCGCGGATCCTGGAGCTGTCCGAGCGGCTGCCGCGGCGCCGCTGAGGCTGCTGCCGACGGCCGGCCGGCCGGTCGAGCCGGTCGCGTGTCGGCCCCCGGGTCCGGCAACCGACGCCGGTGCGGCAGGGCATGCTGGCGGATGTGCTGATCGGGATCCTCGAGGCGACCGTCGCGATGATCCTCTACAGCCTGGCCGCGCTGCTGCAGGCGGCCGGGGCGCACCGGGCCACTCGGCGCCGGCCGGTCGCCGTCCAGCCGGGCTACCTCGCCGGCCTCGGCGTGGACCTGATCGCCTGGCTGTGCGCGGTGCTCGCGCTGCAGCGACTTCCGGTATTCGCGGTCCAGGCGATCGCCGGCGGTTCGATTGCGGTCACGGCGCTGGTCAGCGCCCGCATGCTCGGCCTCTCGCTGCCCACGTCCAGCCGGATCGGGGTGGCCGGCTGCCTGCTGGGGCTGGTGCTGGTGGCGGCCAGCGCCGGCGAGGAGCATCCGCAGCCGGTGCAGCACCACAGCGTGGACCTGATCCTGCTCGGTTCGGTGCTGCTGCTCGGGGTGGCGACCCTGGTGCTGCGGCAGAGCACCCGTGCCTGGCCGCTGGCCGTGGTTGCCGGCATCGGCTTCGGCGGCTGCGCCCTGTCCATCCGCGCGGCCCACGTGCAGACCGGCCCCGACCTCCAGCTGAGCCTGTTGCTCGGCCAGCCCTCCACCTACCTGCTGCTCGGCTACTTCACGGTCGGCATCATCAACTACACCACCGCGCTGAGCCGCGGCGACATCGGCGCCGTCACGGCGGTGTTCATGGTCACCGAGGTGCTGGTGCCGGGCATGGTCGGCATCGCGCTGCTCGGCGACCCGGTCCGCGACGGGGCGCCGTGGATCTGGGTGCTGGTGCTGGGGCTGGCCTGCGCGGTGGCCGGCACCGTGCTGCTGGCCAAGGCCCCGCCGCTGCGCCCGCCGCGGGTGCGCTGAACCGTTCACATTTCTCCAAGCCGGCGGCCACCTCGGCGGTACAGGATGCATGCCATGCCGACCTGGGACGACGTCGTGACGTTGGCCAACGCGCTGCCGGAGGTGGCCGAGTCGACCTCCTACCGGACCCCCTCGCTGACCGTGAAGGGCAAGGGTTTCGCCCGGCTGCGCACCGAAGCCGAGGGCGGGCTGGTGCTGATGTGCCCGCTGCAGGAGAAGGAGGCGCTGCTCGCCTCCGGCGACCCGGCCTTCTACACCACCCCGCACTACGACGGGTACGGCGCGATCCTGATCGACCTCGAGAAGGTGAGCACCGAGCAGCTCGCCGAGCTGATCGAGGATGCCTGGCGGCACCGGGCCCCGGCCCGGCTCCGCGCCGCCTTCGACGCCGCCGCCGCCGACGCCCCGTGACCGACCTGTGCCGTGGCTCAGGGCTCGGCGTGCAGCAGCTCGGCCATCGTGTCCAGCGGGGCCCGCGCCCACGCGTCCGGGACCTCCGACGGCCAGCCGAAATGCACGGCTCGCGCCCAGGTCAGGGCCCGGGCGATGCGTCCGACCCGGCAGGCCAGCCGGAGCGTGTCGAGCAGCTCGGCCGGTGAGCCCAGGCCCCGGAACGGCTCGAGGTAGGCCGCGCGCAGCCGGCGCAGCTGCGCATCTTCGAGGCCCATGGCCTGCTCGAGGACCAGCATGCTGGCGAACGGGTGAGCGAGCACCGCGTCGCCCCAGTCGTAGAACCGGGGCCGCGCCGGGTCGCCGAGGATGTTCCGCGCGTGCAGGTCGTTGTGGTCCAGGCTCGGCACCCCGGGGCCGGAGGCCAGCCGCTCGCACCACGTGACGACCGCGGGCCGGCGGGCCGCCAGCTCGGCCACCAGCTGCCGGTCGGCTGCCGAGGCGCGCGCCGCGGCGTAGTCGGTGACGATCGCGAGCGCCTGCTCGAACCGCTCCGGCAGCACCGCGGGGCGCATGTCCAGCACCCCGATCCGGAGCAGCTCGACGGCGTGGCCGGCCAGCTCGCACTGCAGCCGGCCGTACTCCGGCAGCACCCGGGCCAGGGCATCGACCAGCGCCGGCCCGGCGAGCCGGGAGCCCAGCGACGGGCCGCCGTCGGCAGCAGGATCCAGCCGCGGGCCGGATCGGCGGCCAACGGGGCCAGCACCCGGTCCGGCACCACCCGGTGCAGCAGCCGGTAGAGCGGCACCTCGAACGCGGTGTCCGGCGCCGTCGCCTTCAACCACACCGGTCCCGCGGTCGTCGGGGCCGTGAGCACGGTGGCCCACGGGCGCACCCGGGGCTGGGTGACCGCGCCGGTCCGTTCGATCGCGTGCCCGCGCAGCTGCTCGTCCAGCCAGCGCACGGCCAGCGCGCGCCACTGCGGGGACGTCCAGGCCTGCACCGCTACTCCCGCGGCAGGACCAGGCTGGTGAATAGGCGCTCCAGGGTGGCCGCCGGGTCGGCGGTGAGACCGGTGTGCACCGGGCCCGGCTGCAGGATCGTGCTGCGCGGCGCGGTCAGCCGGCGGAACCGCCGGCCCCGGTCCTCGGCTCCCGCCGGGCCGGCCGCCCGCGCGGTCTCCGCCCGGCCGTCGGCGCACAGTCCGGCCAGCGCGTCCAGGGCGCGGCGGATCGACTCCAGATCGGCGTGCGGGTCCAGAGCGCTGAGCCGGCGCGGGTCGAGGAAGGCGCGGGCGCCCAGGTAGTCCACCGCCCGGCAGTAGAGGATCACCCCGGCGTTGATCGTCTCGCCGCGCTCGATGCTGGGCACCACCCGCAGCAGCGCGTACTCGAAGGGGTGCGGCTCGGTCACGGCCGCCTCCGCGAGGTCAGCCAGGCCGGCGGATTCGGCGCCCGGGTGACCGGTCGTGCCCCGCGTGCCGCGACCGCGGCGCGCACCCCGGGCAGCCACGCGGACCGTGCGCCGAGCCGCGCCAGCAGCCGTTCGACGTACGCCGCCCGGACCGCCGGCACGGCAGCGAATCCCGGCTCGTCGGCCAGCCACTCGTCCGGCACCAGCGCCAGCACCGACCGCAGCCGCTCCTCGGTGATCATCGGAGCCAGTTCGGTGTCGGCCGCGTCCAGGTCGGGATCCGCGGTCAGCAGCACGTGATCGGCGGCGTCGTACTGCCGCGACGTCCAGGCGTCGGCGCCCGCCCAGGCGTGGTGGAAGGTGAGGGTGGCGCCGTGGTCGATGAGGTACGGGCTGCCGTGCCAGAACAGCAGGTTGGCATTGCGCCAGGACCGGTCGACGTTGCCGACCAGCGCGTCGAACCACAGCACCCGCCCGGCCAGCACCGGATCGACGGTGAACGCCGTCGGGTCCAGGTCCAGCGCGCCGGGCAGGAAGTCCATGCCCAGGTTGAGCCCCGGACTGGCCCGCAGCAGCTCCTGTACCTCCTGGTCGGGCTCGGACGCGCCGAGAGCCGGGTCGAGCTCGACGGTGACCAGGTCCGGCACCGGCAACCCGAGCGTTCGCGCCAGTTCGCCGGCGACGATCTCCGCGACCAGCGCCTTCCGGCCCTGCCCGGCGCCGCGGAACTTGACCACGTAGGTGCCCAGGTCGTCCGCCTCCATGAGCCCGGGAAGCGAACCGCCCTCACGCAGCGGGGTGACGTAGCGGATGGCGGTGACATGTGGCAGCGCGGGCATCGCCGCGCATCCTGCCACCCGCGCGTCGGACGTCGCGCCGGTGCTGCGCTACGCCGCCCGTCAGGTCGGGTGCTGCTGGCCGTGGCGCACCACGCGCCCGGCGACCGGCTGCCCGGGCAGCGGGAGCGGCCGCGGACAGTCGCGGTAGTTGCGCTCGAACCGGCGGGCCCGGTGGGTGAGGGTGAGCCGGTGCCGCGGGGCCGTCACGAGCCGGCGGTACGTGCGGCGCAGCAGCATCGCGGCCGGGATCGCGACGAGGATCGCCACGATCACGTGCCACCACTGCGTGGCCCAGAAGTTGATCACCCCTACCAGCAGTCCGGACAGCACGACCGCCGAACTCTTGATCAGCAACACCTGCAGCTTGGCTCGCTTGTCCCGGGAGCAGCGACGCAGCTGCGGTGCGGTGCCGAAGATGATCCACAGCCAGTAGCTGGCGAGTGCGACGTGTGCGATGTAGCCGGTGATCTCACGTATGCCCATGAAAGGACCACCCGATCCGTCTCTGCCCGTCAGAGCGTACCCAACGTTATACATTGCTCACGACGGGTGAGAACCGGACGAAACTAGTATCACTGGAGTGGACGCTTCTGTGCAGAGAGTGATTGAGAGGCTGGTCGAGGCGGCCGAGCGGCACGACGCCGGGCAGACTGACCGGCTCGATCGGTGGCGGGTGCTGGAGCCGGAGGCCGGTCGCCTGCTCTGGTTCCTGGCCCAGGCGGTCGTCGCCCGGACGATCGTCGAGGTCGGGACGTCGCGGGGGGTCTCCACGCTGTGGCTGGCCGACGCGGCCCGCAGCACCGGCGGTCGGGTGCTCAGCATCGACCTGGACGCCGCGGCGCAGTACGACGCCGCCGGGAGCCTCGCCGAGGCCGGGCTGGGCGGTCACGTCACCTTCCGCCTCTCCGACGGTGGCGCGGCACTGGCCGAGCTGGCCGACGGCTCGGTCGACCTGCTGTTCCTCGACGCTGAGCGGACCGAGTACCCGTCCTGGTGGCCGCATCCCGTGCGGGTGCTGCGGGCCGGCGGGGTGCTGGTCGCCGACAACGCGCTGTCGCACCCGGCGGAGATCGCGCCGTTGCGCGAGCTGATCGAGCGGGAACCCCGGCTGTGCACGACCACGATCGGTGTGGGCAAGGGCGAGCTGCTGGCCCTGCGCCGCTGACGCGGCCGCGCGGATCGATCGCGGCGGTTACATCTCCTCCAGGGCCATCATCGACTCGGGCAGCACCTGGCCGCCGTCGATGATCAGGCTCTGACCGGTGATGTAGGCCGCCTCGTCGGTGGCGAAGAACAGCGCGGCGTTGCCGATGTCGGCCGGTGTGCCCAGCCGGGCCTGGGGGATCGAGGCGGTCATCTTCTTCAGGTAGTCCTCGCCGAGCTCGTCCAGCCCCTCGGTGAAGATGTTGCCGGGCAGCACCGCGTTGATGGTGATCTTTCGCGGCGCCAGCTCCATGGCCGCGGTCCGGATGAACCCGAGCTGGGCCGCCTTGCTGGCCCCGTAGTGCGACCAGCCGGGGTAGGCGGTGAACGGCCCGGTGATCGACGAGGTCACGACGATCCGGCCCCGGCCCGACGCGGCGAGCGCCTGGAGGCAGGCCTGCACCGCGAACACGGTGCCCTTGAAGTTGG
The DNA here is from genome assembly GCA_035557575.1 of Pseudonocardia sp. Taxonomy (GTDB): domain Bacteria; phylum Actinomycetota; class Actinomycetes; order Mycobacteriales; family Pseudonocardiaceae; genus Pseudonocardia. The sequence continues at coordinate 8,320 of DATMDS010000018.1, read as the reverse complement.
TGGCCAGCACGGTCTCGAGGTCGTCGGGGCTCATGTCCTCGAGCCGCGCGGAGGGGAAGATCCCGGCGTTCGCGCACAGGATGTCAATGCCGCCGTACCGCGACACCGCCGTCGCGGCCATCTCGTTGCACTGCTCGCGGTCGCTGATGTCGGCCGTCACCGCGGACACCTCGCCGCCGGCCGCGCCCAGCTCGTCCACGGCGTGGGAGAGGGCGGACTCGTCCCGCCCGGCGATCAGCACCTTGGCGCCCGCGTCGGCGAACACCTCGGCGATGCCGCGGCCGATCCCCTTGCTGCCTCCGGTGATCACGACCGACCGGCCGGCGATCGAGGTGAACATCCGTGCTCCTCCCGTTGCTGCAACCGCTCCTGCCGCTGCCGAGCGCTGACCCTAGCCGGTGGCGGCGGAGTCGCTGAATGGGCGTTTTGCGAGCAAGTAATGACGATCCGTGTTCGGCAGGAAGCATTCTGTGTTCGTCGAGGACCGTCGTCGCTTGCCCGTCGACAAATTGATACATGATTGACTTCCGTGGCGACTCCCGAGGTCGGTGGTATCGCGTTCCGAAACGTGGTGGGGTGGGCCGGCAGAACCGCTGATCAGGCCGCTGACCTCAGCGGACGGGTGCGGTCAAACCGGCCTTCATGCGGCTGAATGGAGCGACTACGTTCCGACTTTAGGTGGATGCATCTCGACGATTGAGCATGTGCTTCACTCGCACACTTGCGGCACACGGAAGTGGAGCAGATGACCAGAGAGAATGTCGGACCTGTCATTCGGGATCCGCGGACAAGTACTGTGCAGCGGCTGCGACCGAACGCGATCGGCCTGACCGCAGTGATCTTCATGGCGGTGGCCACGGCCGCCCCGATCACCGCCATGGTGGGCAACGTCCCGATCGCCATCGGCTTCGGCAACGGCATCTACGCACCGGCCGGCTACCTGGTGGCCACGATCGTGCTGAGCCTGTTCGCCCTGGGCTACTCGGCGATGGCCAAGCACATCACGGCCACCGGTGCCTTCTACGGCTTCATCTCCTACGGCCTGGGCCGGGTGATCGGCCTGGGCGCCGGGGCGCTCACCACGCTGGCCTACGTCGTGTTCGAGGCATCGCTGGTGGGGATCTTCTCGTTCTTCGCCGACAGCTTCTTCACCAACCACGCCGGGCTCGACCTGCCGTGGCTGGTGTACGCGCTGCTGATGCTGCTGGCCAACGCCCTGGCCACCTACTTCAAGATCAACCTGGCGGCCGGCGTACTGGGCGTCTTCCTGGCGACGGAAATCCTGATGCTGGGCATGATGACGCTGACCGTGATCTTCACCGGCGGCGGCCCGCAGGGGTGGTCGCTGGAGTCGCTCAACCCGCTGAACGCCTTCACGAACCTGGAGGGCACGGTCGCCGACCCGAGCAACCCGGCGGTGCCACTGGCCGTCGCGGGCTCGGCCGGCATCGGTCTGTTCTTCGCTTTCTGGTCCTGGGTCGGGTTCGAGTCGGCGGCCATGTACGGCGAGGAGTCGCGCAACCCGAAGAAGATCATCCCCCGGGCGACCATGCTGTCGGTGGTCGGCATCGGTGTCTTCTACGTGATCGTGTCCTGGTCGGCCATCGTCGGCACCGGGCCGGAGAACGCGGTCGCGCTCGCCCAGAGCAGCGACACCGCCGGGCAGATCTTCTTCGGCCCGGTCGAGCAGCACCTGGGCAGCTGGGCGACGGTGCTGTTCGAGTTCCTGCTGATGACCGGCTCGTACGCGTGCGGCATGGCCTTCCACAACTGCGCGTCCCGCTACATCTACGCGATCGGGCGCGAGGACCTGGTGCCCGGGCTCGGCCGGACCCTGGGTGCGACCCACCCGCGGCACGGCTCGCCGTACATCGCGGGCTTCGTGCAGTCGGGCATCGCCGCGGCCATCGTGCTGTTCTTCTTCGCCACCGACCGTGACCCGTACGGCCAGCTGTACGCGCTGATGGCGCTGCTCGGCACCACGGCGATCCTGATCGTGCAGGCGCTGGCCGCCTTCGCCTGCATCGCCTACTTCCACTTCCACCGCGAGCGCCCGGAGGCCGGGCACTGGTTCACCACGTTCCTGGCTCCGCTGATCGGCGGCCTCGGGATGCTCTACGTGGTCTGGCTGTTGATCCAGAATGCCGGCTTCGCGGCCGGGGCGGCGGCCACCGACATCGTGTTCGCGCTGTCGCCGTGGATCGTGGCGATCACCGGGCTCGGCGGCATCGCGTTCGCCCTGGCCGTGAAGCAGTACTCGCCGCGGCGCTACGACCTCATCGGCCGGGTCGTGCTCGATGTGCGGGAGCGGGACAGCGAAGGGATGTAGCCCTCGCCGACACCCGAGGGCCCAGGTGGTCCGGACGCGTTCCGACCACCTGGGCCCTTGTCGTTGCCCGACGGGCAGAATTCTCGGGGGAAGGTGTCGTATCGCCGCGGGCCCGCTCGTGGTGAAGGTGCAAGGCGGCCACCGGGGCCGCCCGAGCAGCGGAGGATGACATGACCCAGTACATGCTGTCGGTGCACCACGACGTCGACGCGGTGTTCCCGCCCATGGAGGAGTTGCAGCCGATCTTCGAGGCCGTCGACCGGTTCAACCAGACGCTGCGGGACTCCGGCGCCTGGGTGTTCGGCGGCGGGCTGATGCCCGTCGAGCAGTCGACCACTGTGGACAACACCGGTGACAAGCCGATCGTCACCGACGGACCGTACGCCGAGTCCAAGGAGTACCTCGGCGGCTTCTGGGTCATCGAGGCACCCGACCTCGACGCGGCGCTGCGCCTGGCCGAGCAGGCCTCGAAGGCCTGCGCCGGCCGCGTCGAGGTGCGGCCGTTCCAGGCCGCCTGAAACCTTGCGGCCGACGGCACGGCGATCGTGAAGCAGTTCGCGGGTGCGATCGAGCGGATCTTCCGTGCGGAGTTCGGCCGGGTGATCGCCTCGCTGGTACGCCGCTTCGGCGACATCGACCTCGCCGAGGAGGCGGCCGGCGAGGCGCTCCTGGTCGCCCTCGAGAAGTGGCCGGTCGACGGCATACCGCCCAACCCGGGCGGGTGGCTGACCACCACCGCGGGCAACCGGGCCATCGATCGGATCCGCCGAGAGCAGCAGCGGGATGCCAAACACCAGGCGGCGCTCATGATCCACGACGACACACCGCACGAGCCGGTCGGCGCGGTGTCGGACGACCGGCTCCGGCTGATCTTCACCTGCTGTCACCCGGCGCTCGCTCCGGAGGCCCGGGTGGCGCTCACGCTGCGGCTGCTCGGCGGGCTCACGGTCGCCGAGATCGCGGCCGCGTTCCTGGTGCCGGAGACGACGATGGCCCAGCGCCTCACCCGGGCCAAGGCCAAGATCAAGGGTGCGAACATCCCGTACCGGATCCCGGCGGCCGCCGACCTCACCGAGCGGCTGGCCGGGGTCCTGACCGTGATCTACCTCGTGTTCAACGAGGGCTACCTGGCCACCGCCGGCGATCAGCCGGTCCGCACCGAGCTCACTGCCGAGGCGATCAGGCTGGGCCGGGTGCTGCGCGCAATGCTGCCCGGCGAGCCCGAGGCCACCGGCCTGCTCGCCCTGATGCTGCTGACCGACGCCCGCCGGGAGAGCCGGCTGGCCGCGGGGGAGCTGGTGCCGCTACCCGAGCAGGACCGCGGGGGGTGGGATCGGGCGCTGATCGCCGAGGGCCACGACCTGGTCCGCGAGTGCCTGGCCCGGGCCCGGGAGACGGGGCGCCCGCCGGGTCGCTACCAGCTGCTGGCCGCGGTCAACGCCGTGCACACCGATGCACCCACCTGGGCGGACACCGACTGGCGCCAGATCGCGGCCCTCTACGACCAGCTCACCGTCGTCGATCCCGGGCCGGTGGCCGCCCTCAACCGGGCCATCGCGATCGCCGAGCTGGACGGGCCGGCCGTCGGCCTGGCCGAGGTCGAGCGGCTGCAGCTCACCGGATACCACGCGTGGCACGCCACCCGCGCCGACCTGTTGCGCCGGCTGGGGCGGTCGGCCGACGCCCGCACGGCGTACGACGCCGCCATCGCCGCGACCGACAACGCAGCCGAGCGGGCCTTCCTCGGGCGCCGTCGAGGGCAGCTGAAGGGGTAGCGAATCCGATGTGGACGCGCTGCGAGCTGGCGCTCCGTAATTGGAACCCGCGTACTCAGCTTGGGAACCGTCGTGACCTGGTGTGCAAACGACCGCTTGCGCAAACGACGGTTTGCGTTAGGGTGAAGCCGTGCCTCCCTCGCTCGCGGCGCCCGGCTCAGACCTCGACTCCTCCTTCGCCGCTCTCGGCGACCCCGTCCGTCGCGCGCTGGTGAGCCGCCTCGCGCAGGGGGACGCCACGGTGGGCGAGCTCGCTGAACCCTTCGACCTGACCCCCCAGGCGATCTCGCACCACGTCGGTGTCCTGCGGCGGTGCGGCCTGGTCGAGCAACGACGCGAGGGCGCCCGACGCCCCTGCCGTCTGAGAGTCCACCAGCTGTCGCTGATCGGCACCTGGATCGACGATCAGCGCCGCGCCTGGAACGACCGGCTCGACGCCCTCGAACAGCACCTCACCGACGACGGAGCGGTCCGTTGACCACAAGCGCAGATCTCCGCGACGACGAACTGATCGCCAAGCGCCACCTTCCGGCAGAACCCGAACGTGTCTGGGCCGCCTTCACCTCGCCGGAAAGCATCGCGGTGTTCTGGGGCGGTTCGCACGCCACCGTGCCTCCGGAGTCCGTGACCGTCGACCTGCGTCCCGGCGGAGAGTTCGCGCTCGACACCCGCGCGCCCGACGGCGCGACCCACCGGCTCCGGTTCGTCTACATGAGCATCAACGCACCGCACGAACTCGTGTTCGACGAGCCCACCACCGGCCTCCGCACCACCATCGTTGTCCGCCCCGCCGGCGACGGCACGGACCTCACAGTCCACCAGCGCCGACTTCCCCCCGAGCTGCGGACAGCCCGAGCAGCCGACGGGCTCGCCTCGATCATCGACGCCCTCGCCGCCCACCTGCAGCACCACGAGGCCACACCAGAACGGAGAGCCCCATGACCGGGACGACCCAGCGCGACCTCGTCGCGGAGTACTTCGCCGGATTCCGGACGAGCGACCACCCGCGAATCCTCGCGACCCTCACCGACGACATCGAGTGGGTCATCCACGGCCACCGGACCACTCGCGGTAAGGCGGAGTTCGACGGCGAGATCGAGAATCCGGCGTTCACCGGCAGCCCCGAAATCGACGTCCAGCATGTCCACAAGGATGGCCCGGTCGTGGTCACCACAGGCGAGGGCCGCGGCGTCAGCGTCGACCACGGGCCGTTCCGGTTCGCCTTCAGCGACCTGTTCACGTTCCGTGAGGGGCTCATCGCCCGCGTCGACTCCTACGTCGTCCCGCTGCCCTGAGTCGGACGACTCCCGCGGCGACCGCACAACGTGCCCTGCATCGCGACAGCGCTCGGAGCCGACGGCCGGGTCGCTGTGTGCGGCCCCGGCCTGCCGAGGATGACGACGGCGACCCGTCGGGGCTCGTCGCGGAACGGCGCATCGCCGCACCGTGTGGCGGCGCAGATGAGGGTGAGCACCCGGGACCTGATGGCGCGGATGGGTCGCGACGACATGCGGACGGCGTTGAGCTACCAGCGCGCCACACAAGAAGCCGCCGAGCACATCGTCCCGGCGGGGTGAGGGCACGTAGTGGGCACGGAGGCCGTTCAACGGTGACGGAGGCAGACGAGAGCGGGCACCCGAGCACGCATCAACGCCACCGCCTCGTCGGGGTCGACCACATCCAGGTCCAACACAGGACCTCGCCCTGGTGCTGCACGGTCTGGGACAGCCCCAGCAGGCCCGACCCCTGCTCGAACGCGCCCTGGCCATCGACGAGGCGGTGCACGGCCCCGACCACCCCGCCGTCGCCATCTCGCTGGGCAACCTCGCCATGGTGCTGCGGGATCTGGGACAACCGCAGCAGGCCCGACTCCTGCCACGGCAGCGGCTTGACCTGCTGGTGTCACGCGGTAGAGCGATGGCCCGACTTGGCTCAAATTAGTGCGCATCGCCGGACGGCTGACGGTGCGGCGACCCTGTTGCGGGCCGACCCTGCCGATGTCACCCGCCGGTCAGGTTCAGCAGCCGATCGAGCAGCAGGTCCGGTGCGGTGATCATCGGGTCGTGTCCGGTGGGGAGCTCGTGCCACGACCAGTCAGTCCGGGCCCGCGCCTGCTCGTGGCTGGCCGCCACCGGCGCGTAGGGCGGATCGGTGCAGGCGAGGTAGCTGCACGGTAACCCGTTGCCGAGCGGGCGACGGATCTCGAACGGATCGGAGTAGGTCCGCAGCGGGTGCGGGGTGAGTCGACGGTCGACCCAGGCGATGTCGTCGGGATCGGTGATCCCGAATGCCGTGGCGGATACCGGCGGCAGGGACACGCCTCCGCTGAACTCCATCGCCCGCCGCCGTCGGCCGGCCACGACGTCCGGAGGCAAGACCTCGAAGAGGCTACGACCGGGCGTCGGTAGCGCCCCGTCGATCAGGATCAGACGACGCAGTCGTTCGGGCACGGCGTCGGCGACCCCGAGCACGGGCACGGCGCCGAAGCTGTGACCGACCAGGATCACGTCGGTGAGTTCCTCGGCCTCCAGGACACCGATGACGTCAGCGACGAACGTGTCGAGGCTGACGCGGTCAGACAACAGATGCGCGCGCTCGCCGAGCCCAGTCAAGGTGAGCGGGTAGACCCTGTGCCCGCCTGCGCGCAGCGGATCGACGACGCGCCGCCAGCACCAGGCCCCGTGGAAGAGCCCATGCACCAGGACGAACGTCACGGGCGGTCGCCCGCTCACGGGGTCCGGCTCACCGTCGAGTACGGCGCGATCGACACCGTCGTCCGAAACCCCGTACCCACGCCCACGACTTCACGGTATCCAGGCACCGGGCCGGGGTCGAACCAGCGGGTCGGCAAAGTCGCTTTGAGCCTCCACGCCCCCGCTTAGTGCACAATTTCGGCAGAGTTCACGCACGAACCCGCAGGCCAGCGCTTCACGTCACCGTTCAAGATTCACTCTTGAGCCAAGTCAGGTGTCACGCGGTAGAGCGATGGCGAGCAGTGCGCGGGCCGCTCGCGGGTAAGCATCGCGATCATGGCGCCGTAGCTCTCAGGGGTTGAGGCGCCGAGTAGCTCGGCGAGCCGGCGAAGGCTGATGTAGTGGGCTCCGCGCTCGTTCGCTGCGGCAGCGTGGCTGTCAACGGAGGGGAGGTCGGCGGCAGTGGGCGTGTGAGGCTGCCGATGGCGGATGCGCTCGGCCTTCTCGGTTTCGTAGCGGATCTCGGAGATGCCCGTCGCGTCGGCAATGATGCGCTCGGCCTCGGTGAGGCTGACCGTGTTGATCAGGGTCGGAGCGGGAGTGAGGGCCGCCGCGCGGCGAGCGTCCGCGACGTAGACGTTGGTGACGTCGTCGGACAGTTCCACCTGGTCGCCCGCGTCTCGAACCTCCACGAGTCCGCGGTGTCCACTCGCCGCCGCCGTCAGTAAGCCGGACGCCTCGGACGGGTGCCAATCGAACACGTTCCGGACGGTGGCCACGTCCTCCGGTCTAAGCGGCGGCAGATGCTCGGAAGGCAGCGTGCCGAACCGGGCTCGAACTATGTCGGCAGGCACTTCGCCGTCAAGGCCGGCGCCGGCCACGACAAGCCGGGCAGGCAGCTCAGTGCGTAGGAGTCCGGCGAACGCGAGCTGGTCAGCCAGCGGGCTGCGCAAGCTGAGTGGACTGGTCGAGGCGCACCAGCGCTCGCACCGCGACGGGCGTTCGGAAGGGACAGGCTAATCGCACGCTGATCGCACGACGGGCCCATCCGGAGCAGTCCTACGGTGAGGAAAGATCGTGTCACGCTCGGCTGACCTGCATAGACACAGTTGGAGCGGATGACGGGAATCGAACCCGCGTATTCAGCTTGGGAACCAGCGTGTTGCGCGCGGTCCGAGCGTTGACCTGGGAGTGTTCGCGGTCCTGACTGGCCAGCGTTGACCGCTGTAGACCCGGCGGTATGGCCCGTGAATGGCCCGGCCGGACCCCGCGGCGTGACCTCTTGTCCCGAACGCGGGGCCCAGACTCTTCGAGTAGTCGTACGTGGCTTGTCAATCTCGAATGGACGATTCTCCAGCGAATATGGACTGCATGGACCCCATGTTTCGATAACCCCTTCGCTCCGCTGCTCGCGCAAACTTGTCGCGACTGTCAAAGTTCCCATTGTAATGGTGCGCTATAGCTAGGTTCGCGATTACAACCGGGTCGCGAGGGCTAATCTCGTACGCCTTCTTAGCTAAGTT
>DATMDS010000017.1:0-8486 GCA_035557575.1 Pseudonocardia sp. | reverse complement strand
GTGGCCATCACGGCGATCCAGGCGCAGGTGGCCGGGTGAGCGCCGTACTGGTCATCAACACCGGCTCGTCGACGATCAAGTACCAGCTGCTCGACCTGCCGGAGGGGGACGGGGATCCCGAGGTGCTGGCGGCCGGGTTGGTCGACCGGATCGGCGATCAGGGCGCCACGCTCAAGCACCGCACCGCCGAGCACGAGCTGACCGTGGACGATCCCATCGATGATCACGAGGCCGGGTTCCGGCGCATGCTGGACGCCTTCGAGCAGACCGGGACGCCGCAGGACCTCACCGCTGTCGGGCACCGGGTCGTGCACGGCGGCGAACGTTTCGACGGGCCGGTGCTGGTCGACGACGACGTGCTGGCCGCGATCCACGACCTGACCCCGCTCGCGCCGCTGCACAACCCGTCCAACGCGCTCGGTATCGAGGTCGCTCGCAGGCTGCATCCCGACCTGCCGCAGGTCGCGGTCTTCGACACCGCGTTCCACCGGACCATGCCGCCGCGGGCCTACCGCTACGCCGTGCCGCGCGAGCTGGCCGCCCGCTACGCGATCCGCCGCTTCGGCTTCCACGGCACCTCGCACCAGTACGTCTCCCGGAAGGCGGCGCAGCACCTCGGTCGCCCGCTCGCGGAGCTCGACCTGATCACCCTGCACCTGGGCAACGGGGCGAGCGCAACCGCCGTCGCCGGGGGCCGGTCGGTCGACACCTCGATGGGGCTGACCCCGCTGCCCGGACTGGTCATGGGCACCCGCAGCGGCGACATCGACCCGGCGGTCGTGTTCCACCTGCACCGCGAGGCCGGCATGGACCTCGACGAGATCGAGACGATGCTGACCCGCAAGAGCGGGCTGCTGGGGCTGGCCGGTGCCGGTGACCTGCGCGAGGTGCGCCGGCGCATCGAGGCCGGGGACGCGGCGGCGGCCGAGGCGCTGGACATCCTCTGCTACCGGGTGCGCAGCTACATCGGTGCCTACGCCGCGGCGCTCGGCCGGGTCGACGCGATCGTGTTCACCGCCGGGATCGGGGAGAACGATGCGCAGCTGCGGGCCCAGGTGTGCGCCGGCCTGGAGGGCTTCGGCGTGCGGGTCGACGACGAGCGCAACACGGCCGGCGGGCGCGGTGTGCGCGACGTATCGGCGTCCGACAGCCGGGTGCGGGTGCTCGTCGTGCCCACCGACGAGGAGTTGGAGATCGCGCGGCAGGCGCTGTCCCTCGTGCGACCCCGGTGAGATCGGCGGTCCTGGGGAACGCGCCGCTGGAGCCCGCGGGCGGGCTACGGTACCGGCCGCAGCACGACCGGTAGCCGGGTCAGCCGGCTGCCCATGACGCCACCGGGCTCGGTCCGCACCAGCTCCGAGTAGGGGACCGCGAGGTGGGCGGTGGGGAACTCGGCGCGCAGTACGTCCACCACCGCACTCAGCTCCAGCTCGGCGAGCTGCGCGCCCAGGCAGTAGTGCGGGCCGGCGCCGAACGCGAGATCGTGGCCGTTCGCATCGCTCGCCGTCTCGTTGATGCCCTGGATGTCGATCAGTACCGGGGCGCGGGCGGGCAGCCGGACGTCGGCGAGCTCGACCTCGGCGCGGGTGAACCGCCAGAGCGTGAACGGGGTCGGTGGGTGCATCCGCAGCGTCGTGCGGACCAGGTCCGCGGTGGTCTCCGCGGCGTGCCCGCCACCGAGCAGCCGGGCCAGCAGGAAGCCCAGGGTGGCGTCCGTGGTGAGCTGCCCGGCGAAGATCAGTCCGAACAGGTGGTAGTGCAGCTCGTCGTCGGCGACGCCGGCCGGCAGCCGCTCCCGCAGCTCGGCGGCCAGCCCGTCGGGTCCGCTGGCGAGCGCGGCCGCGGCCAGCTGGGCGAACTCGCCCATCGCCTGGTCGAACCCGTCCGGGTAGCCGACGAGCACCCGGCCGCAGGCTGCCGCGGCCTGGTCGATGCGGTGCCGCGGCACGCCGAGCAGGTCGCAGATGACGGTGAGCGGGTAGCGGGTGGTGAAGTCGGCCAGGAGGTCGACCGGCTGCTCGCCGGCGGCGAGTGCGCCGAGCAGCTCACGCGCGGTGGCTGCGATCGTCTCCCGCTGAGCCTGCATGCGCCTGGCGCTGAACAGCGGGGCGTGCGCGCGGCGCAGCCGGGTGTGCTCCGCGCCGTCGGAGGTGGTCAGCGAGGACCGCTGGGCGGCGGTCGGCTCGAGGCCGGCCGTCCGGGCGTCCCAGCCGGCCGGCGCGAAGGCCGGATCCTTGACGATGTCCGGATGGACCAGGGCGGCGCGTGCCACCGCGTCGTCGGTGATGATCCAGACCGGGCCGCCGGCCGGGGCCTCGAGGCGCACGATCGGCCCGGCGGCCCGCATCGCGGCCCGGGTGTCGTCGGGCTCGTCGGGGCGGCGGTGACCGGCGGCGAAGGGATCGAGGGTGAGGTGCGGCGCGGCGGTCACGGCTGACTCCCGGGTGTTCGTACGATGGCCTTCGTCCAGCCGATCCCTGCGTTACGCAGATACTGCGCGACACAGCGGCTGTGTCGCACAGTATTGTGAGTAGGCTGGGATGTCAAAGAGAGGACGCGTGAGGTGGTGGCGGAACCGGACCGAGCGGAGCTCCTGGCCGCGGTGATCCGCGCGCTGCCCGACTGGCATGTGCCGCTGGTGCAGTTCAACGGCATGGTCGCGGACCGGCTGCACGTCACGCAGAACGACCTGCAGTGCCTCTACGTGCTGGCACACCTCGGCCCGGCCACGGCGAGCGAGCTGGCCAAGCGGGTCAACCTGACCACCGGATCGGCATCCCGCATGATCGACCGGCTGGCGGCCCGGGGTTACGTCACCCGGCATCCGGATCCTCATGACCGCCGCCGGGTGCTCGTGCAGGTCGACCCGGACGCCCTCGAGCGAATCTCGACCTACTACACCCCGCTCAACGATCGGCTCCGCGACGACCTGGCCGAGTTCGGTGCGGACGAGCTGACGGCCCTGCTGCGGTTCATCCGGGCCGCGGAACGCAGCACCGATGCGGAGATCCGCAGGATGTGAGCCGACTCCAGAGGCGTCCCCGCGGGTGCCTTCGCCGCCGGGCGTGCGGATCGGGAGTCGCGGGGGTCCAGCCCGCCGGTCAGGGTGCTTCCGGGACGCGCACCACCCGGCCGGTGCGCAGGCTCTCGTTCGCGGCATCGGCCAGCACCAGCGCGGCGCGCCCGTCGGCGAACCCCGGCTCGGGCCGGGTGCCCTTCTCGATCGCCGTGACGAAGTGGTCCAGCTCGGCGCGGTAGGCGACGGTGTAGCGGTCGAGGAAGAAGTTGAGGTACGGCGCGGCCGCCTCGGTCTGCCCGGCGTCGCTGCGCCGGACGCTGGTCGGCAGCTGGTTGGCCGCGCTCAGCATCGCGCGCTCCCCGAAGGCCTCCAGCCGCTGGTCGTAGCCGAACGAGCAGCGGCGGCTGTTGGTGATGTGGCAGAGCGTGCCGGCGGCGCCGCGCAGCACCACGACGGCGCTGTCGATGTCGCCGGCGTCGGCGATGTGGTCCGCGATCAGGTTCGCCCCCATCGCCTGCACCTCGATGACCTCGCCGAGGAAGTAGCGGGCCATGTCGAAGTCGTGGATGGTCATGTCCCGGAACAGCCCACCCGAGGTCGCGATGTACGCCGCGGGCGCCGGGGCGGGATCGCGGCTGGTGATGATCAGCTGCTCCAGCTGCCCGATCTCGCCGGCCGCCACCCGCTGCCGGATGTCGGCGAAGGTGGGGTCGAAGCGTCGGTTGAAGCCGACCATCACCGTGTGCTCGACGCCGGCGATGCGCTGCCAGCATTCGTCCACCCGGGCCAGGTCGAGGTCGATCGGCTTCTCGCAGAGCACCGCCTTGCCGGAGCCGACCGCGCGGGCCAGCAGATCCACGTGCGTCGGAGTCGGGGAGGCGACCACCACCGCGTCCACCCGTGGGTCGGCCAGCACGGCGTCCACATCGGAGCCGGCCACCGCGCCGTACCGGTCGGCCAGCTCGCGGGCCGGGAGCTCCATCGGGTCGCACACCCAGGCCAGCTCGGCCCGCGGGTGGACCGCGATCGAGTCGGCGTGCACCCGGCCGATCCGGCCGCAGCCGAAGAGGGCGAAACGCACCATGACATGCTCCCTTGCCGGTGGAGACGGGTCTCGGCGCCGCACCACGAGGCGGCTGGTCGTGCACCCGGGACCGATCCAAGCACGGCCGGCTGCTCGCTGCGCACCGGGCGAGGCCCGCGGGTCGCGCCCGATCGGGACAGTCCTGCTGAGGGCCGGACCGTGGGAGGATCTGCGCATGCCACCGTCGGTGTCGACAGGCCCGGGGACCACCGGTCCCGGTCGGGCCGGCGGCACCGGAGCCGAGCAGGGCTGGGCGATCCCGCTGCTCGTGCTCATCGCCGGCATGTTCATGTCGGTGCTCGACATCAGCATCGTCAACGTCGCGATCCCGACGATCCAGAACGACTACGGCGTGACCACCGAAGAGGTGCAGTGGATCGCCACCGCCTACTCGCTGGCCCTGGGCGTGATCGTGCCGATCAGCGGCTGGCTGTCGGACAAGTTCGGGCCGAGCAGGGCCTACATCGTGTCGTTGGTCGGGTTCGCCGCCGGTTCGGCGCTGTGCGGGCTGGCCTGGAACCTGGAAAGCATGATCGTCTTCCGGATCCTGCAGGCCATCCCCGGCGGGATCCTGCCGGTGGTCACGCTCACGATCGTCTACCGGATCGTGCCGCGGGAGAAGATCGGCGCGGCGATGGGGATGTACGGGCTGGGCATCGTGGTCGCTCCCGCCGTCGGGCCGACGCTGGGCGGCTACCTGGTCGAGTACGTGGACTGGCGGTTGATCTTCTTCATCAACGTGCCGGTCGGCGTCGTCGGTGCGGTCGCCGCGGTGATGCTGCTGCCCCGCTTCGCGGGTGGTCGGGCCGGCCGGTTCGACGTGCTGGGCTTCCTCACCATCGCGACCGGCCTGTTCTCGCTGCTGCTCGCGCTCTCCGAGGGCCAGGACTGGGGCTGGACCTCCTACCGGGTGCTGATCCTGCTCACGCTCGGGGTGCTCAGCCTGGCCCTGTTCGTGATCATCGAGCTGGAGGTGGACCGGCCGCTGCTGGACGTGCGGGTCTTCCGGTACTGGGCGTTCACCAACTCGCTGCTGCTGATCTCGGTGCTCTCGGTCGGGCTGTTCGGCGTGCTGTTCTACATCCCGCTGTTCCTGCAGCAGGCCCAGGGCATGGGTGCGTTCGAGGCCGGTCTGGTGCTGCTGCCGCAAGCGCTGGTGATGGGCGTGCTGATGCCCGTCGCCGGGCGGCTCTACGACCGGATCGGACCGCGCTGGCCGGCGGTGATCGGGCTGACCATCGTGGCCATCGGCACCTACGAGCTGCACTACACGACGGTCGACATGACGCACGAGCACATGATGTGGCTGCTGGTGTTCCGGGCGTCCGGCATGGGGCTGGCCATGATGCCGATCATGACCGGCGGCATCTCGGCCATCCCGCCGGCGCAGGTGAGCAGCGCGAGCGCCTTCAACAACGTCGTGCAGCGCACCACCGCTGCGCTCGGACTGGCCATCCTGACCGCCATCCTGACCAGCCAGCAGGCCCAGTTCCTGGCCGACCGGTCCGCTCTGATCCCGTCGGCGACGCCGCTGCCCGACCTCGGCGCCTCGGCGGATTCCGGCCTGGTCGGCGCGCTGGCCGTCTACCAGCAGACTCAGAACCAGGTGTTCGTGTCCGGCCTGAACGACCTGTACGTGATCACCGCCGCGCTGACCGCGGTGGGCGTGGTGCTGGCCCTCATGCTGCGTTCCGGCCCGGTACCGACCCCCGCCGGCGGACCCGCTTCGACCCCGTCGGAGGGTGCCGCGCCGGCCTCTCCGAAGCCCCCGGCATCCGAGCCGGCGCCGTCGGCGCCGATCCCACAGCCGCACGACCGGGCGCGGGCCGCAGAACCCGTCCCGGTGCTGGCCGGGGCGGGCAGCGGCCCGACCGATGAGCTGCGCTCGAACGGCCCCGGCCGGACCGACGAGCCCGTGATCACCGCGGAGCCGCGGCCCGGGTCACGCCGCTGCTGACGCCCGTCCGCCGCCGCGAACCTCTGCCCGACCCGGCCCGACCCGGGTCCGCCCGTCGATCACGACCGGTGGTATGGGCGGGATCACGTACACCGGCCATGGCGACAATCTGGGCACCGCGCCCTTCATGCCAAACTCGGGGCATGGCGTCCGATCTCTCCAGCGGAACGAGGACCGGCGCCACGCAACCCGTCGGCGACGGAACGAGGCCCGCGGCGACCGGATCCGAGACCGTGGGCCTGGAGAGGAGGCCGGCGACGGGAAGCGCCCCGAGCGCCGGGTGGGGCCTGCCTCTGGTGGTGCTGATCGCCGGCATGTTCATGTCCGTGCTGGACATCAGCATCGTCAACGTCGCCATCCTGACCATGCAGAACGACTTCGGGGTCACCACCGACGAGATCCAGTGGGTGGCCACGTCCTACGAGCTGGCCCTGGGCGTGGTCGTCCCGGTCAGCGGGTGGCTGTCGGACCGGTTCGGGCCGACCCGGGTGTACATCGTGGCGCTGGCCGGGTTCGCGATCTTCTCGGCCCTCTGCGGGCTGGCCTGGAACCTGGAGAGCATGGTCGCGTTCCGCGTCATGCAGGCGATTCCGGGCGGGATCCTCGGCGTGGTCACGCTGACCATCGTCTACCGGATCGTGCCGCGGGCGCAGATCGGCACGGCGATGGGCATGTACGGCCTGGGCATCGTGGTCGCCCCGGCCATCGGGCCGACCCTGGGCGGGTACTTCGTCGAGTACGTCGACTGGCGGTTGATCTTCTTCATCAACGTGCCGGTCGGGATCCTCGGGGTGGTCGCGGCGGTCATGGTGCTGCCCCGGTTCGGCGGCGGCCGGGCCGGCCGCTTCGACGTGCTCGGGTTCCTCACCGTGGCGACCGGTCTGTGCTCCCTGCTGCTGGCGCTGACCGAGGGTCAGGACTGGGGCTGGACCTCCTACTCGGTGCTGATCCTGCTCACGCTCGGGGTGCTCAGCCTGGCCCTGTTCGTGATCATCGAGCTGGAGGTGGACAACCCCCTGCTGGACGTGCGGGTGTTCCGGCACTGGCCGTTCACGAACTCGTTGTTGCTGATCAGCGTGCTCTCGGTGGGCCTGTTCACGGTGCTGTTCTACGTGCCGCTGTTCCTCCAGCAGGCCCAGGGGCTGGGCGCCTTCGAGACCGGGTTGTTGCTGCTACCGCAGGCGCTGATCATGGCCGTCTGCATGCCGATCGCCGGCTGGCTGTACGACAAGATCGGGCCGCGCTGGCCGGCCACCATCGGGCTGGTCATCACGGCGCTGGGGACCTACCTGCTGGCCACGTCGACGACCGACAGCTCGAACGAGTACATCATGTGGCTGCTGACCTTCCGGGCCGCCGGGCTGGGGCTGTGCATGATGCCGATCATGACCGGCGGGCTGTCGGTCATCCCGCCCGCGATGGTCAGCCAGGCCAGCGCGTTCAACAACGTGGTGCAGCGGACCACCGCGGCGCTCGGCCTGGCCATCCTCACCGCGATGGTCACCGGCCAGCAGGCCCAGCAGATCGAGGACCGGACCGCGCTGATCCCGTCGACCACCCCGATGCCGCAGCTCGGCCCGGCCTCGGACGGCGGGCTGAGCGGCCTGCTGGCCGTGTACGAGCAGACCCAGACCCAGGTCTTCGTCTCGGCGATCAACGACATGTACATCGTCACCGCGATCGTCACCGGGGCCGGCGTGGTGCTCGCGCTGATGCTTCACTCCGGAAAGGCCCCGGCGCCCATGCCGGATCGGCAGCCCGCGCCGGCCCGCACCCGGGCCGCGGCCCCGCGGGACACCCGGCCGGCAGCGGACGGGGTGCCGGAGCACCGCAACGGCGCCGCGGAGTCGCGCCACGGGCCCCCGCGCACCGCGCCGCAGCGGGAGGAACTCGAACCCGAGCGGGCGTCCTCGGCGCCCTGACTCGCTAGTCGCGGTGGATCTTCACCGTGACGTTCATGCCGGGCACCAGGGGAAGATCCATGAGGTTGTCGATGCCGATCTTCACCGGGATCACCTGGGTGACCTTTTGGAAGTTGCCCGACGTGTTGGCCTGCGGGAACAGTGAGAACACCCCAGCCGCCCCGCCCTTGACCTCCAGCACTCGTCCGGCCAGCTCGGCGTCCGGGAAGGCGTCCGCCTCGATGTCCACCAGCTGGCCCGCGTGCACGTCGTTGATGTCCGTCTCGTCCACCCGCGCGGTGACGAAGATCGCCGAGCCGTTGTAGGCCACGGCCAGCTGGGTGCCGGCGGTCACGTAGGCCCCCTCGACGCCGTTGTCCACCGCGACCACGCCGTCGGCCGGCGCCCGGATCACCATCTGCGGCTGTACGAATCCGCCCTGCATCTCGATCCGGCCGACCGCGGCGTCCTTGTGCAGCTCGGCACCCTGGGTGGCCCGCCAGTCGATCAGGGTGCCGCTGCTGG
>DATMDS010000016.1:0-23114 GCA_035557575.1 Pseudonocardia sp. | reverse complement strand
GCCTCCACCGTGGCCTCGTAGTCCCCGGGCGCGGTGTAGAGCTTCTCGTTGATCTCGTGGGCGACGCCGTCCTCCTCGCCGCCGACGACCCCGATCTCCACCTCCAGGATGATCCTGGCCTTGGCCGCCAGGTCCAGCAGCTCGGCCGCGATGTCCAGGTTCTCCTTCAGCTCGACCGCCGAGCCGTCCCACATGTGCGACTGGAACAGCGGGTTCGCGCCGCCGTCCACCCGCTCCTGGCTGATCGCCAGCAGCGGCCGCACGTAGCTGTCCAGCTTGTCCTTCGGGCAGTGGTCGGTGTGCAGCGCCACGTTGATCGGGTACTTGGCCGCGACCACGTGCGCGAACTCGGCCAGCCCGACCGCGCCGGTCACCATGTCCTTGACCGCGGTACCGGAGGCGAACTCGGCACCGCCGGTGGAGAACTGGATGATGCCGTCGCTCTCCGCCTCGGCGAAGCCGCGCAGCGCCGCGTTCAGGGACTCGGTGCCGGTCACGTTGATGGCCGGGTAGGCGAACTCACCGTCCTTGGCCTTGTCCAACATCTGGTTGTAGATCTCCGGTGTGGCGATCGGCACGGCGGGGCCCTCCTGTCGGTGATTTCACCTCGGAGTATCTCGCACGCCCCCGGTGTACCGGCAATGCCGCGGCTCAGATCGGCCACTACTCTGTGGCGACATGGCGGTGGACGGTGCAGCGAACGCCGTCGAGATGACGCTCACGCGGATGCGGAGGCTCGACGCGCGACCGGCGACGGTGCCGGAAACGCAGGCACCCCGGACGCTGGCCGACCTGTACACCGATCACCGCATGCAGATGGTGCGGCTGGCCAGCCTGCTGGTCGACGATCCGCTCACCGCGGAGGACGTCGTGCAGGAGGCGTTCACCGGGTTGCACCGGCACTGGTCGGGCCTGCGCGACGAGGCCGCGGCCGTCGCCTACCTGCGCACGGCCGTGATCAACGGCTCGCGCTCGGTGCTGCGGCGGCGCCGCACCGCTCGCGACTACGTCCCCCCGCACCAGGTGAACGCCCGCTCGGCGGAGTCGCTGGCCATGCTCTCCGCGGAGCACCAGGCGGTGGTCGACGCGCTCGCGACGCTGCCGCCCCGGCAGCGCGAGGTGCTGGTGCTGCGCTACTACGGCGGGCTGTCGGAGTCGGAGATCGCGGACGCCACGGGGATCTCGCGTGGCACCGTGAAATCGACGGCGAGTCGAGCCATGGATACGGTGGCCCGGGTGATGAACCCTGGGGGACGATGATGAGCGTGGCCACCAGCGAGGAGTCGGAGCGCCGACTCGCCGAGGCGATGCGCGCGCACGCCTCGGGCGCCGGCCACGCCGGCTTCGCGGGCTGGCCGCCCGCCCCGGCCGACCACGTCCGCCCGCCGGCCGCCCCCGCCCCCGGCCCCACCCCCGGCACGGCAGCCCGGTCCCCCGCGGCGCAGCCGGAGGCGCCCCGGACGGCCGGCCGCTCCGGGCTCGGCGCGGCCATCGCGGGCAGCCGGTTCGCGCTGCTGTTGGCGCTGCTCGGGGGCGTTGTGCTGGGTATCGCACTGGCCCTGTTGTCGCTGCTCGCCCCGGGTGTGCTACCCCCACTGGGGTGACACCGGCAGCCGCCGCGGCCGGGCCGCCCGGTACCGTCGATCCTCGTGACTCTCGCGCTAGGCCCGGAGTGGCTGCAGCCTGACACCATCATTTCCTGGCTCGGGCCGTGGGCCCTGGTCGGGCTGGCGGCCATCGTCTTCGCCGAGTGCGGGCTGCTGCTCGGGTTCTTCCTGCCCGGCGACTCGCTGCTGTTCACCGCCGGCCTGTTCGTGGCGAACGGGGCGATCGGGGCGCCGCTGTGGGCGGTGTGCCTGCTGCTGGTGGCGGCCGCGTTCGTGGGCAACGTGTGCGGCTACTACATCGGGCGGGCGGCCGGTCCGGCGATCTTCGACAAGCCGCGGTCGCGGCTGTTCAACCCGGCGCACGTGCTCAAGACGCAGGAGTTCTTCGACAAGTACGGCAACCGGGCCATCGTGCTGGGCCGGTTCGTGCCGATCGTGCGCACGTTCATCACGGTGATGGCGGGCATCGGCCGGATGGAGCCCCGGCGCTACCTGACCTACTCACTGATCGGCGGAGTGCTGTGGGCGGCCGGGGTGACGCTGCTCGGCTTCTGGCTGGGCCAGTTCGCCTTCGTCCGCGCGAACATCGAGCTGATCCTGCTCCTGATCGTGGCCATCTCGGTGCTGCCGATCATCATCGAGCTGGTGCGCGCGCGGCGCACCGGTGGCGCCACCACGCCCTGAGCCCGAGCCCCGGTCGGCGGGCCCGCGTCGCTATCGGGAGCGCTGCACGAGGGCCGCGGCCTCCAGCAGCATCCAGGCCCCCAGCTGCACCGACAGGTCGGCCTCCGGGACACCGGGGCCGGGCTCGCAGGCCGGCCGCGCCCACTCCGCGGAGAACACCGGTCCACCACCGATCTCGGCCCGTCCCTGCCAGACCGCGTCCGCGTTGGCCAGCACCAACCGGGAGGCGGCCTCGGCCAGCTCGGGCCGGCGCACCGCGGCGTCGGCCAGGTAGCGCGCCGTGATGCCGGCGAACAGGCCGCCGTCACCGCCGCCGCTGCCGGGCAGCACCCCGTCCGGGCCGGCCAGCCGGTGCATGATCGCGTCCACGATCGCCACCGCGCGGTCGACCCAGCGCTGGTGCCCGTCGTGCGCGGCGAGCTCCACGCAGGTGCCCAGGTGCACGCCCTGGCAGTAGGTGTAGATCGGGGTCACCACCTCGCGCACCGAACCGTCGGACGCCAGCCGCACCCCGTCGAGCACCAGCCCGGAGTTCGGGTCGATCAGGGTCTCGGCCATCCAGTCCGCGATCGCCGCCGCGAAGCCGAGCTGGCCGTGGCGGGCCAGCAGGATCGCCGCCGGGCCGTTGGCCGGGGCGTTCTTGAAGTCGTCGTCGCGCCGCCACCAGATCCCGCCTCCGCCGTCCTCGGTCCAGCCCTCACCGAGCCGTTCCGAGATCGCCAGCAGGGCGGACGGGCCGGAGCGCCGGGCCAGCGTCCCGGCCCGCTGCACGGCCAGCCCGAGCCAGGCGATGTCGTCGTTGTAGCGGTTCACCCAGGAGCCGGCGTTGTGCAGCCGCACGCCGCGCACCAGCATGCCCACGGCGCGGGCCCGGCGCGGGTTCGGCGAGCGCAGCTGGGCGTCGACCAGGCAGTCCAGCAGGTGCGCCTGCCACCAGAAGTGCCACGGGTAGGGCCACGCCGGAACCCGGCGCGGCCACCGGATGCGGCCGATCCGGGTACCCGGGAGCACGCCGCCCAGCCGCCGGAGGTGGCGACGGACGATCGTCTGCTCGGCGATGCCCGCCCGCTCCGACCAGTCGAGGACAGCGGCAGCCATGGCGCTCAGTCTGCCCGATCACCGCCGGCGGTCAGAAATGATCCAGCAGCTGCGGGAACCGCTGCAGGTGCAGGACGCCGTCGTCGTCCGGGTCGATCTCGGCGTGCTCCAGCGCCCAGGTGTAGGCGTTCGGGATGAACACCGCGCCGAGCCCGACCTCCCGGGCCGGCCGGATGTCGGAGGCCGGCGAGTTGCCGATCATCCAGGTGTCCGCGGGCCGCAGCCGCTGCCTGGTGACCAGCTCACGGTAGGTGGGCGCCCGCTTCTCGGCGACGATGTGCACGCTGCGGAAGTGGTGGGCGAGCCCGGAGGCGTCGATCTTGCGTTGCTGCTCGTCGGGCTGGCCCTTGGTGAGCAGCAGCAGGTCGTGGCGGGTGCCCAGCTCGCCGAGCGTCTCGGCCACCCCCGGCATCAGCTCCACCTCGTGGTGGACCAGGGCCGCGGCCAGCTCGGTGATCCGGTCCGCCTCCCCGGCGCTGGCCGGGCGCTCCCGCAGCCGTTCGAAGCACTCACGCAGGCTGCGCAGGAAGCTGGCGCTGCCGTAGCCGTGCACCACGACGTTGGCCCGTTCCACGTCGTCCAGCACGGCCCGGAGCGCCGCCCGGTCCAGCGTGGGGTGGGCCAGCCAGTCGAGGTAGTCCGAGACCACCCGCTCGAACAGGACGTTGTTCTCCCACAGGGTGTCGTCGGCGTCGAACACCAGCGTCTGCCGCATGCCGCCGAGCCTAGGTACTCCCCGTTCGTCGCCGGCTCGGATCCGGGCGCCCGGAACTGTCGGTGCCCCGCCGTACCGTCCGCGCCATGGACACCCCGGAGCGCTTCACCCACCAGATCGACCAGTACGACGCGTGGCTGCGCGAGACCGTCCGGCGCTGCGGTTGGGCCCTGCAGGCCGTGCTGGGCGACGAGGAGGGGCCCCCGTTCGTCTACACGGTGGGGCTGGCCGGCTTCGGGCACGCCGAGCTCGTGCTGTTCGCCACCTCGCAGGCCACCGCGGCCCGGGTGCTCAACGACCTCGGCGAGCTGGTGCGCGACGGGCGGGTGCTGGCCGCGGGCGAGACCGTCGGCCTGCGTCACGGGCGGGTGCACCTGCTGGAGTTCCCGGAGTCGGCCGACTGGCTGTTCGCGACGAACGAGATGTACCGCGTGCCGGACGGTCCACCGATCCCCGCGCTGCTGGTGATCCCCGAGGACGAGCTGCTCCCGGAGCCCGGCACCGACGGGCCGTGCCACTGCTGCGCGGGCTGAGCGCGGCCCACCAGGGGCACCGTCATGGGCAGCGCGGGGCGGTTGGGCGGCCGGCGGCCGGGCACCCACGGCCCGTGCGCGCAGAAACCGACGTCGATCTCGGGGAGCCGCTGGCGGTGGGCGACGAGCCGGCGGCCCCGCACGACGCGAGCGGCGAGCGGGTCCCGATCCGTGACCTGGCCGAGCTGGCCCCGCCGGCCCGCCCGGCACGCCGGTGGACGCCGCGCCGGGTGGTCGTCACGCCGGCCGCGTTGGAACACCCGCACGGCCGGCGCATCGTGGACCGGGTCGAGTCGATCGGCCTGGAGGTGGAGCGGCTGCGCTCGAACCGGCTGGTCGGCGTGCGCGGGGAGACGGAGCGGGAGACCTACGCCCGGGCGAAGTCCACGCTGGCCATCGTGGTCAGCCCACCGTCGCGGCGGCGGCTGCAGCCGATCGCCCCGAGCGCCGACTGGCGGGTCGACCTGGCCGAGGGCTGCCCCGCCCACTGCCAGTACTGCTACCTCGCCGGTTCGCTGTCCGGGCCCCCGGTGACCCGGGTCTACGCCGACCTCGACGACATCCTGGACGGGCTGGCCGACTACGTCGGCCGCGGCACGATCACCAGTCGAAGCACCCGGCGCGCCGGCGAGGGCACGACCTTCGAGGCGTCGTGCTACACCGACCCGCTCGCGCTGGAGCACCTGACCGGGAGCTGGCAGCGTGCCGTGGAGCACTTCGGCGCCTGGGACGCGCCCGTGCAGCTGCGCTGGACCACCAAGTTCGACGCCGTCGGCCCGTTCGTCGACCTTCCTCACCAGGGCCGGACCCGGGTGCGCTTCAGCGTCAACGCCCAGCCCGTCACCACCCGCCTGGAAGGTGGCACCAGCCGGCTCGAGGACCGGCTCGGGGCGCTGCGCCGGCTCGCCCTGGCCGGCTACCCGGTCGGGCTCACCCTCGCCCCGATCATGCCGCTGCCCGGCTGGCAGGACCACTACGACCACCTGCTCGCGCTGATCGAGGAGGCGACCGCCGGCATGCCGGAGCTGGACCTGACCGCGGAGCTGATCACCCACCGGTTCACGCCCGGCAGCAAGGAGGTGCTGCTCGGGTGGTACCCGCGCACCCGGCTGGAGATGGACGAGAGCCTCCGCCGCCGCAAGCACGGACGCTTCGGCGCGGTGAAGTACGTCTACCCGCACGAGGTGATGGTCGAGCTGCGGTCCTGGTTCGAGGAGGAGCTGGCCAGCCGGCTCCCGCAGTGCCGCATCCTGTACTGGACCTGAGCACCCTCACCGCCACCATCGACCCGACGTCAGCTGCGCGAGGGGGCCGGCGCCGCGTCGGGCACCTCGAACAGGCGGCGGTCCGGATAGCACCAGTACCAGTTCTCGCCCGGCTCGAAGGACCGCACCAGCGGATGGCCACTCTCCTGCTGGTGCGCGGTGGCGTGCCGCCCGGGCGAGCTGTCACAGCAGCCGACGTGCCCGCAGGTCTGGCAGATCCGCAACTCCCGGTAGGGGGTCCGGTCCCGCAGGCATTCGTGGCAGCCGTCGTCGCTCGGGATGACGTCGCGCGCGCCCTCGAGGTGGCCACACGGCGCGGCCGCGCTGCGCGGCGGGCGAACCAGCACCAGCACGACCAGCGTGCCGAACACCGCGATGCCGACGCCGAGCAGGAGCACCAGGTCCAGCGCGTCGCCGTAGGCCGCGCGATAGGCCTCGGTCAGCCGCGGCCCGGGCACGCCCGGCACCGGGGCGAGGTCGCCGTCGGCGGCGCGGTGTCCCGCCGATCCGGCCGCCGCGGCGGGCACCCCGCTCGCGCTCAGCCGGCCGGCCACCCCGGCCGACACCGCCGCCTGCACGGCCGCGCCGAACCCGGCGATGCCCGCGGCGATGCCGAACTGGCGGGCGGCGTTGTTCACCCCGGATGCCATTCCGCCCTGGTCCGGTGGCACCGCGGCCAGCGCGGCCACCGTCATGGTCGGGTTGACCAACCCGGCTCCGGCGCCGAACAGGAGGAGCCCGGGCAGCAGCCGCAACGCGCTGTCCGGCGGCCCGAGCAGGATCATCAGGGCCAGCCCGGCGGCGCACAGCAGCAGGCCCCAGGCCAGCGTCGCCCGCGAGCCGAGCCGGGCGGCGACCGGCGCCGCGGCCAGTGACACGAAGAAGCTCGCCACCGCGAACGGCGCGATCTGCAGTCCGGCCACCACCGGGCTGGAACCGGCCACCGTGAGCAGGTACTGGGTCAGGTAGGTGATCGGCGCGAACCCGGCCGCGGCGAACGCCAGCGCGACGAGCGTGGCCCCGATGAACACCGGGTTGCGCAGCAGCGGCGGTGCGATCAGCGGCTGCCGCACGCGGTGCTCGGCCACCCAGAAGCCGACCAGCAGCGCCACGGCGAGCACGGCCCCGCCGAGCACGGGCGGGCTGGCCCAGCCCCACGCGTTCCCCCGGACCAGCACCAGCACCGCGACGAACAGCGCGAGCGACAGCAGCGTCGTGCCCAACCAGTCGATCCGGTGCACGGAGCCGGCCCGCGATTCGCGCAGGTGCCGCAGTCCCACGAGCAGGGCCGGCACCACGAGCAGCGCCACCGCCCCGAACATCGCCCGCCAGCCCCACGCCTGCACCAGCACCCCGCCCACCAGCGGGCCCAGGGCGATGGCCCCGGCCACGCTGGCACCCCACACCCCGATCGCCCGGGCCCGGGCCGCCCCGACGAACTCGGCGCCGACCAGCGCCAGCCCGGCCGGGAACAGCACCGCCGCACCGGCGCCCTGCACCACCCGGCCCCCGATCAACACCAACGTCGCCGGCGCGAGCAGGCACACCAGCGAGCCCACCCCGAACAGCACGAGCCCGAGCAGGAACGTCCGGCGTCGCCCGTAGCGGTCGGCGAGGGCGCCACCGGCCAGCAGCAGCCCGGAGAGGACCAGCGCGTAGCTCGAGAGCACCCACTGCAATGCCGCGAAGTCCGCGCCCAGCGACCGGCCGATGTCCGGCAGGGCCACGTTCGGAGCGGTGACGTTGAACAGCAGCAGCGCGCTGGCCACGCAGACCACCGACAGCGTCCACCGCTGGCAGATCCGCGCCGCCGGATCCGTCGGTGTCGACGCCGCTCCCCCGCCGGTCGGGTGCGGCGGGCAGGCCGCGATGCTGTCCACCGGGTGCCACCACCGCCGCTGCTCGGCCACCGTCATCGCCACTCCTTCCGCAACCCGTCGATCCGGTTCGGTGCAACGCTCCCGAACGGCCGACCATGCCGCCGTCGGCTCAGTCGGACGGTCGCTGTCCGACGTAGATGCCCTCGGCACGGAACCGCAGCCCCGGGCCTCGGTACTCCTCGAGCGCGTGGGCGACCCACCCGACGGTGCGGGCGAGCGCGAACAGCGCCTCGCCCGCGTCGGGGCGCAACTGCAGCGCGTGCTGGACCGCGGCCAGCGCGAGGTCGACGTTGGGGAACGCGCCCGGCCGTCCGGCCAGCTGCGCGCCGAGGTCCTGCACCGCCGCGACGATGCGCCCGGCGCCCGCGTGCTCCCGCAGCTCGGCCAGGATCAGCTCGGCGCGCGGGTCGCGATTCCGGTAGATCCGGTGCCCGAACCCCGGGATCGGGGCGCCGTCGCGGAGCCGGTCGGACAGCGCCCGGACCGGGTCGTCGAGGGCGTCGGCGAGGAACCGGTGCGCGAGGCTGCTGGCGGCGCCGTGATAGGGCCCGTCCAGCGCGCCGAGACCGGCCGACACCACCGCGTAGGGGTGGGCGCGCGCGCTCGCCGCCACCCGCGCCGCCACCGTGGAGACGGCCAGGTCGTGGTCGACGAGCAGGATGAGGATCCGCTCGATCAGCACCAGCTCCGCCGGCTGCGCCGCCCGCGGTCGCGTGACCAGGGCCGGCCACAGCCGGGCGGCCAGTCCCGGCTCCGACGGCCGGCCGGCCGGGTCGGCGGCGGCACCCAGCGCGGTGACCAGCACCGCCAGCAGCGACTCGGCGCGGCGCACCACGGCGGCCGGCGTGAGGTCGTAACGCAGCGGGTCGGCCGCGGCCACCGCGGCGACGGCCACCCGGACCCGGTCGGTCAGCCGGACGTCGGCGGGCAGTGCGGAGATCGCCGCGACGGCCACGTCGACCAGCCCGGCCGATTCCGCGAAGGGATCCGCGGACGCCGGCTCGGCGCCCCACAGCAAGCGGGCGACGGCCTCGAACCGGTGCGTGCGGGCCAGCCCGGTGACCCGGTGACCGCGGTAGAAGAGCTCGTCGTCGACGATCAGGGTCAGCTCGGTGCGGATGCGTTCCATGGCCCCGGAGGCGCTGCGCCCCTGCCGTCGTTCCGTGAGGCGATCGACGTCGTCCGGGTCGAACAGGCTCCCCCGCCGCCGCTCGGCCGGCCGGCTGCGCAACAGCCCCCGGCTCACGTAGGCGTAGATCGTCTCCGGTTTGACGCCCAGCCGCCGGGCCGTCTCCGCCGTGGTCAACCAGCGCTTCTCGGCCGGCACGACGCACCTCCAGCCGGGCAGCAGACATTGACTGAATCAAGATTGACCATAGTTGACGGCAGGCGCAGAGTGCGAGGGAGGAGGTAGCGATGACCGTGATCGACGAAAGCCCCATCTCGGTGCCCGCCGGGCTCCGCAACGTGGCCGTGACCTCGACGGAGCTCGGGGACGTCCGCGGCAACGAAGGCTTCTGCCATTTCCGGCAGTACTCGGTGGTCGAGCTGGCCCGCAGCCGCACGTTCGAGGACGTCGTCTTCCTGTTCCTGGAGGGTCGGCTGCCCACCGCCACCGAGGCGGCAGAGCTGGCCCGCGAGGTGGCGGCCCGGCGTCCGCTACCGGCGGACCTCGAGGACGCCCTGCCGACGATCGCGGCCGGCGGAGCGACGGCCGAGCCCCTGAAGGGCCTGCGCACGGCGCTGTCCCTGCTCGCCGACCTCCGCGGAATCCCACCGCTGTGGGACGCCGACCCGGCCACCCGGCGCGAGCACGCGCTGCTGGCGTGCGCCGTCACCCCGACGATCCTGGCGGCACTGCACCGGCTGCAGGCGGGTCTGGACCCGGTCGAGCCCCGGGCCGAGCTGTCCACGGCGGCGAACTGGCTGCACCTGGTGACCGGCGAGGTTCCGGGGCCGGAACGGGTCCGCGCCGTCGAGCAGTACCTGATCGCCACGGTCGACCACGGCTTCGCCGCGTCCACCTTCACCGCCCGCGTCGTCGCCTCGACCGGGGCCGACCTGTTCTCCGCGGTGATCGCCGCGATCGGGGCGTTCTCCGGGCCGTTGCACGGCGGGGCGCCGGACCGCGCGCTGGCCGGCCTCGACGAGATCGGCAGCCCGGACCGGATCGACGCCTGGGTGCGCGACAAGGTCCGCTCCGGCGAGCGGATCATGGGCTTCGGCCACGCCGTGTACCGCACCCACGACCCCCGCGCGGTGCTGCTGCGCGAGGTCGCCAGCGGCCTCGGCGGCGAGCTGGCCGAGTTCGCGACCGCCGTGGAGGCGGGGGTGGTCGAGGTGCTGGCCGAGCTCAAACCGGATCGCCGGCTCTACCCCAACGTCGAGTTCTACGCCGGGGTGGTGATGGAGCTGTGCGGGATCCCGCGCAGCATGTTCACCCCCACCTTCGCCGTGAGCCGGATGGTGGGCTGGGCCGCGCACGTCCTCGAGCAGGCCACCGAGCGGCGCATCATCCGCCCCGTCGCCCGCTACACCGGCCCGCCGGCGCCGCAACCGGTCCCCGCGCCCTGACCGTTCCCCACCCCGGTCCGTCCCGATCCCGCGCTGGCCGGTGGCAGCACCAGCAGGCATAGTTCCCGAGTGCCGATGCCGGGCTCCGCATCCGAGCGCACCGTGGTGTCCCGGTTCGCCCAGGCCCATCGGAACGTCGACGAGGTCGTCCTCGAAGGCATCCACGCGGTCAAGCACGCACTGCGCTTCGGCGCGGAGGTACTGCACGCCGTCACACCGGACCGGCCCGCCCTGCTCGGCGTGGCGGACGAGGTGGCTCCCGACATATCGCCCGCGCTGGAGAGCCTGGTCGAGGTCGTCTCGCCCGACTGCTTCCTGCAGCTGTCCCGGCGCCCGCCCGGCTCACCCGTGCTCGCGATCGCCCGCGCGCCCCGCGAAGGTTCGCGCTCGGTCCCACCCGGAACAGCCGTCGTGCTCGTCGAGCCACGGCACAGCGGCAACGTCGGTGCCGTCATCCGGGTCGCGGCCGCCGCCGGTGCCACGTCGGTCCTCGTCACCGGGCCGATGGATCCGTGGTCGTCCGCGGTGGTGCGGGCCGCCGCCGGGCTGCACTACGCGCTCGACGTCCGGAGCACCCACTGGCCTCCCGAGCTCGACCGGCCGTTGCTCGCGTTCGACCCCGACGAAGGCGACCCCGACTTCCAGGCCACGCCCTCGCATGCGGCCTTCGTCTTCGGGGGCGAACGCGACGGCCTGCCCGACACCGTGCTGGCCTCCGCACACCGAACACTGCGCATCCCGATGCGCGCCGGGGTCAGCAGCCTGAACCTGGCCACCTCCGTCGCGGTGGCCCTCTACGCCCGGTCGATGCCCTGAGCCGGACCCGGCCGGTCAGGACTCGGGTGCTCCGGCAGCGGCGTGGAGGGCCCGCTGCCGTTCTTGCTCCACACCGAAGCGGCCTCGCTGGTCTTCGGCTCCCGGTCCGGCACCGGCGGCAGCGTGACCACCCTGGCGGTCTCGCCGCGGCGCACCCCGGCCACCTCGGTGTGGTAGCGCTCCAGCTCGGCCTGGTAGGCCGGGTCGGCGTAGATCCGCCCGTCCACCAGCGGGCCGACCGTGCCGTTCATGATCGCCTCGACGTCCTCGCCGGATAGTGTCTTGTGCGCCTCCAGCGCGTGCGCGATGGCCAGCACGTAGATCCGGTTGTCGCGCAGGATGTGCTCGGCGCTCTTCAACGACTGCGCCAGGTGGTCCTCGATGCGGTCGGCCAGCGCGCGCCGGGCCTCGGCCTCCTCGTCCTCCCGGTGGCTGATGCCGCGCCCGCCCGGGGTGCCGATGGCCAGCTTGGTGGAGGTGCGGTAGGAGCTGACCGTGCTGCCCATGCCCCAGACCCCCTCCATCTGGGCCGCCACGTTCGTCGCCGACTCCAGGTCGCCGCCCACGCCGGAGGTGTTGTCGCCCTCGAAGAACATCCGCTCGCCGGCCAGCGAGGCGAGCGAGGTGAGGATGTCGGACTCGAACTCGGAGCGCCAGGTCAGGAACTGGTCCTCGGGCTTGATGCTGGCCACCATGCCCAGGTAGGTGTCACCGATCTCGATCGTGGCGATGTTGATCTGCAGGTGTTCGCGGACCCGGTAGGCGACCACCGCGTGGCACCCCTCGTGCACGGCGATGGAGTGCCGCTCACGCTGCACGTAGTCGACGTTCTGCGACGGCCCGAGCTCCTTGAGGTGCTTCGCCCGGGTGACGTCCTGCCAGGTGATGATCTCGCGGCCGTCCCGGATGGCGATGATCAGCGCCTCGTTGACCAGGTCCTTGATCGTCGCGCCGGTGGCGTACGGGGTGATCGTGGCCAGCTTCTCGATCTGCTCGGGCGTGACCTCGTGCGCGATCTTGCCGAAGTAGCCCGCGTAGGTGCGCACCCGGCCGGCCTTCGTCGGGTAGCCGACCTTGTAGATGCGGTCGATGCGGCCCGGCCGCAGCAGCGCCTCGTCCAGCGCCTCCGGCATGTTGGTGGCCATCATGACCAGGATCCGGTACTTGGGCGGCGGCTTGGGACGCATGCCGAGGATCCGCCGGCCGACCCGGTTGATGATGCCGCGCGGCTTCTTCAGCCCGGAGAGCTCGGTGAGCAGCGCCTGCAGGGTGCCCATGCCGCCGCCCCCGCCGCCGGCCATCCCGCCCATGAAGAAGCGGCTCCGCCGGGTGTCGACCGGCTCCTCCTCGAGCGCGGAGCGCAGCGCCGAGCGGGCCAGCAGCGACCGGGAGTCCTCCGACAGGTAGGAGAAGCCGTGGCAGCCCGTCGGCTGGAACGCCGCCGAGGCCCCCATGCCCCGGCCCGACCCGCCCGCCGACACCAGCCCGCGGTTGCCCAGCGCGTCGGCCTCGTCGAAGAACACGATCACGCCGCCGTAGCGCAGGGCCAGCTTGCGCAGCTTCCGGAACAGCGACTTGACCTTGAGGATCCCGACGCCCATGAACATGTTGGTGAAGGCGCCGGGGTCGACGAACACGTAGGGCCTGCCGGTCTCGCCGGCCACCGCCTCGGCCATCAGTGTCTTGCCGGTGCCCGGCGGCCCCCACAGCAGCAGCCCGGACGGCACGTAGCCGCCCTTGGCCTCGATCGCGTCCGGGTCCTCCAGGAAGACGATGTTCTCCTTGACCCGGTCCACCACGTGGTCCTGGCCCCAGACGTCGGAGAACCGGGTGGTGATGTCGTCCGGGTAGTAGGTGTCCACACCGCCCCGGGACAGCAGCCAGAACAGGCCGATGAACTGGAAGGCGATGAAGAAGAACGCGAACAGCAGCTGGAAGATCAGCGGCAGCGCGGCGAAGATCAGCGCCGGCGCCTGGAACAGGGCCAGCACCGGGGAGGTGTCCAGCACCTTCGCCAGTACCAGGGCCAGCAGCACGACGAACGCGACGATCTTGAGCACCCGGGCCAGCCGGAACCGGGTCCAGTCCGAGAACCGCCGGCGCAACGCCCGCTCGGTGCCGCCGAACACCCGCTGCGTCCAGAACCGGTGGTAGCCCGACCACCGCTCACTGATCAGGAAGTGCAGCTGGCGCAGCAGCTCGAGGCCCGCCAGCCACAGCAGCCACTGCGACTCCTGGACCTGGATGCGGGCCGCGTCGACGAACGGCAGCAGCGGGTTGTCCGCCATCGCCGACCACACGATGATCAGCCAGGACACCGTGAACAGCAGGAACAGCCGGATCCGGTCCCACAGCACCAGCTTCTTGCGGGTCGGGCCGGGCGCCTTGTGCGGGTGCTCGTCGGGCGGGGTCAGGCCCTCCGGCGCGGGAACGCCGTCGACGTCGATCATGACGCCACCGACCAGGGACTACGTCGACGGGGAATCATGCGGTCTCCCGAACGGTGAAGGACGAGACCACATTCGCGATCTCCTGCTTGCGCTGGTCGTAGCACTCGGTGGAGCAGCGCACGTAGAACATGTACAGCTTGCTGGCGTCGTCGTTGACGTAGGCGATCTGGTCGAAGACCTGCGACGGGCCACCGGAGATCCGGTACTTGTACACCACGTGTACCCCGCGCAGGCCGTCGCCGGGGGTCAGCACCTCGTCGCTGATCAGCGAGAACCCGCTGAACGGCGACATCGGGTTCAGCTCGGCCTCCTCGCGGGCGGCCGCGGACACCGGCCGGAAGAGGTCGCGCAGCAGGTCCAGCGAGATCTGCCCGCGGGCGAGCTCCGGAACGTCCCGGACCCCGATGAACACCGCGGGCGCCGGCGAGTGCTGGCCCAGCAGATGATCGGGTGACGGAGCCGCATCGGCGTCGTAGCCCTCCAACCAGAAGCCGGACTGCTCGCCGTCCTCCGTGGGGTCCAGCCCGATGGCCTCGCCGAGCGCGCGCTCGTCGATCGGCTGCCAGGAGTGCGGAATCCGCAGGTAGGTGCGGTCGGCGGAGTTGGTGACGTAGGTGTATTCCGGCGCGCCACAGCCCGCGAGCACGGCCAGCACGGCCAGCGCGCCGACCCACCCCGGGGCCCGTTCGCGGACACCGCGTCGGCACCGCACGGTCATGCGACCAACTCCCGTGCCCTTGCTCTGTCGATCTCGCACCCTGTAGATCTCTCACCCTGTACGCATTGCCTATCGCACCGGCCGCCGGTGTTCTGGTCGTGACAACCGAGTATGCGTTACGCGATCGATCGGCGGATGGGCCGATTCGGTTGCGAGCAGGTTTCCGGTCCCGCGAGGGTGACGAGCAGCCCGTCGAGCCGTTCGTCGCGCCGCCCGGCCCGGACCGGTCCGGGTGAGTCGGTGAGTGGCGCGCCGTGTGGATCCGATGGCCCCGACGATCACTCCCTGAAAGCTGAAACGAAGCAATCGGACCAATCAATAGGCTGGACAGTCTAATGAGGCGCCATTCGTCGCGTCGGTCGCTACTCCCGGCTTACGCCGCTCTCAGTTTGGCAACTTGGCTGGGTCACCACCTCATAACGTCCGGCCCATGGATCAGCGGCTGCTGCGCACGGCGTGGCTGTGGGGCTTCGGGGCGATCGTGGTCGCTCCGTCCGCCCTGTGGCTGGTGTCGCCGCGGGAGGTGGCCGGCTTCGGGCTCGCCGGGGTGACGCTGTGGAGCAACCTCTCGGTGCTGACCGGGATGTTGCTGCTGTCGACGCTGGTCTGCACGGTCATCCTCCCGTCCCGGCTGCGTTCGCTCAACCGCGCGTTCGGCATCGAGAGCGTGATCGAGATCCATCGGTTCCTCGGCCTGGCCTCCGCGGTACTGGTGCTCGCGCACCTGGCATGCGTGGTGGCGGCCAATCCGGCCAACGTGACGCTGCTGAACTTCCCGTCGGCCCCGAGACGCGCCCAGGCGGCCAGCCTGGCCACCGTCTCGCTGATCGGGCTGGTGTTGCTGGCCATCATGAAGAAGCGGCTGAGCCTGAGCTACGAGCTCTGGCGCTGGTCGCACCTGGCGCTGGCGGTATCGGTGCTCGTCTTCTCGGCAGGTCACATCTACCTGCTGGACAAGACGGTCCGGGAGCCGACCATCGCCTCGGTGTTCGTGCTGTTCATCGCCGTGGTGCTGGCCATCTTCGGCTACCGCTGGGCGTGGCGGTCGTGGTTCGACCCGTCGACCGAGTTCCTCGTGCGCGAGGTGCGGCGGGAGAACGCCACGGTCAGCACGCTGGTGCTGGAGCCGCGGCAGCTGCCCGGCCGGCAGCCGGAATCCTGGGCCTTCGCCCCCGGGCAGTTCGCCTGGATCCGGCTGGACCGGTCGGTCACCGCCGAGGAACACCCGTTCACCATCGCGTCGAGCGCGCACGACGAGACAACGCAGTTCACGATCCGGCACGCCGGTGATTTCACCCGCGCCGTGCGGCAGCTCCCCCCCGGCAGCCCAGTCTGGGTTGACGGGCCGCACGGGGCCTTCACCGGCGACCACAGCACGGGCTCCGGCCTGGTGCTGTTGGCCGGCGGGGTCGGGCTGACACCGATGATGAGCATGATCCGGACCGCCGCCGACCGCGGCGACAACCGGGCCTACCGGCTCATCGTGGTGGCCGGCGCTCCCACCGACCTGCTGTTCCGCGACGAGCTCGCGGAACTGCGCCGCTACATCGATCTCGAGGTGACCGAGGTACTGCGCCGGCCCACCGCGGGCTGGAACGGCCCGACCGGCGGCATCACCGTCGGACTGCTGTCGATGGTGCTGGGCACCGTCGAGCAGCCGGGCGACCTCGATTACTTCATCTGTGGTCCGCCGTCAATGGTGACCGACGCCATGCAGGTCCTCGACGACCTCGGCGTCGTGCCGGATCGCGTGCACACCGAGCAGTTCGACTTCGTGTAAGAGGAAGGCCTCAATGCTGCGCCGTATCCCCCGGTTCCTCCGGCGCGCCGTGCTCCTTGCGGTGGTGCTGGCTGTGTCCGTATCGGTGTATCAATCCTGGTCGGCCGGTTCCCCCGGTACCAGCGGCTGGACCCAGACCCAGTGGGGCCCGCTCGGTCCCGCGGACCGCGACCTGATCATCAAGGTCCGGCTGGCCGGACTCTGGGAAGGACCGACCGGTCAGCAGGCCCAGGAGCAGGCGACCAGCCCGGCCGTCCGCGAGGTCGGCGCCAAGCTGGCGACCGAGCACGCCGACCTCGACCGCCAGGTGCGCGAGGTGGCCAGTGAGCTCGGGGTGCCGCTGCCGGCGAGCCCGAACCCCACCCAGGTCCAGTGGATGTCCGACATCTCGTCCCGGACCGGCGCCGACTACGACCGCGAGTTCGTGCAGGTCGTGCGCGCTGCGCACGGCCAGATCCTGCCGGCCATCGCGGCCGTGCGCAGCGGCACCCGCAACGACAAGGTGCGGGCCTTCGCCGAGGTCGCCGACCAGTTCGTTACCCGGCACCACGACTACCTGGAGAGCACCGGCCTGGTGAACTACGCGGCGCTGCCGACCCCGCCGTCGCCCGGCCTGCTGGCCGGTTCGACCGACCCGCGCGACCTGATCCTCCCCATCGTGGTGTTCGTGTTGACCATCCTCGGGGCCATCGCGCTGTTCTCCGCGCTGCGGGCCCGCGGCAGCACCCGGCCGGCCCGGGTCACCGTCCCGCAACCGGCCGCGGCGTCCGCCGCCCCCCTACCCGCTCTGGCCACGGTGGCCGCGCTGCCCGGATCGCGGGCCGCACCCGAGCACCACAGCCCGATGTTGGAGGCCGGCAGCAGCCACCCTGCAGCGTCCGACACCGGGTCCTACCGGACGGTCGACACGGGCTCCTACCGCGGCGTGGACACCGGGTCCTACCGCAACGTCGGGCCACGCGAAGCGCCGCGGGAGTACCGC
The DNA here is from genome assembly GCA_035557575.1 of Pseudonocardia sp. Taxonomy (GTDB): domain Bacteria; phylum Actinomycetota; class Actinomycetes; order Mycobacteriales; family Pseudonocardiaceae; genus Pseudonocardia. Next base: position 6,012 of record DATMDS010000016.1, on the reverse strand, counting down.
AGCACCGAGACCGGCACCTACCGACCCGTCACCGGCGAGACCGAGACGTTCCGGGCCATCACCGAGTCCGACGTCTTCCGCCCGGTCACCGACTCCGGTGGCTACCGGGCGGTCACCGACTCCGGCGGCTACCGGGCCATTCCCGATTCCGACACCGATTCCGACACCGGCTCCCGCCGGTTCGGATCCCGATCCCGATCACGTCACTCCATCCGGCGCTAGCCAGCGCAGTCCGAAATTCCGTGCGGTCGATGCCGGCGCGGCCCTCGCGGGCCGCGGCGGTTTCGCTCCCCCACTCCGAACGGAGCACCATGTCCAGTCCAGAACGACGCAGGAGGGCCCTGCACAAGCTGGCCGTCTCCGCGGCCGCCGTGGCCGTCTGCGTCCTACCCACAGCGTGTGACTACCCGCAGGCCAGCCCGCTTGGCGCGCCGACGGCGCCGGTCGACGGCCAGCCCGGATCCGCGGCCACCACGGCCCCGGTGGTGGTGCCGGTCGGCAACATCACGTCCGCCCGCAGCTCGCGCGGCGACGGGGACCGCGATCGCGATCGCGATCGTGACCGCCGGACCCGCACCCGGACGCCGCGGCCGACGACCAGCGCGCCGACCTCGGCCAACGTTCCGCCGGTGACCGACCCGAACGCTCCGCCGGTGGACCCGAACGCTCCGCCGGTGGACCCGAACGCTCCGCCGGTGGACACCACCGTCCCCCCGACGGACACCACGACCATCGACCCGGCGGCCCCGACGGTCGCCCCGCCGGTCACGACCACGATCGAGACCCCGGCCAACGGCCCGGTGAACGGGAACAACGGGCTGGAGGTGCTCGGTCGGGACTGCACGGCGAGCGAGCTCCCGCCGCACTCGGGCTTCCAGGACACGGTGGCCAAGTGCGTCAGCACCTCGATGGGTGAGGTGGCCGCGCAGGAACAGCTGCCGTCACTGCTGATCACCGAGGCGCCCACGCAGGTCGGCGTCGGCCAGCCGTTCATGCTCCAGGTGGCGACCCGCAACCTGGTTCGGGACCGGTTCCTCGGTGCCGCCGCCGGCGGCTACTACCTGGAGAGCTCGTTCCTCAACGGCGACGGGCTGCAGCGCGGCCACTTCCACACCGCGTGCCGGATACTGCCCAACACCAACGAGGCCCCGGACTCGTCGGGCGTGCCGGCGTTCTTCCTGGCCACCCAGGACAACGGTGGCGGCCGCGGGTCGGACACCGTGAGCATCGAGGTGCCGGCGACGTCCACCGCCACCGCGGGCACCATGCAGTGCACCTCGTGGGCCGGTGACGGTTCGCACCGCACGCCGATGATGTCGAAGGCCAACCAGACCCCGGCCATCGACTCGGTGCGGATCGAGATCTCGGGCAACGCCCCGGCCGCACCGATCGACCAGGCCGAGGTGCAGGCCGACGCCGAGCAGCAGCAGCAGGCGCAGCAGCAGGAGGCGGCCGGGCAGGCACCCGACCAGGACGGTGCCCCGCAGCCGGGCGCCGAGGAGAGCGCGCCGGGCGGCGCTCCGGCTACGGCACCGGCCCCGGCCGGCACGGACACCGCCGCTCCGGAGGCTCCGGCTTCCAGCACCTCGGCGACCGCCACCCCCGCCAGCCGCGGAAGCCTGCAGGACAGGTTCCGTCAGGCCCGGGAGCGGCAAGCCCAGGGTGACAACTGAGAATCATCGAGTAACGGTGCTCCGCAGCTGAGCTGGCTAGGTTCTGCGCCGCACCTGGAGTGACGAGATACCCGGTGCCCGGGGCCCCTTCCGAGGGGTCCCGGGCACCGGCGTTCGTGCCGACCGACCAGGGGAAAGCGGCGGCTCAGCCGAGCCCGAGATCGGCCAGCCCGAGCAACGTCCGGTACGGGACGCCGGCCGCCTCGATCGCCTCCCGGGCGCCGGTGTCGCGGTCCACGACGGTGGCCACCCCGACGACGGTCGCGCCCGCCTCGCGAACGGCCTCGACCGCGGTGAGCACCGAGGCCCCGGTGGTCGAGGTGTCCTCCACCACCAGCACCTGCCGGCCGGCGACGTCCGGGCCCTCGACCCGTCGCTGCATGCCGTGCTGCTTGGCCGCCTTGCGCACCACGAACGCGTCCAGGGCCGGCACGGCGGGGTCGGCGAACCGCTCGGCCACCGCGGCGTGCAGCATGGCGTCCGCCACCGGGTCCGCGCCCAGCGTCAGCCCGCCCACGCTCGCGTACTCCCAGTCCGCGGTCAGCACCCGCAGCAGCCGCCCGACCAGTGGCGCGGCGCGATGCTCCAGGGTCACCCGGCGCAGGTCCACGTAGTAGTCGGCTTCCACTCCGGAGGACAGCGTGACCCGCTCGTGCACCACGCCGAGCTCACGGACCAGCCCGGCCAGCCACTCGCGCTCGGCGTCGGCCGCGGTCATCGCCGACCCCGATCGAGCGCGGCGGTGAGCCGCCGGACCAGCGTCCGCGGCAGCACGTCCACCGCGGTGACGATCGCCTTGTACTGCCGGCTGGGCACCGACACCACCTTCCCCTTCGCCAGGTCGGACAGGCACTCGGCCACCACCCGGTCCGCTTCCAGCCAGAAGGGGCCGGCGCGGGTGCCGACGTCGATGTGGGCGCGCTGGTGGAACTCGGTGCGCACAAAGCCGGGACAGAGCGCCAGTGCCCGCACCCCGGTACCGCGCAGCGACGCCGCCAGCGCCTCGGTGAACGACGTGACCCAGGCCTTGTCGGCACCGTAGGTCACCCCGCGGCCGGCGAGGAACCCGGCCACGCTGGAGACGTTGATCACCGCGCCGGAGCCGCGCGCCACCATGCCGGGCAGCGCGGCCCGGCTCAGGGCCAGCACGGCCCGCACGTTGACGTCCAGCTGGCGTTCCCAGTCGGCGCCCGTGGCGTCGAGGAAGCCGGCGGACGTGCTGAACCCGGCGTTGTTCACCAGCAGCGCGACCGGGGCGCGGTCGGCGTCCGTGAGCCGGGCGGCCACCCGCTCGCGGTCGGCGGGCAGCGCCAGGTCGGCGGGCAGCACCTCGACGGTCACCCCGCGCCGCCGGTGGGTGCGCGCCGCGGCCGCCAGCCGTTCGGCGTCGCGGGCCACGAGCACCAGGTCCTGCCCGTCGACGGCCAGCCGGTCGGCGAACGCGGCGCCGATGCCGGAGCTGGCGCCGGTGATCAATGCGGTGGGCACCGGCGCGAGCCTAGGCCGTGTCCCGGTGCGGCGCAGGGGCGCTGCCCGGCCGGCCGACCGACCGGGTCAGCTGGTGGGCGCGTGGTTGGCGCGCAGCCCGTGCTCCAGGGCGGTGGCCACCTCGGCCAGATCCGCGAGCAGGTCCTGCAGCCGGTCCGGGCTGGAGCCGAGCGGGACGGTGGCCAGCACCCAGGAGTCCTCGGCCCACAACAGCTCGACGTCGCCGCCCACCGCGTCGCTGGCCTCGATCAGCCGCGACGTCAGCAGCGGCCGGATGGCGTCGGCGCTGGTCACGAACGCGTAGCGCTCGCCGACCGGCTCCAGCAGCTCCAGGCCGGCGTCGTCGGGCACCGGCGCCGAGGGCAGCCGCAGCTCGACGGCCGCCGGCAGCATGGACTGCACCTGCACCGCGGCCAGCACCGAGGTCGCCCGCCCACCCTGCTCGTGGTCGAAGGCGTAGGCCTGCCGCGGGCCGTCCGGGGTCGGGACGTCACCGCTGATCAGATGCCGGGCCACGCCCGGGCCGCCCATGTGGATGGTTCCGTAGCGCCACCGGCTGGGCAGCACCGGATCGACGGCGAGGTAGTCCCAGCCGCGCATGGCGGCCCAGCGTCTGCGCTCGCGGACGCTTCCGTCGGCGGCGCGGCGACGCTCGACCAGCAGCATCGCGGCGCCCGCGACCAGCGCGATCACCGCGATGAGGAACCAGACTGACGGGGAGAGGCCCACTCGGGCAGGGTAAACCCGTGGCGGCGCCGAGCCGGGTAACGCCACGACACACCGCCGCTCGTTCCTCCACCCGGCGGCATGCGCACCTCCGTTCGGCCTGCGCACGCACCGCGGGCCGCCCGCACACCTGAGCAGAGCTGGGTGCGAGCGGCCCCCGATGGACTCCGGCCGGTCAGGAGATCGAGACCGGCAGCGCCCGTCCGACGATGAGACCGCCGGTGCCGCCGGCCGCATCCGGGTCGAGGTCGACCCGCACCGTGTCGCCCTCGCGGACGTCGCCGGACAGCAGCTCCTTGGCCAGCTGGTCGCCGATCGCGGACTGCACCAGCCGGCGCAGCGGCCGCGCCCCGTACACCGGGTCGAAGCCGTTCATGGCCAGCCACTCGCGGCCGGCGTCGGAGACCTGCAGCGTCAGCCGGCGCTTGGCCAGCCGCCTGCGCAGCACGTCCAGCTGGATGTCCACGATGTGCGTGAGCTCCTCGGTGGACAGCGCGTGGAACACCACGACGTCGTCGAGCCGGTTGAGGAACTCCGGCTTGAAGTGCCGCTGCACGATCGACATGACCGCGTCCCGGCGGCCCCGGTCGTCCAGGGCCGGGTCGCCGATGGCCTGCGTGCCCAGGTTCGAGGTGAGCACCAGGATGGTGTTGCGGAAGTCGACCGTGCGGCCCTGACCGTCGGTCAGCCGACCGTCGTCGAGCACCTGCAGCAGGGTGTCGAACACGTCCGGGTGCGCCTTCTCCACCTCGTCGAACAGCACCACCGAGTACGGGCGCCGGCGCACCGCCTCGGTGAGCTGCCCGCCCTGGTCGTAGCCGACGTATCCGGGGGGCGCCCCGACCAGCCGGGCCACGCTGTGCTTCTCGGAGTACTCGCTCATGTCGATGCGGACCATGGCCCGCTCGTCGTCGAACAGGAACTCCGCCAGCGCCTTGGCCAGCTCGGTCTTGCCCACCCCGGTCGGGCCGAGGAACAGGAACGAGCCGGTGGGCCGGTTCTCGTCGGCGATCCCGGAGCGGGCCCGGCGCACCGCGTCGGACACCGCGCGCACCGCCTCGGCCTGCCCGACCACGCGGCGGCCCAGCTCGTCCTCCATGCGCAGCAGCTTGGCCGTCTCGCCCTCGAGCATCCGGCCGGCCGGGATGCCGGTCCAGGCGGAGACCACGTCGGCCACGTCGTCCGGCCCGACCTCCTCCTTGAGCATCACGTCGGCGTCGGGTGCGGTCACGGCGGTCTGCTCGGCCAGCTGCTTCTCCAGCGCCGGGATGCGCCCGTAGCGCAGCTCGGCGGCCTTGCCGAGGTCGCCGTCGCGCTCGGCCCGCTCGGACTCGCCGCGCAGCGCCTCCAGCTGCTCCTTCAGCTCGCGCACGCTCTCGATGGCGCTGCGCTCGTTGTTCCAGCGCGCGGTCAGGGCCGAGAGCTGCTCGCGCTGCTCGGCCAGCTCGGCGCGCAGCGCGGCCAGCCGCTCGACGGACGCGGCGTCGGACTCCTTGGCCAGCGCCATCTCCTCGATCTCCAGCCGGCGCACGGCCCGCTCCACCGTGTCGATCTCCACCGGACGCGAGTCGATCTCCATCCGGAGCCGGGACGCGGCCTCGTCGACGAGGTCGATCGCCTTGTCCGGCAGGAACCGGGCGGTGATGTAGCGATCGGACAGTGCGGCCGCGGCAACGAGGGCGGCGTCGGTGATGCGCACACCGTGGTGCACCTCGTAGCGCTCCTTGAGTCCACGCAGGATGCCCACAGTGTCCTCCACCGACGGCTCACCCACGAAGACCTGCTGGAACCGTCGCTCCAGCGCCGGGTCCTTCTCGATCCGCTGCCGATACTCGTCCAATGTGGTCGCGCCAACCAGCCGCAGCTCGCCGCGGGCGAGCATCGGCTTGATCATGTTGCCGGCGTCCATCGCGCCTTCGCCGGTCGCTCCGGCGCCGACGATCGTGTGCAGCTCGTCGATGAACGTGATGATCTCGCCGGCCGAGTCGGTGATCTCCTTGAGCACGGCCTTGAGCCGCTCCTCGAACTCGCCGCGGTACTTGGCGCCCGCGACCATCGAGCCGAGGTCGAGCGAGATCACCCGCTTGCCGCGCAGCGACTCGGGCACGTCGCCGCCGACCACGCG
>DATMDS010000015.1:0-6367 GCA_035557575.1 Pseudonocardia sp. | reverse complement strand
GTCGGTGATCTCCTTGAGCACGGCCTTGAGCCGCTCCTCGAACTCGCCGCGGTACTTGGCGCCCGCGACCATCGAGCCGAGGTCGAGCGAGATCACCCGCTTGCCGCGCAGCGACTCGGGCACGTCGCCGCCGACCACGCGCTGGGCCAGGCCCTCCACGATGGCGGTCTTGCCGACGCCCGGCTCGCCGATCAGCACCGGGTTGTTCTTGGTCCGCCGGGACAGCACCTGCACGACCCGGCGGATCTCGGTGTCGCGGCCGATCACCGGGTCGAGCTCGCCGGCCCGGGCCCGCTCGGTCAGGTCGACGCCGTACTTGGCCAGCGCCTGGTAGGTGCCCTCCGGATCCGGGCTGGTCACCCGGGACGATCCGCGGACCGTGGCGAACGCCTCGCGCAGCGCGTCGGGGGTGGCGCCGTGCCTTCGCAGCAGCTCGGCCACCGGGCTTGCGTTGTGATTCTTGGGCGCACTGGCCAGCCCGACCAGCAGGTGCTCGGTCGAGACGTACTCGTCGCCCATCTCGGTGGCCAGCTGCTGCGCCGAGGTGATGGCGGCCAGCGCTTCGCGGGACAGCTGCGGCGCGGCCACCGTCGATCCGGAGGCCGAGGGCAGCCGGTTGCCCAGCTGGGTCAGCTCGGCGCGCACCGCCGCCGGATCCGCCCCGACCGCGGTCAGCAGCGGGGCCGCGATCCCGTCGCCCTGGGCGAGCAACGCGCCCAGCAGATGGGTCGGCCCGACGTCGGGGTTGCCGGCGAGGCCGGCGGCCTGCGCCGCGGCCGAGATCGCCTGCTGGGTCTTGGTGGTGGGGTTGAACGAGTCCATACCCTGTTGGTCCTCCTGCGCCTGGGTCTGAGCACCATCGTGCCCGTCGACAGGAACAACGTCAGCAAAGTTGAGCGTGTTCCGCTCAGGTTGGAAATCTTCGGCACGATGCCGCAGCTCGGCGCGGTTGAGGGACCCTCGATCGGGTTCGTCCCCCTGGCGTCTGCGAGGGGCCCTCCGCACAATCACCCTGTGCCGCAGAGATACCCGACCCCGGGGACCGTTACTCGTCGCGTTCGACGCGCTACTGTAGGCACGCTGTTGTTCGCGTACTGCCCCGATTGCGCGTGCACACTGCCCCCATCCAGTCGCACAGGAGGAATCGGCTCCGATGACCGCTGAACAGTTGCTCACCGCCGATCTTCCGTCGGTGGGCGAGCCGCGCAGCGCGGAGTCGCGAATGGTGCAACTCATTCGCACCAGCTTCGCAGCGGCGGAACCCCAGACCGACGAGCTCGGGCGGTTCTTCTACGCCACCCTGTTCCTCAGGGCCCCCGAAACCCGGGAGCTCTTCCCGGTCAACATGGAGGTGCAGCGCAGCAGACTGCTGCGGGCGCTCGTCCATGTGGTGCAGATGGTCGACCAGCCCGACGATCTGGTGCCGTTCCTGGAGCAGCTCGGCCGCGACCACCGCAAGTTCGGTGTGTTCGCCGAGCACTACGACGCGGTCGGAATGGCGTTGCGGACCGCGATCGCCTCGTTCGCCGGGTCGGCCTGGACCCCGGAGGTGGAGCAGGCCTGGACCGACGCCTACGACATCGTGGCCGGCGCCATGCGCACCGCGGCCGACGCCGAGCAGGGCCCCGCCTCCTGGCTCGGGCGGGTGTGCGAGCACCGGCGCATCGGCTGGGACCTGGCCATGATCACCGTGCAGAGCAGCGAGCCGATCCCGTACCGGTCCGGACAGTACGTCAGCGTCGAGACCCCGCAGCGCCCCCGGCTGTGGCGCTACCTGTCGCCGGCCAACGCCCCGCGTTCCGACGGCACCATGGACTTCCACGTCCGGGCGATCAACAGCGGCTGGGTGAGCCGGGCCATCGTGGCCCACTCGAGGGTCGGCGACACCTGGCGGATCGGCCCGCCGATGGGCCGCATGCACATCGACCCGCGCTCCGGGCGCGACGTGCTGATGGTGGGAGGCGGCACCGGGATGGCGCCGATCAAGGCGCTGCTGGAGGACCTGATCCGCCGGCCCAATCCTCCGCACACGCAGGTGTTCATCGGCGGCCGCACCTGGGAGGACCTCTACGACTTCGACACGCTGCGCACCCTGTCCTACAGCAACCCGTGGCTGGACGTGGTGCCGGTGGTGGAGAAGGAAGAGACGGCGTCGGGCGCCGAACGCGGCACGCTGGCCGACGTGGTGACCCGCTACGGCGCCTGGGCCGACAACGACGTGCTGGTCTGCGGCTCGCCGTCGATGATCAGGGCCACGGTGTCCCGGATGCTGGTCGCGGGCACGCCGCTGGATCGGATTCGCTACGACCCGTTCACCATGGACTGACCCGTGAGTGCTGCGCCGTGCTAGAACACGGCCAGCCACTCACGACCCTTTCGTGCCCAGCCGCCGCTTGGCAGGCCAGGCGGTCGTGAGTGGCCCGCCGTGTTCTAGCACGGCGCAGCACTCACGGGCGCCTGGGTCGCCACACCACGATCTGCTGGCGGTGGTCGACCGGCACCAGGTCCCGCCGGTACGAGGCGTGCACCGAGGCGGCGGCCTGCTCCGCGGCGGCCCGGGCGGCCAGCAGCTGCTCGGCCATCTCGTCGATCCGCTCCCGTAGATCGTCGACCAGCTGCTCCAGCTCGATGATCCGCTTGATACCGGCCAGGTTGACCCCGTCGACCTGGCTGAGCCGCTGCACCTCGCGCAGCAGCGCGATGTCCCGGGCCGAGTAGCGGCGCCCGCCGCCGGCCGACCGGCCGGGGCTGACCAGCCCCAGCCGGTCGTAGCTGCGCAGCGTCTGGGCGTGCAGCCCGGACAGCTCCGCGGCCACCGAGATCACGAACACCGGGCTGTCCGGCGTGGCCCCGGGCGGCAGCGCCGGACCGCCAGTGCTCATGCCCTGGTCCCCGCACTCATCGCGCACCGCGCAGCAGCTCGGCCCGCGGGTCGAAGGCCTTGGTGGCCTCGGCGTAGGACTGCAGGGCGCTGGCCGCCGCGTCGTCGAGCGCCGACGGCACCGCGACCTCCACCGTGACGAGCAGGTCACCCGTCTTGTTCCGGCGGGCCACTCCACGCCCACGCACCCGGAACGTGCGCCCGCTGGTGGTCCCCGGGGGGATCCGCAGCGACACCGTGGAGTCGAGCGTGGGCACCGTGATCGTGGCGCCCAGCACCAGCTCCGGGTAGGTCACCGGCACCGTCAGGACCAGGTCGTCGGGGTTGCGCTCGGACCGGGCGAACAGCCGGTGCGGGGTGACGTGCACCTTCACGTACAGGTCACCGGCCGGGGCGCCGCCCCGACCCGGTTCGCCCTGCTCCTTGAGCCGCACCTGGCCGCCGTCGGTGACGCCGGCCGGGATCCGCACGTTCAGCGTGCGGGTGCGGGTGCTCACCCCGTCCCCACCGCACTCCGGGCACGGGTCGTCGATGATCCGCCCGGTGCCCCGGCAGTCGCGGCACGGCTCGGAGAACGCGAACGCGCCCTGGCTGCGGCTGACCAGACCGACACCGTTGCAGATGGGGCAGGTCCGCGGGCTGCTGCCCGGGCGGGCACCGGTGCCGCCGCAGCGCTCGCAGCGGCCCGGGGTGGCCAGCCGCAGCTGCACCTCGGCGCCGCGCACGGCGTCGACGAAGTCCAGCCGGACCTCGGTCTCCACGTCCCGCCCGCGCTGGGTGCGCGGGGCGGTCGACGGGCCGGCGCCGGGCCGGCCGCCGGGGGAGAAGATGCTGCCGAACAGGTCGCCGAGCCCACCGGCCCCGGCGCCGCCCATGCCGCCGGCCCCGCCGCTCCGGTTGAGCAGGTCGTTCAGGTCGAAGCTCTGCCCGCCGGCACCGCCGAAGCCACCGGGGAACCCGGCGCCGGCGCCGAAGCCCCCGCCGCCGCCGGCGAACAGCGCGCGGGTCTCGTCGTACTCCGCCCGCTTCTTGTCGTCCGACAGCACGCCGTAGGCCTCGGACACGGACTTGAACCGCGCCTCGGCCTTGGCGTCACCCGGGTTGGCGTCCGGGTGCAGCTCGCGGGCCAGCTTCCGGTACGCCTTCTTGACCTCGTCCCCGGTCGCGTGAGAGTCGACACCCAGCTCGCGGTAGAAGTCCTTCTCGATCCAGTCGCGCTGGGTCATTCCGCCTCCTTCACGTCCTCATCGAGCGCTCACGTGCACCCACCCGCGAGCGCACCGCGTCACGGCCCGCTGGTCGGTTCCGGCTCGTCGAGGTGGTGGGCCCCGCCCGGTTCGCCGGTGGTGCCGTCGTCGGCCCGGTCGACGACGGTGACCATCGCCGGCCGCAGCACCCGATCGGCGATCCGGTAGCCCCGGCGCAACACCGACGACACCACCGTCACGCTCGGGCCGGAGACCGTGGCCGGCTCGTGCTGGACGGCTTCGTGCACCGTCGGGTCGAACGGCTCGCCCTCCAGGCCGAACGCCTCCAGCCCGAGCTTGCCCACGACGGCGGTCAACTTGTCGGCCACCGCCTTGAACGGGCCGACCAGGTCGCCGTGCGCCTCCGCCCGGTCCAGGTCGTCGAGCACGGTGAGCAGGTCGGAGACGAACTGCACCCGGGCGCTGACCAGCACCTGCTCCCGGTCCCGGTCGACCCGGCGCCGGTAGTTGGCGTACTCCGCGGACAGGCGCTGCAGGTCGGCGGTGCGCTCGGCCACCTGGGCCGCGAGCTCGGCGGCCGCGACGGAGTCCGCCGCGACCGGTTCGGGCTCGGGCTCGGATGCCGGTGCGGCCCCGGCCGGCGGCGTCGCCGCCGGCTCGGGGTTGCGCACCTGACCGGTCTCCGGGTCTATCCGGCGCCGGTCCCGCACCACGACCGGCTCGCCGTCGCCGCCGCCTGCGGGCGGCTGGTTGCGGTCATGGTCGGTCATGACGGCGCCTCCGCGGGAGAGATGACGTCGGCGCAGCTCACTTGGTGTCCTTCTCCTCGTCGACGATCTCGGCGTCCACCACGTCGTCGGCCGAGTCGGTGCTCGAGCCGCCCTGGGCCTGGCCCGGGTCGCCCGGCGCGCCCTCGGCACCCGGCTGCTGGTAGAGCGCCGAGCCCATCTTCTGGGACTCGGTGGCCAGCTTCTCCATGGCCGACTTGATGGTCGCGGTGTCGGTGCCCTTGAGCGCCTCCTGCGCCTCGCCGAGAGCGGCGTTCACGCCGTCCTTGACGTCGGTCGGCAGCTTCTCGTCGTTCTCCTTGACGAACTTCTCCGTCTGGTAGACGAGCGACTCGGCCTGGTTGCGGACCTCGGCGTCCTCGCGGCGCTTCTTGTCCTCCTCGGCGTGCTGCTCGGCCTCGCGCATCATCCGGTCGATCTCGTCCTTGCCCAGGGCGGATCCACCGGTGATGGTCATGGCCTGGCTCTTGCCGGTGCCCAGGTCCTTCGCCGAGACGTTCACGATGCCGTTGGCGTCGATGTCGAAGGAGACCTCGATCTGCGGCACGCCGCGCGGAGCGGGCGGCAGCCCGGTCAGCTCGAACATGCCCAGCTTCTTGTTGTAGGCCGCGATCTCGCGCTCACCCTGGAACACCTGGATCTGCACCGACGGCTGGTTGTCGTCGGCCGTGGTGAAGATCTCCGAGCGCTTGGTCGGGATCGTGGTGTTCCGCTCGATGAGCTTGGTCATCACGCCGCCCTTGGTCTCGATGCCCAGGGACAGCGGGGTGACGTCGAGCAGCAGCACGTCCTTGACCTCGCCGCGCAGCACGCCGGCCTGCAGCGCGGCGCCGACGGCGACGACCTCGTCCGGGTTGACGCCCTTGTTGGGCTCCTTGCCGCCGGTGAGCTCCTTGACGAGCTCGGTGACGGCGGGCATGCGGGTGGAGCCACCGACGAGCACCACGTGGTCGATCTGGCCGACGGCGATGCCGGCGTCCTTGATCACCTGGTTGAACGGGGCGCGGGTGCGGTCCAGCAGGTCGGACGTGATCCGCTGGAACTCCGCGCGCGAGAGCGTCTCGTCGAGGAACAGCGGGTTCTTGTCCGCGTCCACGGTGATGTAGGGCAGGTTGATCGTGGCCGAGTTCTGGCTCGACAGCTCGATCTTGGCCTTCTCGGCGGCCTCACGGAGGCGCTGCATGGCCATCTTGTCGCGGGTCAGGTCGATGCCCTGGCTGCTCTTGAACTTGTCGACGAGCCAGGTGATGATCCGCTCGTCCCAGTCGTCGCCGCCGAGGTGGTTGTCGCCGTTGGTCGCCTTGACCTCGACGACGCCCTCGCCGATCTCCAGCAGCGAGACGTCGAACGTGCCGCCACCGAGGTCGAAGACCAGGATGGTCTGCTCCTTCTGGCCCTTGTCCAGGCCGTAGGCCAGCGCGGCCGCGGTCGGCTCGTTCACGATCCGCAGCACGTTCAGGCCGGCGATCTGCCCGGCCTCCTTGGTCGCC
>DATMDS010000014.1:0-52176 GCA_035557575.1 Pseudonocardia sp. | reverse complement strand
CCGGAGAGCCTCCGCGCCCGCGCCGCCGCCACCTCCACGCCCAGCCCCGCGCCCAGCCCCGCGCCCAGCCCCACTCCCAGCCCCGCGCCCAGCCCCGCGCCCAGCCCCGCGCCCAGCCCCGCGATCTGAACGAACGGCACTCTCGCACGAACCTATCGAGCGAAAGTGCCGTTCGTTCGGTGGGCGAGGGGGCTGGGGCCGGGGGCGGAGCCCGGGGGGCGGGCCCGAGGGCTGGGGGCTGGGGCGGGCGGCGGGGCGCGCGGCCGTTGGTCAGTGGGCGGGGACGGTGGGTTGCAGCACGGCCTCGACCAGCGCCTCGGTGCGCAGGTGGGTGCCCTCCTGGTAGTCGGGGTCGCGGACCATGTCGGAGAAGGCGCGCCGGCTCGGGTAGAAGACCAGCAGCACGGCGTCCCACTCCTGCCCGGGCTCGGCGACCACCGGCGGTCTGCCGTGCCCGAAGTAGACGATGCTGGCCCCGACCCGCTCGGCACAGGGGCGGAAGTGGGCCAGGTAGGCGTCGTACCGCTCGGCGCCGCCGGGAGCGAAGCGCAGCAGGTTGAGCATCACGACGGGTTGCTCGGGGTCCGCGGCGAGAAACGCCTTCATGTCGGCCCCGGTCGGGTTCACGGCCATGAACTGGATCCCATCCGAGTCGCGGTCCGGTTCGCAACCGGACTCAGCGGGCACACTGGACACGTGGCCGCCTGGATCTTCTCCATCGTCGATCGGCTGGGCTCACTGGGCGTCGGGCTGCTGATCCTGCTGGAGAACCTGATCCCGCCGATCCCGTCCGAGGTCGTGCTGCCGCTGGCCGGCTTCCGGGCCAGCACCGGAACGCTGAACGTGGTCGGGGTCTGGGTCGCCGCGACGGTCGGCGCCGTGGTCGGGGCGCTGCTGCTCTACGGGCTGGGTGCGTGGCTGGGCTACGACCGGCTGCACCGCCTGGCCGGCCACCGCTGGTTCATCGTGGCCAGCCAGCGCGACATCGACCGCGGCCACGAACTGTTCGAACGCCATGGCACCCGGATGGTGCTGTTCGCCCGGTGCGTGCCGTTCCTGCGCAGCGTGGTGTCGATCCCGGCCGGGATCTCCGGCATGCCGCTGCCGCGCTTCGCCGTGCTCACCGCGATCGGCAGCGGGGTGTGGAACGCGGTGTTCATCGCGCTGGGCTGGTGGCTGGGGGAGCGGTGGGACCAGGTGCAGAGCTGGCTCGGGCCGGTCAGCTACGTGGTCGTCGGGCTACTGGTGATCGGGTTGGGCGTGCTGATCGTGCGCAAGCTGCGCAGCCCGTCGACCTCGGAGAGCTGACCGGATCTCCGGGACGGACTTGCCTCCCGGCTCCCGATGGGTAACGCTGCCGCGCCGGTGGCGATCGAACGAACGAGGTGGACATGCCGACCGAGCAGGACTGGGCCCCTGACCGGGTGCCCTTCACCAGCATCGATCCCCGGGACGTCGGCGGATTCACCCCGAGCACGGTTGCCGGTCCGCTCGCGGAGGAGTTCTTCCGGCTCGGCGAGAGCCTGCTCGACGCCACCACGGTGCACGGCGTGCTGCAGCGGGTCGTGGACGCGGCCCGGGCCGCGGTGCCCGGGGCCGACCTGGTCAGCATCACGATGCGCGTCGGCGGCCGCTTCCACACCCCGGTGCAGACCGACGAGCTGGCCAGCCGGCTGGACGAGCTGCAGTACCGGCTGAACGAGGGCCCGTGCGTGGAGTCCACCCGCACCCCGGGCCTCGGCCTCACCTTCTCCGGTGATCTCGGGGCCGGGCGCGAGTACCCGCGGTTCGGCCCGGCCGCCGCGGAGCTGGGGGTGCACAGCGTGCTGGCGGTCGGCCTGTTCCCCACCGGGAACTCGATCCCGCGCGACGGGGCCCTGAACCTGTACTCCTCCCAGGTCAACGGCATCGACGAGCTGGACCGCGACCTCGCGGTGATCCTGGGCGCGCACGCCTCCACGGCGCTGGCCGCGACGCTGGCGTCCACGGCGGCCGAGCTGGAGACGGCGCAGCTGCGGGAGGCACTGACGAGCCGGGACGTGATCGGCCAGGCCAAGGGCATCCTGATGGAGCGGCGCCGCATCTCCGCCGACGAGGCGTTCGAGACGCTGCGCCAGGCCTCGCAGTCGCTCAACGTCAAGCTCACGCAGGTGGCGCAGACCCTGGTCGACCACCGCGCCGACATCTGACCGGGCGGCGGCGCGATGGAGGCGGGTACCCGGGCGCACGGCCCGGTGCCGGCCGCGCAGGTGTGGGAGCGCTACGCGGTGCCCGACCGCTGGCCCACCTGGGCACCACAGATCAGCCGCGTCGAGGCCGACGCCGCGCGGATCGCCCCCGGCGTCACCGGTCTGGTGCACGGGCCGCTCGGCCTCCGCGCCCGCTTCACGATCGTCGAGGTCGACGAACAGCGCCGCACCTGGGGCTGGCGGGTCCGGGTCGGGCCGCTGACGCTGCGGCTGTGGCACGGTGTCGCGCTGCATCCCGCGGGCAGCGAGACCTGGCTGCGGGCCCGCGGGCCTGCCGTGGTCCTGGCCGCCTACCTGCCGGTCGCGCGGATCGCGCTGCACCGGCTCGTGACCAGGGCCTGACCCGCAGCGGTGGACCGGCCCGGCCAGCCCGTCGCGGTCACCCCTGGCCGATCGAGCGCAGTCGCCACCTGTACTAGCGTCGGGGAGTGATCGATCAGCGGGCCCAGGTGGTGGCGCGGGTCCGGCGTGGCGACCTCGTCGAGTCGGCTCATCACGGCCACCTCGTCGCGCTCGACGCGGCCGGCACGGCGGTGCTGCGCCGGGGTGACCCGTCGACGACCGGCTATCCGCGCTCGTCGCTCAAGCCGGTGCAGGCCATCGCCATGCTGCGCTGCGGCCTGGACCTGGACGGCGAGCTGCTCGCGCTGGCCTGTGCCAGCCATTCCGGCGAGCCGGAGCACGTGGCCGGCGTGCGGCGGATCCTGGGCGCCGCCGGGCTCACCGAGGCCGACCTGCAGAACGCCCCGGCGTGGCCGCTGGACGCGGACGCGGCGTTCGCCCGGCGCGCCGAGGGCCATGGCCCGGCGTCGATCACCCAGAACTGCTCCGGAAAGCACGCCGCGATGCTCGCCACCTGCGTCGCCGCCGGGTGGGAGCGCACCGGCTACCGGGATCCGGCGCACCCGTTGCAGCAGGCCGTGCGGGCCGAGGTGGCCGGGCTGACCGGGGACGGCGATCCCGCGTACGAGGCCGTCGACGGGTGCGGCGCGCCGCTGTACTCGTGCACCCTGATCGGTCTGGCCCGCGCCTTCCGGGCCATCGCCACCGCTGCTCCGGGTACCCCGGAGCACCGGGTGGCGGCGGCCGTGCGCCGCCACCCGTGGTGGCTGGGTGGGACCGAGCGCATGGTGAGCAGGCTGGTCGAGACGGTGCCGGGACTGGTGGCCAAGGAAGGGGCCGAGGGGGTGTTCGCGGCGGCGCTGCCGGACGGTCGCGCGCTCGCCGTGAAGATCGTGGACGGCGGTCCGCGACCGCTGCCGGCCGTGGTCGTCGCGGCGCTGCGCGCGGTCGGGGTGGACGCCCCCGGGCTGGCGGACATCGGGCGGGTCGACGTGCTCGGCGGCGGCCGGCCGGCCGGCGCCCTGGAGCCGGTGCTCGCCGGCTGAGCCGCTACCGCTGGGACGCGTCGCCGATCCGGGCGATCGCCATCGCCTGCGCGGCCGCGGCGGCGAGCAGCACGCCGATGGCCGCGCCGAAGCCCCCGGTCACGTCGATGAGCACGCCCATCAGCAGCGGCCCGAGCCCGGCGACGGTGTAGCCCACGCCGAGCGCCAGCCCGCTGGTGGCCGCGCTGGCTGCGCCGTCCGGCGTGCGCCAGGCGATCACGGCCAACCCGAGCGGGAAGCCGGCCCCGGAGCCGATACCGATCAGCACCACCCACAGCCACGGCCCGACCAGCGGCGGCAGCGGCATCAGCAGCGCGCCCAGGGTTCCGGCGGCGACGCTGGCCAGCATGACCGCCGCCCAGAACCGCCACCGCCGCCGGCGTTCCGCCAGCGCCGGGACGATCAGCGCGGACGGGATCTGGGCCACGCTCCAGCCGGCCAGCAGCGCCCCGGCCAGCGCCGGGCTGAACCCCTGGCTCTGGTAGTACGGCGGGAGCCAGGTCATCCAGCCGTAGACCAGCAACGACGTGCCGGCCTGGTAGCAGCACGCCAGCCGGGCGAACCGGTCGCGCCACGGCAGCGGCGGCCGCGGCCCGCCGCGCTGCGGACGCTGCGCCCGGTTCCCGATCGGCAGCCAGGCCGCGACGGCGAGCGCGGCGGGCACCGCCCACACCGCCAGCGAGAGCGACCAGCCGCCCAGCAGCACCGCCAACGGCACCGCCGCCGCGCTGGAGACCGTCGACCCGACCATCATCGACACCACGTAGCCGCCGGTCACCGCGCCGGCCCGGGACGCGAGCCGATCCTTGACCACACCGGTGAGCAGCACGCCGGCCACGCCGATCCCGAAGCCGATCAGCAGGCTGCCGCCGACCAGCGCCGGGAACGCCGCCACCCCGCGGACCAGGCTGCCCACGGCGACCAGGCCCACCGCGGCGCCCAGCGCCCGCTCGTGCCCGTACCGGGCGCCGATGGCCGACCCGACGAAGGAACCGGCGGCCATCATCAGCACCGCCCCGGTCTGCGCCAGCCCGGCCGCGCCGGCCGAGATGCCCAGGTCCTCGCGGGCCGATTCGAGCAGCGGCGGGTAGCCGGAGAGCGCGGCGCGCAGGTTGACCGCCAGCGCGAGCAGCCCGAGCAGCAGCACCACCGGCCGCACGGGCGCGCGGAGGGTTCCGTTCCGCTCGCTCACCACCGGTCTCGACTCCCTCGGCTCGAAAGGCTTAAAATACTCTGAAGTCCTTACGCTACGAGGGGGTCGGGCGTCGGTGCAAGTTCTGTTGGACGACTACGACGTGGCGTCGGTGGCCACCGAACTGGTGAACACCGCCCCGGAGGTGGCGGTCAGCACCGGCGACGGTCTGGCCGATCCGCACGCCCTGCACCGGTTCCTGCACGAGCGCCGGATCGCGCCCGACGCGTTGGCCGGCGGCCGCTCGCCCACGCCGGCCGAGCTGGCCGCCGTGCACCGGCTGCGCGGCGAGGTACGCGCGATCATCGACGGCGCCGACCCGGCGACCGCGGCCGCGGAGCTGATCGGCGCGGCGGCCAGGCCTCCCGCGCTGACCCGCGACGCCACCGGAACGCTCCGCTGGCAGCTGCGTTCCCGTCCGGGCGCGGGGCTGGCGGGGGAACTCGCGGTGCTCCTCGGGGTCGGGCTGCTCAGCGTGATCCGGGTGCTCGGCCCGGACCGGCTGCGGCAGTGCGCCTCGCCGGCCTGCCGGGGGGCGTTCGTCGACATCAGCCGCGGCGGGCGCCGCCGCTACTGCGTACCCGAGGTGTGCGGCAACCGGATCAACGTGGCCAACCACCGGGCCCGCCGGCGCGGGGACACACCGTGACCTGTCACCCGATGCGGTGCGATGCGCGCCTGCCCGTGCGGCGTTGCCGGCGGGTGGGCCGGACAGGGGGTGTGCTGTGCGTGGGCCGTCGGGCCACCGGCCCGGCCGGAGCGAGGAGCGGGCAGTGTTCAACGGGTTCAACCAGGCGGTCGGAGCGCACGCGGCCAGCCGAACCGGCGAGGATGTGGCGGACCGTCGCCGCTTCCTGCGCTGGGCGGGCCTGGCCGGGCTGGGCATGGCCGGCGTCGGCGCGGTGGGCGCCACCGCCGGCACGGCGTTCGCCGGCGTTGCGGCGGAGCGGGCAGACGGGCCGGGCGACGCCGCGCTGCTGACCTATCTGCTCAACGTGCAGTACCTGGTGGCCGAACTGGTCCTGCGCGGGGCCTTCGGGAAGGGCCTGGAGGGCGAGCTCGTCGGTGGGGCCGGCCGGGTCGGCCCGATCGGCGCCGGGCGGCGGGTCGAGTTCGCCGACCCGCGGCGTCGCCAGTACGTCGAGGAGATCGCCACCGACGCCCGGATGCACGTGGCCGTGCTGCGCAACACGCTCGGCCCGGCCCGGCCCGGGCGCCCGCGGCTCGACCTGGACGCCGGGTTCGACTCCATCGCCGCGACCGCGGCCCTGGTCGAGCGTGGACAGCGGTTCGACGTGTTCGCCGGCGAGCCGAGCTTCGTGCTCGGCACGTTCCTGGTCGCCGACCTGTCCGTGACGGCCTACCGGGGCGTGCTGCCGATGTTCGCGGCGCGACCGATCCTGGACGTCGTCGGCGGCATCCTGGCCACGGTGTCCCAGCACGCCGCGGTGGTGCGGACGATGGTGCTGGCCGGCGGGCAGGAGGTCGCGGCCGCGGCGCTCTCCGACGCCCGGGCCAGCCTGGACGGGCGAGCCACCCTGGACCAGGGCGTGGTGGTCGACGGCGGGCACAGCAACGCCGTGCTGGCCGACGCGGGCGGTCTCGCCCCGTCCCGCCCACCCGGGCGGGTGCTGAACATCCTGTACGGGACCTCGCGGTCGGCGACGGCAGGCGGCTTCTTCCCGTGGGGCGTGAACGGCGAGCTCAACCGGAGTGACGGCGACCCCTGAGGCGCCGTCCCGCACGCTCGGACGGGCCGGCGCGGCCCCGCCACCGCGCTGGCCCGTCCGACCCGCCACCCGCCCGTCAGCGCGCCGGGTCGGCCCGCTCGCGCCGCCGGCGGGCGGCGTAGGCGCGGCGCATCTTCACCCTGTTCCCGCACTCGGACATGGAGCACCAGCGGCCCGACCGGTTGCGTGAGGCGTCGAAGTACGCCCACCGGCAGGAGTCCTCGGCGCACACCTTGAGCCGCTCCCAGTCGCCGTCGACCTGGCAGCGGAGCACCGCGTCGAGCAGCGCCCCGACAGCCGCGGCGCCCATGTTCCCGGCCAGCCGGAGCCCGCCGGCGCCGTCGAACCGCACCCGGATCGGGACGGTGGCCAGCGCGCGGTTCAGCGCTACCAGCTCGGGGTCCTCGGCATCGCCGTCGACGACGCCGGAGCCGGCGTGCTGCTGCAGCGCTCGGCGCAGGCCCTCGCGCAGCTCGAGAACGCGCCGGTGCTCGGCGGCGGTCAGCCGGTCGTCCGGCGCGAGCAGGCCGCGGGCAGCGCACCAGCGGCCGGTCGCGTCCGGGTCGGCGAGCTGATCCGAAACCTCCTCCCGATCCAGGGTGTTCACGAAGTCGCGCAGCAGCGCGACCGTCGCCGACGCGGTCATGACACCAGCGTAGCGCTTGCAGGGGTGTGAAACCGGAGTACCGTTGCTCACACCGGCAAAATACAATGACTGGTGTCACGGAAGGAGTCGGATCATGTCCGAGCGCATCGCTCTCATCGGGGTCCCGACCAGCGCGGGAGCCCACCACGCCGGGCAGGACGCGGCCCCGGCCGCCGTGCGGGCGGCCGGGTTCGTCGAGCGCCTGACCGGCGCCGGCCTCGATGTCCAGGACCGTGGCGACCTGCCGTCGGCGCTGTTCGTCCAGGACCGGCCGGACAGCACCGCGCGCAACCTGGACGCCGTGGTGGAGGTGGCCCGCGGCGTCGCCGACGCGGTCGCCACGGCCATCGCCGACGACCGGCTGCCGGTGCTGCTCGGCGGCGACTGCACGATCACCCTCGGCATGGTGGCCGGCGCGCAGCGACACTTCCCCTCCATCGGGCTGCTCTACCTCGACGGCGACGCCGACCTGGCGACCCCGGAGGCCACCCGCAGCGGGGTGCTGGACGCCATGGGCGTGGCCCACCTGCTCGGCCTGACCGACAACGCGCTGTCCCGGATCGGGTCGCGCTGGCCGCTGCTCACCGACGACCGGCTGGCGATGCTCGGCTACGACGAGGCGGATCCCGACACCTACCGGGCCGAGGTCGTCGCGGCCCGGCCGGGCCTGCACCGGCGCAGCGAGACGGAGTTGCGCGCCGATCCCGCCGGGGTCGCCCGCGCCGCCGTGCAGGCCGTCACCGCTGCCGTCCCGGACGTCGCGGTGCACGTCGACGTGGACGTGGTCGACTCCGGGGATCTGCCGCTGGGCAACTTCCCGCACTACGGCGGCGGCCTCACCCTGGCCGCGACGGCCGAGGCGCTGGCCGAGCTGTTCGCCGCCCCCGGCCTGCGCGCGGTGGCGCTGACCGAGGTCAATCCCAGCTACGAGCCGACGGGCGCGGCGCTGCGCCGCTACGTCGACGCGGTCGCGGGCACGTTCGCCGCCGCCCGGATGGGGGTGCGCGCCGGGCGCTGAGTGGTCGATCGCGCGGGGCCTCGATCGGCGCCGGCTTCGATGCCGGGGCCTCGATCGGCGGAGTGCCGCGGACCGGCCGGGTGGCAGCATCGTCGGAATGGTCGAGCTGCGCGAGGCGACGCCCGCCGACGCGCTGGACATCGCGGCGGTGCACGTCGAGTCCTGGCAGGTCGGCTACCGCGGGCTGATCCCGGACGACGTGCTGGCCGGACTCTCGGTGGAGAGCCGGGAGCAGTGGTGGCGGCAGACGCTGTCGGTGCCCGGCCTGCGCGGCACGCTGGTGGCGGTGCAGGACACCGCCGTGCTCGGCTTCGTGTCCGTGGGCGCCGACCACGAGGGCGACCCGACCTGCGGCGAGCTGTACGCGATCTACCTGCGTCCGACGTCGTGGCGGCGGGGCGTGGGCAGCGCGCTGCACGCCGCGGCGCTGGCCCGGCTGCGGGCGCTCGGCTTCGACCGGGCCAGCCTGTGGATGCTCGCCGGCAACGAGCGTGCGCTGCGCTTCTACCGGCGGCTGGGCTGGGCGGAGGACGGTCGCCGGAAGGTCGTCGACGGGCCCGGCGGGGTACGCATGGACCACCGCGGGCTGGGCCGGCGGCTGGCGCCGCCCGTGAGTGGCGAACCGTGTTAGAACACGGCTCGCCACTCACGGGCGCGTCAGCGCGTCGGTGGCGCTCCACCGACCTCCCCCGAGCAGCTCCAGCTCACCGGCGTGGAAGTCGCCCAGGGTGCTGCGGTGGCTGACGCTGACCACGATGGTCTCCGGGAGCTCGGTGCGGACCAGCTCGTAGAGCATGTGCTCGAGGCCCTCGTCCACGGCCGAGGTGGCCTCGTCGAGGAACACCACCTTCGGTCGGCTGATCAGGATCCGGGCGAACCCCAGCCGTTGCTGCTCGCCGGGGGAGAGCCGGCGCGCCCAGTCCACGTCGTCGTCGAGGTGGTCCACCAGGTGCGCGAGCTGCACCTTGCGCAGCATCTCGCGGGCCCGGTCGTCGTCGATGACCTCCGGCGGCTCCGGGTAGGCCAGCGCGGTGCGCAGCGGGCCGAGCGGGACGTAGGGCTGCTGGGAGAGGAACAGCGAGCCGCTGCCGAGCGGCCGGCTGACGGTGCCGTCGGCGTAGGGCCAGAGGTCGGCCAGGCTGCGCAGCAGGGTGGTCTTGCCGCTGCCGGACGGCCCCTTGATCAGCAAGGTGTCGCCGGACCCGAGGCTGAGGTTCATGTCGTCGATCAGCAGCTGGGCGTCCGGCCGGCGCACGGTGAGGTCGTGGACCTCCAGTCCGGGGCCCTCTTCGAGGTCGACCCGCGGCATCGCGCGGGACTCGGCGTCGGCGTCGAGCAGGCCGGTCAACCGGTTCAGCACGGCGCGGTAGGACGCGAACTCGTCGTAGGCATTGCGGAAGAACGACAGCGCGTCGTGCACCTGGCCGAAGGCCGTCGCCGTCTGGTTGAAGTCACCGAGGGTCAGCGCCCCGGTCAGCACGCGCGGGCCCTGGATCAGGTAGGGCAGCACCACCGAGGCCTGGGTGAACACGAAGTTCGTGCCCTGGAACTTGATGCCCCGGTACAGGAGGTCCCAGGAGTTGCCGATCACGGCGTGGAACCGGGTGTCGAGGTTGCCCCGCTCAACCTGCGCGCCGCGGTAGAACGCCACGCTCTCGGAGGCGTCGCGCAGCCGCACCAGCGCGTAGCGGAAGGACCCGGTCAGCAGCTCGTTCATGAAGTTCAGCCGGATCAGCGGGCGGCCGATCCGGAAGGCGACCACCGACGCGACGATCACGTAGATGTAGGCGATGAACGTCATGGCCCTCGGGATCTCGATGCCGAAGATCGGGATGGGGCCGGAGAGCTGCCAGAGGATGAGGCTGAAGCTGACCAGCGAGACCAGCGAGCCGATCGCGCCGACCACCAGGGCGATCGAGTTGCTGACGAAGCTGAACACGTCCTCCTGGATGCGCTGGTCCGGGTTGTCGACCCGGCCCTTGACGTAGTTGCCGCGCTGGTAGGCCTCGCCGCGCAGCCAGTCGTCGACCATCAGGTTGTTCGTGTGGATCCGCCACTTGATCGTCAGTACCCCGGTGGCGTAGACGTTCAGCAGCTGGTAGACGATCCAGATCCCGGCGAGCGGCAGGAACAGGAACATCGTCGTCCAGAAGCCCGGGGCGTCCGCCATCTGCAGCGACGTCAGCATGTCGTTGGCCCAGTAGGAGAACAGGACCGACATCCGGACCCCGGCGACGGTCATGAACAGCAGGCTGAGCGCGAGCAACAGCGGAACCCAGGTGCGCGGCTCCCGGCCGGGCCGGAAGTAGTTCCCGGCCAGCCGCCGAAACTGCCGGCCCCAGACCGTCGTGCGCAGCAGCACCCACCCGATCAGCGCGGTACCCAGCAATGCCACCACGAACACGCCGAGGATCCAGATCACGCTGTTGAGCAGCTCATTGCCCCAGTCGATCGAACTACTGCCCACCGCGTTCGCCTCCTGCTCCGGTCCCCACCCAGGACGACACTAGCGAGCGGTCGACGCAGGTCAGGGCCGCACCCGTAGTACCGGCTTCCCGGGCGCCCGGTCGGGTGAATCGAGGTAGGCGTGCGCCGCGGCCACGTCGTCGAAATCGAAGATCCTGTCGATCGTGGGGACGAACGCGCCGGCGGCCAGGCCGGCCCGCACGAAGTGCTCGGCACGGCGCATCGCCGCCGGCTCGGTGGTGATCTCGAAGACGTGATAGCGACGTAGCCACACCGGGTGCGGGCCGCCGGCCGGCAGCGGGGTGGGCTTGCCGGAGAGCCCGCCGTGCACGATCACCGTCGCCCCCGGGGCGCACGCGTCGACCAGCTGCTCCACCACCGGCCCGCCGACGGCGTCGAGGACCAGGTCGGCGCCGTGTCCGTCGGTGGCCGCGCGCACGGCCGCCGCCAGCCCGTCCCGGCCGACCCCGGCTGCCGAGGGCGCGCCGTGCGGGCCGGTGCCGTCCCAGCCGTCGGTGACGATCACCGCGGCGGCCCCGCCGGCCAGCAGCTCGGCCCGCTGCCCGGGCACCGGCGTGGTCACCACCGGGATCGCGCCGAGCAGGCGCGTCACCTGGATCGCCGCGGCCCCGATGCTGTTGCCGGCCGCGGTCACCAGCACTCGATCACCCGGACGCACCCGCACGATCTCGGCCACCATGCCGTACACGGTCACGTACGGCATCCAGACCGCCGCGCCGGTGATCGCGTCCATGCCGTCCGGCCGGGCCACCAGCGCCGCGGCCGGCACCACCGCCTCCTCGGCGTACACCGGGTAGGAGTTCTGCGAGAACGAGGGCACCACGCTGACCGCGTCCCCCGGGGCCCAGCGCGCCACGTCCGGCCCGACCGCCAGCACCTGGCCGGCGGCCTCGGTGCCCAGGCCTGCGGGCAGCACCGCCTGCTCCACGTAGGTCCCGCGCCGGAAGTTGACCTCCGCCCGGTTCAGCCCGATCGCGTCGATGCGCAGCCGCACCTCGCCCGGGCCCGGGTCGCGCACCGGCAGCTCCTCGATCCGCAGCACCTCGGGGCCGCCGAGCTCGTGGAACCGGACCGTGCGCGCCATGCCGCCACGCTATCCCGGCTCTAGGCTGTGTCCTGCGGATCTTGGTCGATGGGCTTCGTGATCCAGATGGTCGCCAGCAAGGCGGAGGGCAGGCCTCGTACCGGGCGTACTCGGCCTGCCCGACAACGCAGCTGGCGGTCATCTGGGCGCGAAGACCGCGATCAAGATCCGCAGGACACAGCCTAGGGTGCGACTGGAGCATCGTCGCCACCCGCGGAGGCACCATGACCGAGCTGACCGTCGTCGTCGAGAAGTACTCGTTCCTGGAGGGTCCGCGCTGGCACGACGGCCGCGTCTGGTTCTCCGACTTCTACACCCACCGGGTCGCCTCCGCTGCCGCCGACGGCAGCGACGTGCGGGTGGAGGCCGAGGTGCCGGGGCAGCCGTCCGGACTGGGCTGGTTGCCGGACGGGCGGTTGCTGGTGGTCTCGATGCGGGAGCACTCCGTGCTGCGCCGTGAGCCGGACGGCGGGCTGGTGGTGCACGCCGATCTCTCCCAGCACGCCGCCGGGCTGCTCAACGACATGGCGGTGGACGCCGAGGGCCGGGCCTGGGTCGGCAACTTCGGCTTCGACCTGATGGCCGAGGCGCCGATCGCGCCGGCGCCGCTGGTTCGCGTGGACCCGGACGGGACCACCACCGTGGCCACCGAGCCGCTGCAGTTCCCCAACGGGGCGGTGATCATCGGGAACACGCTGGTGGTCGCCGAGACGTTCGGCAACCGGCTGAGCGCCTTCGACATCGCGGCCGACGGCAGCCTGTCGGACCGGCAGGACTGGGCCGTGTTCGGGCCGCTGCCCGGCACCACCGACGTCGGCGAGGCGCTCGGCCGGCTGAGCGTGGCCCCGGACGGCATGGCGGCGGACGCCGACGGCGCGGTGTGGGTCGCCGACGCGATCGGCAACCGCGCGGTGCGGGTGCGCAAGGGCGGCGAGATCGTGGCCGAGATCTCGACCGGTGACACCGGCGTCTACGCGGTCGCACTCGGCGGCGAGGACGGGCGAACCCTCTACCTGTGCACCGCGCCCGGGTTCGCGGAGAGCGAGCGTCGGCACACGCGCGAGGCGCGGCTGCTGGCCACGCGGGTCGAGGTGCCGGCGGCCACCAACCCGCCACCGCTCGTGCCGTGAGCCCACCCGCCGTCGCCCTACCTCCTGTGCACCGGCAGGAGTAGCCTCGACTCGTGACCGGATGAGAAATCTGGTCATCAGTCACGAGGAGGTCGGGTGGGCCGGGCCCGCGAGGAGCGCATCCTGGACGCCGCGGGCGAGCTGCTGTTGACCTTCGGGTACCGCCGGGTGACGGTCGACGACGTGGCCCGCCGGGCCGGCGTCGGCAAGGGCACGGTGTACCTGCACTGGTCGAGCAAGCTGGAGCTGTTCGCCGCGGTGCTGCTGCGCGACGTGGCGTCCATCGTCGAGGCGCAGCTGGCCGCGATGCGCGCCGACCCGGCCGAGATCCAGCTGCACCGGACCATGCGCACGCTGTTCCTGCTGGTCATGCGCCGGCCGCTGGCCCGGGCGTTCTACACCGGCGACACCGAGCTGCTCGGCGCGCTGATCGGCGACACCAAGGTCGGGCTCCGGTTCGGCGCGCAGAAGGCGGCCATCGGGCCCCCCTACCTGGCCGCGCTGCACGAGCACGGCCTGCTCGCCGACGACCCGGCGGCGGATCCGGGCCTGCACTACCGGCTGTCCGGCGCGACGGCGGGCTTCTTCCTGCTCGAGCGCATGCTGCCGGCGTCGATCGATCTCGACCTCGAGGCGAAGGCCGACGGGCTGGCCGAGCTGGTCCGGCGCGGCTTCGAGCCGGCGGCCGGGCCCGACCCGGCCGCGCTGGAGGCGGCCGCTCCCGTGGTCATCGAACTCTACGAACACATCCGCGAGGACCTGCACCGCTCACTGCACGAGGAGTAGCCACCGTGTCCACCACCACGACCGCACCGGAACTGCCACCGACCGCCGAGGACGAGCCGGTGCTGCTCGACTGGCTGCACCGGATGCGTGAGGAACGCCCGGTCTGGTGCGACGGCACCGGGATCTGGCACCTGTTCCGGCACGCCGACGTCGAGGCCGTCACCCGCGACCCGGCCACCTTCTCGTCCAACACCGGCCGGATCTTCCCGGCGGCGAAGCCGGTGCAGCGCGGCATGATGACCGCACTCGACCCCCCGGAGCACCGCACGCTGCGCCGGCTGGTCAGCACCGCGTTCACGCCGAAGACGGTGGCCGGGCTGGAACCGCGCATCCGCACCATCACCCGCGAGCTGCTCGACACCACCGGCGAGCGGTTCGACCTGGTGGACGCGCTCGCCTTCCCGCTACCGGTGATCGTGATCTCGGAGCTGCTCGGGCTGCCCGCCGAGGACCGCGGGCTGTTCCGGGCGTGGGCGGACCACCTGTTCTCGATGCAGGTCGACCCCACCGACCCCGAGCTCGGCCCGAAGATCGCCGAGGCGATGTCCGGCATCGGCGCCTACCTGGCCGAGCACTGCCGGGCCCGCCGGGCCGACCCGCGCGACGACCTGATGTCGGCGCTGGTCACCACCGAGGTCGAGGGCCATCGGCTGGACGACGAGGAGGCCACCAACTTCTCGCTGCTGTTGCTGCTCGCCGGGCACGTCACCACCACCCTGCTGCTGGGCAACGCGGTGCGCTGCTTCGACGAGAACCCGGGCGTCTGGGACGAGCTGCGCGCCGACGCCGGCCTGATCCCCGGCGCGATCGAGGAGGTGCTGCGGTTGCGCACCCCGTTCACCCAGATCGGCCGGGCCACCACCCGCGAGGTCGAGTTCCACGGCGTGACGATCCCGGCGAACGTGCTGGTCACGCCGTGGCTGCTGGCGGCCAGCCGGGACCCGCGCGCGCACGCCGACCCGGACCGCTTCGACCTGCGGCGCGGCCTCGGCGGTGGGGCGCAGCTGGCGTTCGGGCACGGCATCCACTTCTGCCTCGGCGCGCCGCTGGCCCGGCTGGAGGGGCGGGTGGCGCTGCAGGAGCTGACCTCCCGGTTCCGCGCGCTGACGGTCGACCACGACGCGGTCGCGGCCGCCGGCGGCCTGCGCGGCTATCCGCGCGGCATCCTCGGCGTCCGCGCTCTTCCGGTGCACGCGACCGTGGCCTGAGCCCGCTCAGGAGCCGAGCCGCTGCCGGCCGATCACCGAGAGCAGCTGCAGCTTAACCGCGGTGAACACCAGCAGCGACGCGCCGTTCGCCGACACCACCGAGAAGGACTTCGACGAGCTGCTGAACGTGCACTTCAAGGGCGTGTTCTTCCTACCCAGAAGTTGCTGCCGCTGATCGTCGACGGCGGCCGGATCGTCAACCTGTCCACCGGGCTCACCCGGTTCGTCGGGGCCCCGACCGCGGCCTACGCGTCGATGAACGCGGTCGCCCCCGGCCCGACCGGCACCGACTTCGGCGGCGGCGGGCTGCGCGACGACGAGCAGATGCGCGCCCGGCTGGCGGCCAACACCGCGCTCGGCCGGGTCGGCGAGCCCGACGACATCGGCGGCGCGATCGCCTCGCTGCTCACCGGGGAGAACAGCTGGATCACCGGGCAGCGCATCGAGGTCTCCGGCGGCACCCGGCTCTGAGCGGTGGCCGTGCCCGGCGCGCACCTTCTCGTGGCGATCCGGTTGCCCGTTCCCGCCGGTCGCCATTGTGACGAGCGGGCCGCCGTGCTGGGCTGGGGGCAGCCGATTGTACGAGGAGTGACGACGTGACCGATCTGACCGACACCGCAGCCGGCCCGCCCGCGGTCATCGATCCGCGGGCCGGGAACGAGCCCCCCGGGGCCGAGCTGCCCGGGATCGGGCCGTCCGGGATCGAGCTGCCCAGGGGCGACGACCTGGCGGCCAGCCGCGGCACCGACTTCTTCGCCATCGGTGACCACCTGGACGAGCGCGAGCGGGCGGTGCTGGCCCGGGTGCGGGACTGGTGCGACACCGAGGTCGCGCCGGTCGCGAACGAGTACTGGGAGCGCGCGGAGTTCCCGATGGCGCTGGTGCCCGGCTACCGCGAGCTGGGGGTGGCCGGCGGGGCGCTGCACGGGCACGGCTGCCCGGGGCTGTCCGCGCTGGCCGAGGGCCTGGTGGCCGCCGAGCTGGCCCGCGGCGACGGCAGCATCGCCACCTTCAACGCGGTGCACTCCGGGCTGGCCATGACCGCGATCGGGCTGCTCGGCTCGGACGAGCAGCAGGCGCGCTGGCTGGCCCCGATGGCCGCGGTCGACAAGCTCGGCGCGTTCGCGCTGACCGAACCGGAGCACGGCTCGGACGTGGTGCGGCTGGCCACCCGGGCCCGCCGGGCGCCCGACGGCGGCTGGACCCTGCACGGGCGGAAGCGCTGGATCGGCAACGGCACCATCGCCGACGTGGTGGTCGTCTGGGCTCGCGACGACGACGGCGACGTGGGCGCGTTCGTGGTCGAGCACCCGGACGGGGCGGCGGACCCGGTGCCCGGTTTCCGCGCGCAGCGCATCGTGGGCAAGGCGGCGAACCGGGCGGTGTGGCAGGCCCAGATCGAGCTGGACGGCGTGCGCGTCGACGCCGACGCCCGGCTCGCGGAGGCCCACAACTGGGACGACACCACGCGGGTGCTGGCCAAGTCCCGCCAGACCGTGGCCTGGGAGGCGCTCGGGCACGCGGTGGCCGCCTACGAGGCCGCGGTCACCTACGCGCTGCGCCGCGAGCAGTTCGGCCGGCCGCTGGCCCGTTTCCAGCTGGTGCAGGACAAGCTGTCGCACATGCTGGCCGACATCACGGCGATGCAGACCATGTGCACCCGGATGTCGCAGCTGCAGACCGAGGGCCGAGCCGACCTGGAGCACGCGGCGCTGGCCAAGCTGGCCACCGCATCGGCGGCCCGCCGGGTCTGCGGGATGGCCCGGGACGTGTTGGGCGGCAACGGGATCCTGCTGGACCACCACGTGGCCCGGCACCACGCCGACATCGAGGCCGTCTACACCTACGAGGGCACCGACTCGGTCCAGTCGCTGATCGTGGGCCGGGCCATCACCGGCCTGTCGGCGTTCGTCTGATGCGCGTGGCCGTCGTCGGCGCCGGGGTCGTCGGGCTGTCCGCGGTGGCCGGGTTGCTGGCGCGCGGCGCCGACGTGACCTGCTTCGAACGGGCCGGCGCGGGGATGACCGAGCGCTCCGCCGGGTCGTCGCGGATCTTCCGGCTGGCGCACGCCGACCCCGAGCTGGTGGCGCTGGCGCAGACCGCGCGCGCCGGCTTCGGGCGCTGGCAGGAGCGGGCCGGCACCCGGCTGATCTCCGGCGTCGGCTGCGTGCTCAGCGGCGAGGACATGGCGGATCGGGCGGCGGCGATGGCGGCCGCGGGCGCGCCGTACGAGATCGTCGACGGGGGCAAGGCCCGGCTGCCGGCGCGCCGGCCACCGGCCGAGGTGCTCATCGACCCGTCCGGCGGGGTGATCGACGTCGACGCGGTGCGCGCCCTGCTGCTGGACCGGGCCGGCCCGGCGCTGGTCGAGGGCGTCGTGCACACGCTGGCCGACGGGCCGACCGGGGCGACCGTGCACGCCTCGACCGGAACCGGGCGGTTCGACGCGGTGCTGATCGCCGCGGGCGCGGGCACCGCGCCGCTCGCCGCCCAGGTCGACGTCTACACCCCGACCACGCTGAGCCATCACGTCCGGTTCAGCTTCCCGATCGAGCCGGCCGCCGACCGGCCGTGCTGGATCGACGGGCCGGCCGGCGAACCCGGCACCTACCAGCACGAGACCGGTCCCGGGGTGTGGGCGGTCGGCGGCCACGTGGACCCGGCGGCGACGGTGTGGGAGCTCGGCCGGTCGGCGGCGACGGAGGCCTCCCGGGCGGCGTTGCTGCGCTACGCCCAGGAGCGGCTGACCGTCGAGCCACGCGTGGTGGACGGCCTGTACTGCACGCACGCGCCGGACCTGGGCGACGGCATCCACCTGCGCCGCAGCGAGGGCGTGGTGCTGGCGGTGTACGGGGAGAACCTGTTCAAGTTCGCGCCGGTGCTGGCCGACGAGCTGGCCACCGCGCTGCTCGATCGCTGAGCCGGCCCGGATCCGGGTCCGGACGAGCGCATCCGCTCCTGCTCGCCGGTCCCGCCGATCTACGGCCGGGCCATCCGATCCGCCGGCCGCGGCAACGGGCCGGGGGCGCCCAGCGTGAGCAGCGTGGCCAGGTAGTCCCGCCACACCGGCTCCGGGTCCGCCGGACGCACCGCCGCGCGCAGTGCCGCCAGCCGGCCGGGCCGGTAGAGCTCGTGCAGCACCCGCACCAGGTCGTCGACGTCGCCGGGTGCGCAGATCAGCCCGTCCACCCCGTCGGTGACCGCATCCGGGAAGTTGCCGACGCGGGTGACCACCGCGGGCAGCCCGTGCTCGTGGGCCAGCGCGACCAGCTGCGACGCGGTGGCCGTGCGGTAGGGCAGCACCAGGGCGTCGGCCTCGGCGAACAGCTCGGGGATCCGCTCGGCCGGCAGGTACCCGGGGCGCAGCAGCACCCGGTCGGCCAGCCCGGCGCGCTCGATCAGCGCGGGCAGCTCGCCGCCGTGGCCGTACACCTCGCCGACCACGGTGAGCCGCACGTCCGCGATCCGGCGCAGGGCCTGCAGCAGCACGTCGATGCCCTTGTACGGCCGGATCTTCCCGAAGAACAGCAGCCGGCGCCGGGGCGGGCCCGGCACGGCCGTCGCCCGCGGCGCACCCGCCGGCAGGTGCGGGGGGAGCGCGGCGACCGCGACCGGCCGGTCGGTCAGCGCGGACACCGCCGCGCGCTCGGCCCGGGTGTGCACGAGGATCGCGTGCACCGAGCCGGCGAGCAGCGCCAGCAGCCGGCGGTCACCCGGGCGGGACTCGTGGGGCACGGCGTTCGCGCAGATCAGCACGACGCGGGCCGCCGGCCGGGAGCTGCGGGCGACCGCGGCCAGGGCCACCGCCTGCAGCGTGGTGTAGTGCACCAGCACCACCAGCTCCGACTCGGCGCCCGCCCGCCGCCCGGTGCGCCACCAGTGCACCGGGTTCCGCCAGGACAGTGGCCCCGGGGCGGTCGGGTGCACCCCGGCCTCCGGGGTGCACAGCGGGTGCCGCTGGGCCGGCAGCAGCCGGGCCGGTCCCTGCCGGGTCCAGGTGCGCAGGGTGACCCGGTGGCCGGCCGCGGTGAGCCGGTGGGCCAGATCGGTGACGAGCAGCGGGATGCCGCCGCGCCACGGGAAGGTCGGCCCGATCACGGTGATGCGCACGCACGCCAGCCTCCCCGGCCGCTTCCGTTGGGTCGACCGGGGCGGTCTGGTTGGCTGGTCCGGTGCGGCCCTGCAGCATCGCCGCCGGCGCGTGGATCCGGCCGGCCGGCCCGGACGACGCCGAGGCCTGGGTCCGGACGTACCTCGACGCGCTGGCCGCCGCGTACGCCGAGCTGATGCCGCCGGAGTTCGCGATCCAGCAGCGGGCCCGGGCGGGCGAGTTCGTCGAGCGCTACCGCGCCGTGTTCGCGGCCCGGTGCGCCGACCCGGACGAACCGCACCGGGCCTGGTACGCCGAGGACGCGGCCGGGCCGGTCGGGATCGTCGAGGTCCGGCTCGGCCCGGCCGACTGGGAGCAGCAGGCCGGCTTCCCGCCGGCCGGGCCCCGCCGCCAGCTGGCCAAGCTCTACACGCTGCCGCGCGCCCACGGCAGCGGGCTCGGGCAGGCGCTGCTCGACACCGCGATCGGCACCGAACCGGCCTATCTGTGGATCATGGCCGGGAATCCGCGGGCCGAGGCGTTCTACCGGCGCAACGGATTCGTGCCCGACGGGCTGGCCGTTCGGGCCGGTCGCAGCTGGTTCGACCGGCCGGCGTTCCGCATGCACCGGATGCCGCCCGACGCCCGAGCCTGAGCCGCCGCACCCGTCCCCGCCCGGGTCGCACCGCCCCCAGCGGGCTCCGCGACCACCGCGCACATCCCGTGGTGCTGTCGCACATGCCACAGCCTGTGCGACACCACCTCGCGGTGTGCGCGGTGCACCCGATCTCGTCGGGGTGCCGCGGCTCGGGGCCCGGGCCGTGGCCGCGGGCTGGGTCGAGCGCGGCCGCACGAGAACCCTCCGCCCACGGCCTCCAGCGGGGCCGCTACCACCGCGCACCCCGTGGTGGCGTCGCATATGCCACGACCTGTGCGAAGGCACCTCACGGTATGCGCGGTGCACCGGTCCCGGCGGGTGCCGCGGTCAGACCCGGGCCACGGGGCTGGGCCGAGCGCGGGTGCCACGACAACCCCTGCACCCTCGGCCTCCAGCGGGCAGCACCACCACCACACACCCCGTGGTGCAGGCACAGAGGTTGCGACATGTGTGAGGGGACCGGACGGTGTGTGACGCGGCTCCTCCGGTCAGCCCCGGTACAGCAGGTCGGCCAGGACGTCCTCGTCGGTGACGGTGCCTGCGGCGGCGCCGATCGGCACCGTGAGCTGCACCGTGTCCCCGTCGAGGCGCCACCGGGCCTGCGGGAAGAGGGCGCGCGCCAGGCCCCGGACGGCCACGTTCTCCGGCAGCGCGGACGCGCGCAGCTCGGTGTATCCCAGCCGCATCGCCAGCGCGGCCGCCGCCTCGATCAGTTGCCGACCTACGCCGCGGCGGTGCCAGGCGTCCACCACCGCGATCGCCACCTCGGCCGCACCGCGACCGGCGTCGGCCAGCTCGACGAGCCCGACCGGTACCGGATCGCCGCCGCCACCGTCGGTGGTGACCTCGGCGACGATCGCCGCCCGCCGGTGCCCGTCCACGTCGACCAGGCGCCGCCGCAGCAGCTCGGTCATCCGCGGCACCGGGCCGTGGAAGCGCTGGTACCGGCTGCCGGCCGACAGCCCGGCGAACACCCGGTCCACGGCGTGGCCGGCCTCGTGCGGCGGGAGCGGCCGCACCGACACGCCACCCTCGCGGTCGGCACGAACGGTCGTGCTTTTCGACGTCGCTACGAGCATCAGGGATCCTTCGGGTCGAGGGTCAGGCCGCGGCCAGGAGCAGGGCGTCCAGGCTGCGCCGCGCGCGGGCGGCGGCGTCCGCGTCGCCGAGCAACCGGCTGGTCAGATGGAAGGCGAGCATCACGCCCTCCAGGTCCTGCGCGAACTGGCGCGGATCGGCGTCGGGAGCGAAGTGTCCCTCGGTGATGCCGCCGGCGAAGACCATGGTGATCGTGTCGAACCAGTCGCGCTGATCGCGCACCAGCCGCTCGCGCAGCGGTCCCGGCTGGTCGTCGAACTCGAAGCTGGCCGCCAGCATCGGGCAACCGCCGGGCATCGACGCCCAGGCCAGCCAGCGCTCGAACAGTTCGCGCACCCGCGGCTCGCCGCGTGGCGCGCGCAGCGCCGGGCGGATCACCTCGGCGACGAACCGCTCCACGTTGTGCGCGTGCACCTGCAGCTGCAGGTCCTGTTTGGATCCGAAGTGGGCGAACAGGCCGCTCTTGGACAGCTCGGTCCGGGAGGCGAGGGTGCCGATGGTCAGCCCGCTCAGGCCGACCTGCCCGGCGAGCCGGCCGGCCGCGGCCAGGATCTCGTTGCGGGTGTCCGTCCCCTTGCCCATGGCTCCCTTTTTAGCACGGTCGTTCGGTCTTCGGTAGCCATTGTGCCGCCGCCCAGCATCCCGCCGCCCATCCTGGCCGCCGACACATGGTTCCGGCGCCGCCGACCCGAGCATGATCGGGCCCGGTCGACCCGCGGTCGCCGTCGGCCGTCCGTGCGTCGAGGAGGCCAGCATGGCTGATCTGGTGGACACCGTCCTGCCCACGACGATGATCGGTTCGTACCCGAAGCCGCGCTGGTACACCCGCTACAACCTGGCCGGCGCCGACCTGCTCGAGTGGTGGAAGCTGGAGGAGAACTGGCACGCCTGGTGGGACGCGACCACCGCGTGCATCTCCGACCAGGAGCTGGCCGGGCTGGACATCGTCACCGACGGTCAGATGCATTTCGACGACTACGGCGGCGGCATCGGTTCGTTCGTCTGGTACTGGTACGAGCGGCTCGGCGGGTTCACCAAGGCGAAGCTGCCGAACCCCCTCGCCACGGCCATCGAGGCCAGCCCGGACGGCGACCTGAGCCAGGCCGCCTGGATGCACAACTGGGGCGGCACCGCGGTCACCGCCGAGGTGTCGCGCGGGATCCCCGGCCGCCTGTCCGAGATGTACACCGCGGCCCGGCAGCTGACCGACAAGCCGCTGAAGGTGTCGGTGGGCGCCGGACCGCCCAACCTGACCTACCACGTGGACTTCAACCACCCGGAGTCCGCGTACTCCGACGCCCGCAGGCTGGCCGAGGACCTGGTACCGATCTTCAACTCCGACCTCAAGGACCTGGTCGCGCACGGCGCCGACTACATCCAGATCGAGGATCTCGGCGCCTGGATGCTCGCGCTGGACGGCGACAACGACTGGGTGCTGGACGTGCTCAACGCCTGGGTCGACGGGGTGGACGCCAAGCTCGCCTGGCACTGCTGCCTCGGGGCCGGCTACGGCAACACCTTCCGCGCGGTCGAGGACGCGCTGCCCCGGGTGCTGGAGCGCTGGATGGCGGTGAACGTCGACGAGTACGCGCTGGACTTCGCGCTGCGCGACATGGCCGACGTGAAGGCGCTGCGCAACGTGCCCGCGCCCAAGCGGGTTCAGGCCGGCGTGATCGACATCCGGACGCTCTACATCGAGTCCGACGACGAGATCGTGGCCCGGATCCACAAGGTGCTCGAGCACATCGAGCCGGAGCGGGTGACCCTGTCCACCGACTGCGGGCTCAAGGCACTGCCCCGGTTCTGCGCCTACGAGAAGCTGCGGGCGCTGAGCCGGGCCGCGGCGCGGGTGCGCGCGGAGCTGGCCGGCTGATCGCCGCAACCCCTCGGGGGCGGTGTGGTCGTGTGGTCACACGTCCGCCGGTTGCCGCTCCTCCGACGGCGTGCTCTGCACGGCGGGCGGTTTCGCTCCGTCGGTGTTGAGCAGGACCGCGCCGAGGATCACCGCGGTCAGCGCGATGCCCTTGGTCACGGTGAGGGCCTCACCGAGCCAGCCGATGCTGATCGCGGCCACCCCGGCGGTGCCGAGCCCGTAGAGGCCGTAGGCGATGGCGCTGTCGATGTGGCGCAGGGCGAGCGAGAACAGGGTGACCTCGACGCCGAACGCGGCAATGGCCAGCGCGCCCAACACCGGGTTGCGGAAGCCGTCGGAGAAGTCGAGGGCGAAGACCTGCGCGACGTCCAGCAGCATCGCGGTGTAGAGCGCGACCCAGCTGAGGAGGGGGCGATCAGACACCGGCGGCCTGCGTCCGCAGTACGACGACCCCGGCCACGACCAGCACCAGCCCGGCAGCCTTGCGGACGGTGAGCCGGTGCCGCAGCACCATCACCCCGACCACCACGATGACCGCGGTGGACGCGGCGAAGTAGATGGCGTCGGCCGTGCTCGTCGGGATCGACTGCAGCGATCGGGCGAAGGCGTAGAAGGCCAGCACGTAGGCGGCCATGCCCAGCACGAACCAGCGGGCGTAGTGCGCCCGGGAGCCGCGTTCCAGTGCACTGGTACCGAGCACGTCGCCCGCGACGGCGATCGCGAGCCACACCCAACTCATCACTGACTCTCTCGTCCGTCGTCGCCGGTGCCCTCAACTGTCGAAGGGGACACGGACGAGAGTCGCAACCCGCTGCCGTCGATACCGCGGAGCCCGACACGTTCGGCTGTGCACAACGACGCAGTGCCGGCAGCATGGCGCGGTGACCGACGAGCGCATCGAGGAACGCCGCACCATCGCCGCGCCACCCGAGACGATCTTCCAGCTGCTCTGCGACCCGCAGGGACACGTGGACATCGACAGCTCCGGGATGCTGATGTCCGCCGCGGGGGAGCCGGTGACCGCCATCGGTGACACGTTCGTGGTGCACATGGACCGGGAAGCGCTGGGCGATCTCCCGATGGGCCGCTACGACGTCACGGTGACGATCACCGCGTTCGAGCCGGACCGGGAGATCGCCTGGACGGTCGTCGGCGTGGTCCGGCCGCCCATCGGCCACGTGTACGGCTACCGGCTCGAACCGACCGCCGGTGGCACCCTTGTGACGTCATACTGCGACTGGTCGGGCATCGACCCGGGGTGGCGGGAGCGCGACATCTTCCCGATCATCTCGCCCGGTGCGTTGCGCGCGACGCTGGGCATCCTGGCCCGCACGGTCGCAGGCCGCGCCGCCGCCCGGTAGGGCTCACCCCGCGCGCGGGGCCACGGACCGCTCGACGCCGTCGAGCGCCCGGCGCAGGCTCCGCGTGATACCGCGCGGTGGAGACGACGTACCGGGCCGGCGTCACGGCCGCGGCACTGGCAGGCGGACCGCGCTGCTGAGTCCCGACGGCCACCGGGTGGTGGTCCGCCGGGGCGCCGGCTGGTCGACCGGCGGCGGTGACGTCAGAAGAAGTGTCGGCGACCGCCGATGGCCCGGCCGGTGCTGCCCAGCACGGCCAGGATGACGCCGACGACGAGCAGGATGCCGCCGAGGTAGTACAGCAGCGAGATCCCCAGCACGTAGCCGAGGATGAGCAGGATCAAACCCAGGATGATCATGGGTCCTCCGGAATTCGGGAGTAGGGCGGCCACGCGTGGTGGTGACCGCTGGGACCGTATGGCCGTTCCGGAAGAAGTCCAACCACGACGGTGCCGTGGCCGACCCACCGGGACCGGAATGTGATGCAACGGGCCTGCTCGCCCACTCGATCGCCGGCCACCAGCCCGGCTGGCCGCGATGCTACGGTCGCGGCACAGCGATCACCGCCCTGTGTCCGCGATTCGGTCGGCGTCCCCTGCTCGGCGCCGGCCCCGAGTGGAGGCGGGCGTGTCCGAGGCCGAGCGCGCGGTGTTCGAGCTGGTCGGGGCCCGCTGCGCGCCCGACCTGACCTGGCTGCGGGCAGGCGCCGATCTGGACCTCGCCACGGTGGACACCGGACGCCGCGAGCTCGGCGCGCGGTGCGCCGAGCCCATCCGCTGGTTGCTGGTCAAGATCGGCGCCGACTGCTTCGTCGACCTGCGGGGCGTGCGGATGCTCCGGGATGCGACCCGCACCCTGTGCGGCCGCGGCGCAACCCTGCTGATCATTTCCGATTCGCCGCTGCTGCGCCGGGTACTGCACAACCTGGACCTGGACGGCGATCTCCCGCTGCGAGGTTCGGCGCGTGAGGCGCAAGAGGAGGTTGACCGCAATGGCCATCGATGAGCAGGCCCTGGCCCGTAGTCTGCGGGAGCTGACCGGATCGGCCACCGGGGGCGCGATGCACACCCTGTCGCACCAGCTGGGGGTGGTGGTCGGCGCGGCGGCCGAGCTCCTGGGGGTGGACTGCGTGGGTGTGCTGCTGCTCGACGAGGCCGACCGGGTGCGGACCGTCGCCGTGACCGGGCCGGCGGCGGCGGCGCTGGAGTCGGCGCAGGAGCGGCTGCAGATCGGACCGGGTGTCGACGTGCAGGGGTTCCGCCAGGTGGTGTCGGTGCCGGACCTGGCCGAGCACCCGCGCTACCGGGCGCTGTGGCACGAGGTCGCCGATTCGGGCGTGCGCGGCGTGATGTCCGTGCCGGTGTGGGTGCGCCAGGAGGTGGTGGGCAATCTCAACGCCGTCACCGAGCAGGTTCACGCGTGGAGCGACGCCGAGCGGCGGGCCGGCGAGGCGTACGCCGCGCTGGTGGGTCAGCTGCTGATCGCGGCGACCCACGCGGTGCGGCGCGATTCCGCGGCGCCGGAGACGGTGGCTCCGGATCCTGGAGCGAGAGGCTCAGCGCGGTGACCACCGAGATCGACCCGGCCGCCCTGGGGGCGAGCCTGCGCCGGCTGCAGAAGCAACGCGAGCCCGCGGTGCTCGAGCAGTCCCTCGAGCAGCTGGTGACGGCGTGTGTGGAGCTGTTCGGCATGGGCGGCAGCGGGGTGATGCTGGCCGACGAGGGCGGCGACCTGCGGTACGCGGTGGCCACGGATCCGACCAGCCAGGAACTGGAGGACGCCCAGCTGGACACCGGGCAGGGGCCCTGCGTGGACACCTACGTCAACGACGAGCCGGTCGCCTCCGCCGACATCTACACCGATGATCGATGGCCCAAGTTCGTCGAGCGCCTGGACCAGAAGGGCGTCCGCGGGGTGCTCGGGGTCCCGATCAGGTTGGCCGGGGTCGCCGTCGGCAGCCTCGACGTCTTCCGTGACGAGCGGCGCGACTGGAGCACATCGGAGCGGGACGCGCTGACCCGCTACGCCGAGATCGGTGGCGCGCTGCTGACCGCCGCGGTCACGGCCGAGCAGTCCAGCGAGCTGGCCACGCAGCTGAGCTACGCCATCGAGCACCGGGCGCCGATCGAGCGCGGCGTCGGCTACCTGATGGCGCGCGACCGGATCGGCCAGAACGACGCGTTCAACCGGTTGCGTACCGCCGCCCGCTCCAGCCGGCGCAAGATCGGCGACGTGGCCCGGGATCTGCTGTGCACCGGACGGCTGCCCGGCGAGCGGTAGCGGCCGCGAACGGAGTGTCCGAGCAGACCGTTCGGCGGGTCGACGAGCACCGGCGGCTCGCTCCTGGACAAGCCAGGTCCTGCCGCTTCGGTTTGACGGGCGCCCGGTCCGCTCGTACGTTGCTGAAGGGGCGAGCGGATGGCGCTCGTCGAAGTTCACCGCCCTGTGTCCGCGGTCCGCAGCCGATGAAGCATTCAATCATGAGCGGAGCCGGGTACACATGCACGAACCAGACCTTGCCGAGCGGGGTGGCGGGCCCCGGGCGGGTGCCGGCCACGGCCGGCTGACGATTGCCCTGCTGTCGGTCACGGCAAGCCTCCCGCCCACGGCCGACCGCTCGGCGAGCGGCGAGCCCGCGCTCGACCTGGCCCGCGCGCTGGCCAGGGCCGGCCACGACGTCACGGTGTGGACCCGGCGGACAGCCGCCGAACAGCCCGACGCGGTGTCGCTGGCGCCGCGCGCCCGCGTCCGCCATCTGGCCGCCGGCCCGCCGCAGCCGCTGACCGACCACGAGCTGCTCCCGGTGCTCCCGGAGTTCGCCGCCGCGCTGACCGCGGCCTGGTCGACCGAGCGCCCCGACGTGGTGCACGCCCAGTCCAGGCTCTCCGGGCTGGTGATGCTGACGGCCGCCCGGGACACCGGCATTCCCACCGTGCAGTCGTTCGCTGCGGGCAGGGCTGCCCGCGGTTCGCGGACGATCGACGGCTGCCTGGTCAGCGGCGTCGACCAGGTGATCGCGTCGAGTGCCGAGATGGCCGACCGGCTGGGCCGACTCGGCGCCGCCCGGTCCACTGTGGCCGTACTGCCGTCCGGTGTCGACGCCGAGACGTTCTGCCCGGGAGGCGTCTCGGATCCGCGGGCCGGGCGACCGCGGCTGGTCAGCCTGTCCGGGTGGGAGCCGAGCACCGGCGTCGACGAGGTGGTGGCCGCGCTGGCCGGGGTGCCGCAGGCCGAGCTCGTCGTGGCCGGCGGGGGCAGCAACCCGCACCGTGAGCGGCTGGCCGCGCTGGCCGAACGGTACGGGGTACGGGACCGGGTACGGCTGGCCGGCGTCCTGTCCCAGGAATCGGCGTCGGGGCTGCTGCGCTCCAGCGACATCGTGGTCTGTGTCCCCTGGTTCGAGCGGCCCGGCTCGGGGGCGTTGGAGGCGATGGCCTGTGCCCGCCCGGTGGTGGTCAGCACCGTGGGCGGCCTGACCGACACCGTGATCGACGGCATCACCGGCATGCACGTGCCGGCCCGGGAGCCGCGCCGGTTGGCCACCGCGCTGCGCGGCCTGCTCAGCCGGGCCGTGCTGCGGGAGGCGTACGGCGTCGCCGGCCGGGACCGGGTGCTGGCCCGCTACAGCTGGGATCGGGTGGCCGAGGACACGCTGGTGATCTACCGCCGGCTCGTCGAGCGCCCGGCCGCGGATAGCGTGGCCCGGGTCAGGACCGGCGGCTGAGGCCGTCCTTGATGACCTGGGCATCCTGCTGGGCGCCCTGCACGGCCTGCTCGGGCACCGGAGGCATCGCCTTCTGGACCTGCCGGCGCCCGAGCAGCGCCAACACCCCGGCGATGATCAGTAGCACGACCCCCACCAGCAGCGCCGCCGCCCAGACCGGCAGCACCAGGGCGAGCGCGGCGATCGCCGCCACGAGCAGGGCGAGCAGTCCACCCACGGCCAGCAGGCCGGCGGCCCCGGCCAGCCCGGCGCCCACCCCGAACCGGGCGCCCTTGGTCTTCAGCTCGCTGCGGGCGAGCGCCAACTCGGCGCGTACCAGCTCCGAGACCTGGGCGGACAGCCGGCTGACCAGCTCCCCGGTGCTGGCCGACTGCAGGTCCCCTGTCCCCGGGGCGGGCGGCTGTTCCGACATGCCCTGCCGGTACCCGCCGCCGTCCCCGCTCAACCGGGGACGGCGGGCATTCGGCTGTCGGGCCGCGTTCGGGGATTGAGCGGGCCGTTCTGCGGTCATCTCTGTGCAGTCGGCAGCGGGACGACCGCACACGGGACAGCAATGGAGGCGAACCGGGATGAGCAGCACGGGCGACACAGGTCCGGACCGCGAGCGCGGCGGGGACGTCGGGCCGGGACCGGTGGCGGCCGATCGGCCGGTGGTGGACGGCGCGACCACGTCCCCCGACGAGTTGCGGGCCGAGGCCGACGAGCTGGGGGCTCCGGACCGACGGCGGGTCGAGGAGCTGCGGGCCGACGTGGCCGCGACCGCGGACGAGCTGTCGGCGCGCCTCGATGTGCCGGCGCGGGTACGGGCCGGGAAGGACCGGGCGACGGCCGATCTGCGGGCGGCCAGCGCCGAGGCCCGGGAGCATCCGGGGGTGCTGGGCGCGGCCGCGGTGTTGCTGGTGGTCGCGTTGCTGCTGCGGCGGCGGGCGCGCCGGCGCAGCCGAGCCGACCAGTGACCGAGCCGGCTGCGATCGCCCGCACCTGGACCTGGTCTACGCGGTGCTCGCCCGGTGGGCGGCGGCGAGCACCCGGTCGACGTCGATGTCGGCCATGCACGCCGGGCCGCTGCCGGCCAGCGGGCAGTGCGCGTCCCACCAGCAGACCTGGTCGGTGATGGCGGTCGGCCGGCGGTGCGGGCAGCCCGGCAGGCCCTGCAGGTCGAGCGCGGGGGCGGGCAGCCCGTAGCGGGCGGCCGCGGTGGGCCCGAACAGTCCGACCGTGCGCGCGCCGACCGCCGCGGCCACCCGCAGCGGCCCGGTGTCGCCCCCGATCACGACTCCGCCGCGGTGGGCGACGGCCGCGAACCACGCGGCCAGCCCGCGCAGGTCGGTCGGCGGGAGCGCGACGGTGCCGGCGGGCGGTTCGACGCCGCTGCCGGGCTCGGGGACGACCAGGGTGGGGGCGCCCCCGGCGAGCAGCGCCGCGACCAGGGCCGGCCAGTGCGGCCAGCGCTTCACGGCCATCCCGGCTCCCGGCACCAGCAGCACCGGGGAACCGCTCGGGGCGAGCGCGTCGAGCCCGCTGCGGCCCGCACGCCGCTCCTCGGGGGTCAGCCGGATCACCGGGCGCGCGGTGGCCGCGTCGGCCGCGTCGATCAGCCCTTCGGCGTGCAGGATCTGCAGGTAGCGGGTGGTCACCGGAACGTCGGGCGGGGGGTGCCGCCAGAGGTCGGTCACGGCGCGCATGCCCCTGGCCTGGATCTCGTCGGGGATGCCGCCGTAGCGGGTGGTGCTGACGACCAGGTCGGGGCGCCGGCGGTCGAGCTCGGCGCGCACCGCCTCCGGCTCGTGACCGCGCGCGGCGCGCCGCACCTCGGTCACGGCCGGGTCGGCGCTGACCAGCGCGCCGCCCGGGGCGTGCGTGAGCAGCCGCAGCGCCGCGCCCGGATGGCGGCGGGCCAGGGCGTGCACCACCGGCAGCACCATGACCAGGTCACCCAGCCCGCCGAGCAGGTCGATCACCAGGATGTCCCGGTAGCGCTCAGGTACGGCCACGCACCGCTCCCAGCACGTCCGCGTAGAGGGCCAGGTGCGCGTCGGCGATCCGCGGCCAGCTCCGGTCCGCGGTGAGCGCGGCGCCGCCGGCCGCGATCCGGGACCGCAGCGCCGGGTCGTCCAGCAGCCGCCGCAACGCCCCGGCCAGCGCCGGCGCGTCGCGCACCCGGCGGGCCAGCACCACCGTCTCGCCGTCGACCAGCTCCGGATCCGCCGGCTCGGCCGCGGTGACCACGGTGGGCAGCCGGTGCGCGAAGGCCGACAGCAGCGCGCCGCTCTTCGTCGTCGTGCCCGCGGTGAACGCGAACGCCGCCAGATCCGACGCGTGCAGCGCGGCCGACACCCGGGCCGCCGGAAGGTGCCCGGTGATGGTCACGTGCTCGGCGACGCCGCAGGCGCGGGCCCGCCCGACCAGCTCGGCGCGGAACGCCGCGGCCTCCGCCGCGGGCAGGGCGAGCGAGGTGAAGCCGCCCAGGACGAGCAGGTGCAGCCGGTCCCGACCCTCCGCGCGCAGCTCCGCCAACGCCTCGATCAGATACCGGAGCCCCTTCACCGGATGCACGAAGCCGAAGTAGGCCACCACCTGCGCGTCCGGCGGTATCCCCAGTTCGCGCCGCACCGCGTCCCGGGGTCGGGCGCCGAGGTCGGGCACGTTCGGTGCGAGCGGGATCCGCACCGCCGCGAGCCCGAGCCGCTCGTGCAGGGTCCCGGCGTGCCCGTCGTTCGTGGTCACCGCGGCCGCACCGGCCGGCGCCAGCCGCCAGGTCTCCCGGTCGAACCAGCGGCGCCGCTCCAGCGCGCGCCAGCAACGGTCGGGCACCGCGGCCGGCGTCGACCACCAGCCATACTCGTGCAGCGTGCTCACCACGGGCGCGGGAAGCAGGTCGGGCAGCAGCCCGACGCGCGGCGAGAAGCCGAACGCCGAGGGCGCGAACTGCACGTGCACCACGTCCGGGCGCAGCGCCCGCAGCTGCCGCGCCGTGGCCAGCAGCCCGTCGAACCCGACCGGTCGCACCGCCGCGCCGGCCGCCTCCAGCGCCGTGACCAGGTGGGCGGTGTAGTCGGCGACGCCGTCCCGGTCGGGGGCGGCCGCCCCCTGCACCATCGCGATCCGCACCCGGTGCTCGTTCCCGGTGCGCGCCGCGGCAAACGCCGGGCCCCGGTGCGGCGGCTGCCGTTTGTCGGCGAGGCGGTCGGGTAGCCAGGGTCGTGACCGTGACCGTGGCGCCGTTCGAGCACCCCGCCGCGCTCGCCGGCCCGCCGATCGACTGGTCCCGGCCGGGGCGGATTCTGGTGGTCCGCCCGGACAACCTCGGGGACGTGCTGATGTGCGGTCCGGCGCTGGCGGCGCTACGGGCCGCGGCCCCGCAGGCCCGGCTCGACCTGCTCGCCTCGCCGGCCGGGGCGGCGGCCGCCGGCCTGCTCCCGGAGCTGGACGGGGTGCTGGTGGCCCGGGTGTCGTGGCAGCGGATCGAGCCGGAGCCGGGAGCTCCGGACTCAGAGCTGGTCGCCGAGCTGGTCGCCAGGGACTACGCGGCCGCGCTCGTGCTGACCTCCTTCTCCCAGTCGCCGTGGCCGGCCGGCTACGTGTGCCAGCTGGCCGGGATCCCGATCCGGGCCGGGATGTCCGCGGAGTTCGGGGGCGCCGCGCTGACCCACTGGGTGCCGGCACCGGACGACGGGCTGCACCAGGTCGACCGGGCGCAGTACCTGCTCGACCGGCTCGGGATCGCGCCGGCCCCGGCGGTGCTGCACGCGGACGTGCCGGCGGCCGGGCAGGCGAGCGCCCGGGCCGCGCTGACCGAGCGGGGGTTGGCGCCGGACCGGCCCTACGCCGTGCTGCTGCCCGGCGCCTCCTGCTCGTCGCGGCGCTACCCGCCGGACCGCTTCCGGTCGGTGGCCAGGGAGCTGGCGCGCTCCGGGCTGCCGGTGCTGGTCAGCGGCCCGCCCGCCGAGGCCGAGCTGGTGCGCGCGGTGGCCGGCACCGCGCCGGGCGTGCACGCGCTGGCCGGCCACCTGGACGTGCCCGGGCTGGCCGGGCTGCTCGCGTCCGCGACCGTCGCGGTGACCAACAACAGCGGCGGCGCCCACCTCGCCGACGCCGTCGGCACCCCGGTGGTGGTGCTGTTCGCCGGAACGGAGCTGGTCGAGCAGTTCCGGCCACGCTCGGTGCCGGCCACGGTGCTCGGGGTGCCCACGGCGTGCACGCCCTGTCGCCAGTTCCGGTGTCCGTACCAGCTGCAGTGCCTCGACGTACCGGCGGACGCGGTGGTCGAGGCCGCGCTGCAGCTGGCCACCGGGGTCACGGCACCGGGCCGTGTCTCCCGTGCAGCGGAGAGTAGTTCCCGGAGGTTCCCTGGCTGAATACGGAGAGTAGTACTCGCTACCCTGAGTAGCAGTTGGCCAGAACGCGTTTGTCCTGACGCCCTGCGGAAATCTTGTTCGGGTGAGCTCCCCGAGGACACTGGCTGCCGTGCTGTTCGACCGCGACGGCACCTTGATCGAGGACGAGCCCTACTGCGCCGACCCCGACCTGGTCCGGCCGGTCCCGCAGGCCAGGGCCGCGTTGGCGCTC
Source organism: Pseudonocardia sp. (assembly GCA_035557575.1). Classification (GTDB taxonomy): domain Bacteria; phylum Actinomycetota; class Actinomycetes; order Mycobacteriales; family Pseudonocardiaceae; genus Pseudonocardia. The sequence continues at coordinate 19,885 of DATMDS010000014.1, read as the reverse complement.
GTCAGGGCGGCCGGGCTGCCGATCGGCGTGATCACCAACCAGTCCGGGATCGCCCGCGGGCTGCTCACCCACGACCAGGCGACGGCGGTCAACGAGCGCGTCGAGCGGCTGCTCGGGCCGTTCGCGGTCTGGCGGATGTGCCCGCACGGGCCCGACGACGGCTGCCCGTGCCGCAAGCCGCGACCGGGCATGGTCATCTCGGCCGCCGCGGCGCTCGGGGTGCCGGCCGACCGGGTGGCGGTGATCGGGGACATCGGCGCGGACGTGGCCGCGGCCAGCGCAGCCGGTGCCCGCTCGGTGCTGGTCCCGACCCCGGTGACCCTGCCCGCGGAGGTCGCCGCGGCACCCGTCGTGCGGCCCGACCTGGTGGCCGCCGTGACGTACCTGCTCGACTCCGGGCCGGCCGCGCCGGCCGGGCCGGTCGGGTCGGTCGGTGCGGGAGCGCGCCCGTGACCCGCCGGGTGCTGGTCGTCCGGCTGGACGGGGCCGGTGACGTGTTGCTCGCCGGGCCGGCGGTACGCGCCGTCGCGGCCGCGGCCGAGGTGGCGCTGCTCTGCGGCCCGGCCGGCACCGAGGCCGGCGCGATCCTGCCCGGGGTGCGCCGGGTCCTGGAGTGGTCCGCGCCGTGGGTGCTCACGCCCGCGCCCCCGGTCCGCCCCGACGACGTGCGGGCCGTGGTCGAGGAGGTCGGGCGCGGCGGCTTCGCGGAGGCGGTCGTGCTGACCTCGTTCCACCAGTCGCCGCTGCCCACCGCGCTGCTGCTGCGGCTGGCCGGGATCGAGCGCATCACCGGCGCCTCGGTGGACCATCCCGGCGCGCTGCTGGACGTGCGGCTGCGGCCGGGCAGCGACGCGTCCGACGACCTCCCCGAGGAGCTTCCGGAACCGGAGCGGGCGCTGCGCATCGCGGCGGCCGCCGGGTTCCGGCTGCCGGCCGGCGACGACGGCCGGCTGGCCGTCCGGATCCCGCCGGCGGCCGACCCGCCGACCGACCCGCCGTACGTGGTGCTGCACCCCGGCGCGGCGGTCACCGCCCGCCGCTGGCCGGCCGGGCACTTCCGGCACGCCGCGGAGCTGCTGGCCGGGTACGGGCTGGGCGTCGTGGTCACCGGCGGACCCGACGAGCGGGAGCTCACCGCCTACGTCGCCGGCCGGATCGGCGTCGACCTCGGCGGGCGTACCGGCCTCGCCGAGCTGGCCGCGGTGCTCGCCGGGGCGGGCGCGGTGGTGGTCGGCAACACCGGCGCCGCGCACCTGGCCGCCGCGGTCGGCACGCCGGTGGTGTCGCTGTTCGCGCCGGTCGTGCCGGCCCTGAAGTGGCGGCCCTACCGGGTGCCGCAGGTGCTGCTCGGTGACCAGGGCGCGCCCTGCCGGGACACCCGGGCCCGCGAGTGCCCCGTCCCCGGGCACCCCTGCCTGAGCCAGGTGTCACCGCGGGACGTGGTGGCCGCCGCCCGGCAACTGATCGACCGGGGTCGGCTGTCCGCGCACCGGGCGGTGCCGGCGTGAACGTCCTGCTCTGGCACGTGCACGGCTCCTGGGCCACCGCTTTCGTCCAGGGCCGGCACCGCTACCTGATCCCGACGCTGCCCGAGCGCGGGCCGTGGGGCGGCGGCCGGCCCGCGGCCTGGGACTGGCCGGCCGCCGCCGTCGAGGTGGACCCCGCCCGGCTGCGCGACGAGCCGGTCGACGTGGTGGTGCTGCAACGGCCCGAGGAGCTGGAGCTGGCCGCCGAGTGGCTCGGTCGGGCGCCCGGCCGCGACGTGCCCGCGGTGTTCGTCGAGCACAACACCCCGCGCGGGCACGCGGCCACCAGCCGGCACCCGATGGCCGACCGCGACGACCTGACACTGGTGCACGTCACCCACTTCAACGCCCTGATGTGGGATGCCGGCCACACCCGCACCGCGGTGATCGAGCACGGCATCGTCGATCCCGGCCACCGCTACACCGGTGAGCTGGCCCGCGCGGCCGTGGTCGTCAACGAGCCGCTGCGCCGGCACCGCATCACCGGCACCGACCTGCTGCCGGGGTTCGCCCGGACCGTCCCGCTGGACGTGTTCGGCATGGGCACCGCCGACGTGGCCGAGCACCTCGGCCCCGGTGTGCACGGCGGCGGCGATCTGCCCCAGCACCGGATGCACGAGGAGCTGGCCCGGCGTCGGGTCTACCTGCACACGTCGCGCTGGACGTCGCTGGGGCTGTCGCTGCTGGAGGCGATGCAGCTGGGGATGCCGGTGGTGGCACTGGCCAGCACCGAGGCGGCCGCGGCGGTGCCGCCGGAGGCGGGCGTGTGCAGCGCGGACCTCGCCCGGCTCACCCGGGCCCTGCGGGAGCTCGTCGCGGAGCCGGAACTCGCCCGCCGCCGGGGCACGGCGGCGCGCGAGTTCGCGCTGGCGCACTACGGGCTCGATCGCTTCCTCGCCGACTGGGACCGGCTGCTCGACGACGTCCGAACCGACCACCCACGGCGGGCCGCAGGGCTTGCCCCGACCTCTCGGAGGTGATGGAGGTGCCGACCAGGCCGATCCGGATCGACCCGACGAGTGTTCACCTCGTCTCGGAACATGCGAGCCCGCTGGCCGAACCGGGCGGGCGGGACGCGGGCGGGCAGAACGTGCACGTGCGCGAGCTGGCCACGGCGCTCGCCGCGACCGGTCACGAGGTGACGGTGTGGACCCGCCGGGACCGCACCGACCTGCCCGACGTGGTGCCGCTGGCCCCGGGCGTGCGGGTGTGTCTGCTGAAGGCCGGCCCCCCACGGCCGCTGCCGAAGGACGAGCTCGTGGCGTACGTGCCGGCCCTCACCGACGGGTTGCGGCGGGCCTGGGCCGAGGACCGGCCGGACGTGGTGCACGCCCATTTCTGGATGTCCGGGATGGCCGCCCTGGCCGCCGCCCGCGATCTGCGCGTCCCGGTCGTGCAGACCTTCCACGCGCTCGGCGCGGTCAAGCGGCGCCACCAGCGTGCCGAGGACAGCAGCCCGCCGGAGCGGATCACCACCGAACGGGCGATCGCCCGCGCTGCGGACCGGGTCATCGCCACCTGCAGCGACGAGGTCTTCGAGCTGGCCCGGATGGGGGTGCCCCGCGGCCGGACCGCGGTGGTGCCCTGCGGTGTCGACCTGGACCTGTTCTCCCCGGCCGGCCCGGTGGCGGCGCGTACGGCCCGGCCCCGGCTGCTGTCGGTCGGTCGGCTGGTGCGCCGCAAGGGCGTCGACGAGACGATCCGGGCGCTGACCGCGCTGCCGGGCGCCGAGCTGGTGGTGGCCGGCGGGACCGGGCACGGCGACCCGGACATGGCCCGGCTGGCGGCGCTGGCGCACGCCTGTGGAGTGGCCGACCGGGTGCGGTTCCTCGGGCCGGTGACCCGTGGCGAGCTGCCGGCACTGATCCGCTCGGCCGATGTCGTGGTGTGCGCGCCCTGGTACGAGCCGTTCGGGATCGTGCCGCTGGAGGCGATGGCGTGCGGTCGGGCCGTGGTGGCCACCGCGGTGGGCGGGTTGACCGACACCGTGGTGGACGGGGTGACCGGCCGGCACGTGCCGCCCCGCCAGCCGCGGGCACTGGCGACGGCGCTGGCCGAGCTGCTGCGCTCGCCGGCCCTGATCGAGGCCTACGGAGCGGCCGGCCGGGACCGGGCGCTCTCGCGCTACTCCTGGAGCCGGATCGCGGCGGCCACCGCTGAGGTGTACGGCGCGGTCATCGAGGAGCGCGCGGCGAACGAGCCGATGGCGCGGGACGCCCGATGAGCGAGCGTGCGAGCGAAGCGAGCGAATCGATGTCACAGCGCTTGCGCGCCGAGACGTTCCCCGATGGGCCGACCGAGCGCAGCGAGGGAGTGCGATGAGCGAACAGTTGAACGCGGACGCCGTGCTGGACGCCCACGTCGACCGGTTGGCTGCGGTGCTGCCGGCGATCCGGTCCGCGGGGACGACCCTGGCCTGCTGGGGCACGACGCTGGCCGGTCGGCTGTTGGCCGGCGGCCGGCTGCTGGCCGCCGGCAACGGGGGCAGCGCCGCCGAGGCCCAGCACCTGACCGCCGAGCTGGTCGGCCGCTTCGAGAACGACCGGCGGCCGTTCTCGGCGATCGCGCTGCACGCGGACACCTCCAGCCTCACCGCCATCGGCAACGACTACGGCTTCCGCGAGGTGTTCGCCCGCCAGGTGCGCGCGCACGCCCGCCCCGGCGACGTCGTGCTGCTGCTGTCCAGCAGCGGCGCCAGCCCGAACCTGCTGGCCGCCGCGGCGGCCGCCGCCGAGCGCGGCGCCACCGCGTGGGCGCTCACCGGCCCCGGCCCCAACCCGCTCGCCGCGGCCTGCGCCGAGGCCGTCTGCCTGCCCGGCGACACCGCCACCGTCCAGGAGGGGCACCTGGTGGCGGTGCACATGGTGTGCCGCGCGGTGGAGCTGGCCGTGTCCGCCCACGACGCCGCCGCTGCCGCCCCGACCCTGCGCCGGGTGGCCTCGTGACCACCGGCCCGCTGCCCCCCGACCTCCTGGAGGAACCCCGATGACGCACGTGCTGGACACCCCCGCCCCCGCTGCCCGCGGCGGCCGCCGGGCGCCCCGGGAGATCGGCACCGTGCTGGTCACCGGGGCCGCGTCCGGACTCGGCCGGGCGGTGGCCGCGGCGGTGCACGCCGCCGGCGGCCGGCCGCTGCTGGTGGACCGGGCCGACTGCGCGGCCGAGGCCGCCCGGCTGGGCGACGCGCTCACCGCCCAGGTCGACCTGGCCGACACCCGGGCGGCCGAGCGCGCCGTCACCGAGCTGGCGGCCCGGGCCGGCGGGCTGGACGCGGTCGTGACCGCCGCGGGCACCGACGCCTGCGGCCGGCTGGCCGATGTCCCGGCCGCCGACTGGGAGCGGGTGGTGCAGGTCAACCTGGTCGGCACCGCGGCGGTCATCCGTGCGGCGCTGCCCGCCCTGCGGACCAGCGGCGGTCGGATCGTGACCGTGGCGTCCACGCTCGGGCTGCGGGCGCTGTCCGACGCCAGCGCCTACTGCGCGTCGAAGTTCGGCGTGATCGGGCTGAGCCGGGCGTTGGCCGCCGAGCTGGCCGGCGAGGTGGGCCTGACCCTGCTCATCCCCGGGGGCATGGACACCGCCTTCTTCGACGGCCGCAGCGAGCAGTACAAGCCGGGACCGGACGCGCAGCTCAACGACCCGGCCGAGGTGGCCGACGCCGTCCTCTACGCGCTGACCCGGCCACCGGGCTGCGAGGTCCGGGAGCTGGTCGTGGCCGCCTCGACCGAGCCGTCGTGGCCGTGACCGCCGGATCCGACGTGCCGCTGGCGGCCCCGGCACCGGCCGTGCTGGCCGGCCTGATCGCCGAGCGGGCGCCGCGGGTGCTGGTGCTGGGCGACGCGCTGCGGGACTGCTGGCTCTCCGGTCCGGCCCACCGGCTGGGCCGGGACGCGCCGGTGCCGGTGGTCGAGCTGGACGCCAGCGCGACCGCCCCCGGCGGTGCCGCGAACGTGGCCGCCAACCTGGCCGCGCTCGGGGCCCGGGTCGAGCTGGTCGCCGTGGTCGGCGACGACCCGGACGGCCGGGCGCTGCGGGCCGAGCTGGCGGCGTGCGGGGTCGGTACCACGCACATGATCGTCGATGCGCGCTGCCAGACGCCGGTCAAGCGGCGGATCGTGGCGGCCGGCCAGACCGTGGCCCGCTACGACGTCGGGCCCGGTGCGGTGCCCGCCGCGCCCACCTGCGCGGCGCTGGACGCGGCGGTCGACGGCCTGCTCGCCGACGTGGACGCCGTGGTGCTGGCCGACTACGACCTGGGCCTGCTCGGACCGGACGCGGTGACCCGGCTGGCGGCGCGCCGGGACCGGATGCCGCTGCTGGTCGTCGACGCCCACGACCCGGGCCGCTGGGCGCCCACCCGCCCCGACCTGGTGACACCCAGCGCCATGGAGGCCGCGCACGCCCTCGGCGAGCCCGCGCCGTCCGGCGACCGGGTCGGCTGGGCCGCCGACCGGCGCCACCGGCTGCTCGACCGGCTCGGCGCGGCCGAGGTGCTGCTCACCCTGGACGTGGACGGCGCGGTGCTGCTGACCGGTGCGGCCGAGACGGCCGTCCGGCGCCCGGCCGCGCACCGGATGGCCGAGTCGTACGCCTGCGGCGCCGGCGACACGTTCACCGCGGCCGCGACGGTGGCCGCCTGCGTCGGTGCCGACCCGGCGACCCGGCTGGCGGTGGCCCAGGCCGCGGCGGACGTCGCCGTCGAGCGCACCGGCACCGCGGTCTGCGGCACCGACGCGCTCACCGCCCGGCTGGCCGCGGCCGACCGCGGGCAGGTGCTGGAGCACCGCGAATTGGCCGCCGCCGTCCGCGAGCACCGCAGGGCCGGGCACCGCGTGGTGTTCACCAACGGGTGCTTCGACGTGCTGCACCGCGGGCACGTCGCGTACCTGCGGCAGGCCCGCGGCCTGGGCGACGTGCTGGTGGTCGCCCTGAACAGCGACGCGAGCGTGTCCCGGCTGAAGGGGCCGCAGCGGCCGGTGAACACGCTGGCCGACCGGGCCGGGGTGGTCGGCGCGCTGGACGGGGTCGACCTGGTCACCGCGTTCGACGCGGACACCCCGATCGGGCTGATCGAGCTGCTGTGCCCGGAGATCTACGCCAAGGGCGGCGACTACACACCGCAGATGCTGGCCGAGACGCCGGTGGTCGAGCGGCTCGGCGGCCGGGTGCGGGTGCTGGACTACCTGTCCGACCACTCCACGTCGGCCATCGTCGACCGCATCCGCACCGCACCGGACGGAGCCGCGCGATGACCGCCGGTGCCACGATCGTCGTGATCGGTGATGCGGTGCTCGATCTCGACGTGCTCGGCAGCGCGGACCGGCTCGCCCCGGACGCCCCGGTCCCCGTGCTGGACGTGACCGGGGAGCGGGCCCGGCCCGGCGGCGCCGGGCTGGCGGCCGCGCTGCTGGCCGCGGCCGGGGAGCCGACCGTGCTGGTCACGGCGCTGAGCCCGGACCCGGACGGGAAGCGGCTGCGCGCTCTGCTGGAGCCCGCCGTCACCGTGCTCACCGGTCCGGCCGAGGGTGGCACCGCGGTCAAGACGCGGATGTGGGCCGACGGGCGTTCCCTGCTGCGGGCCGACCGCGGCGCGGGGCGGCCGGGGACCGGGTTCGGTGCCGCGGTGGCCGGGCCGCTGGACGCGGCGCTGGCCGGCGCCGCGGCGGTGCTGGTGTCCGACTACGGCCGCGGGGTCGCCGCGGACCCGCAGGTACGCGCCGCGCTGCAGCGGGCGCTGGCCCGGGGCGTGCCGGTGGTGTGGGACCCGCACCCGCGCGGCGCCGAGCCGGTGCCCGACACCACCGTGGTGACGCCGAACCTGGCCGAGGCGGTGGCGGCCGCGGGCTCCGCGGCGCGGGCCCCGGCCGGGGCGGTGCCGGCGGGGCTGGCCGCCGCCGGCCGGTTGCTCGAGCGCTGGCCGTGCCGGGCCGCCGCGGTGACGATCGGGGAGCACGGCGCCGTGGTGGCGCACCGGCACGGGGCGCGGGCCGCGTTGCCGGCGCCGGCCGTCGAGGGCGGTGACCGGTGCGGGGCCGGCGACGCGTTCGCGGGCCGGCTCGCGGCGTTGCTGGGTACCGGCGCGACGGTGGACGACGCCGTGCACGGCGCGGTCCTGACCGCGGCCGCGTTCGTGGCGCGCGGCGGGGCGGCGGCCTTCGACGGTGCCGCGGTCGACCGTGCCGCGGCCGACGGTACGGGGGAGCCCAGCACGGCAGGGCAAGGTGCGGCGGGTGCGGCCCCGGATGCCGCTCCGGTCCGGGAAGCCGCCCGGCCGGAGCCCGCCGACCTCGCGGCCGCCCGCGCGCTGGTCGATCGGGTGCGGGCCGACGGTGGCACGGTGGTCGCGTCCGGCGGCTGCTTCGACCTGCTGCACACCGGGCACAGCCGCACCCTGGCCGCGGCCAGGGCGCTGGGCGACTGCCTGGTCGTGCTGCTGAACTCCGACGCCTCGGTGCGCCGGCTCAAGGGTCCGGACCGGCCGATCGTCACCGCGCCCGAGCGGGCGGAGCTGCTGCTCGCGCTGGGCTGCGTGGACGCCGTCGTGATCTTCGAAGAGGACGACCCGTGCGCGGTGCTCGACCGGCTGCGCCCCGACCTGTGGGTGAAGGGCGGCGACTACGACCCGGCCGCCCTGCCGGAGACGGCGCTGGTCCGCTCCTGGGGCGGTGAGGTGGCCGCGGTGCCCTACCGGCCCGACCGCTCCACCACCCGGCTGCTGGAGGTGGCCGCCCGCTCCGCGGGATCCGCGGGATCCGCGGGATCGGCGGCCGCCTCGCGAGCGCGCGACCGTGGTCTTCCGCGGCGCCTCGAACAGCGCTGACGGCCGGCTCCCGCCACAGCTGCCGGGCGGATGGGTCAGCGGGGCGCGTGGTCCAGCTGTTCGACCGCGGCCAGCACGTCCGGCACCCCGACGCCGAGCAGCGCCGGGTCCGGGTCGTCGGCGAAGGGGTCACCGCGTCGGGCCGCGTCGTCGGTCAGGGTGTGGTGCGGGCCACCGGCCGGCGGCCCCCACTGCGCCGGGGTGACCGGTCCGAACAGCACGACCGACGGGGTGCCGAAGGCCGACGCCAGGTGGGCCACGCCGGTGTCGCCGCACACCAGCAGCCGGGCGTGTGCGACCAGCGCGGTGAGCCCTTCCGGGTCGGTGTCTCCGGCGAGCACGCTGCTCCCGTCCAGTCCGGCGGCCGTGGCCACGGCCAGCGCGAGCGGGCGCTCCGCGGCCGAGCCGGTGAGCAGCACCCGGTGCCCACCGCCGCGCAGTGCCGCGGCCACGGCGGCGAACCGTTCCGGGGGCCAGCGCTTGGCGCCGTAGCGGGCCCCCGGGTGCACGACCGCCGCGCCCGCGCCGGTCGGGGGCGGCGGGGGCGGCGGCAGCCGCAGGTCGGTCGGGTCGGTGCGGATGTCGAAGGCCGCGAGCACGGCGCACCAGCGCTCCCGCTCGTGCCGGTGGCCCCGCTCGATCTCCGTCCACTCCGGACCGTTCCAGCCGGGGGAGCGGCAGCCGATCCGGTGCCGCGGCGCGGTCCGGTCCAGGGCCCGGTGGCTCTGCGGCCCGGTGCCGTGCAGGTTGACCGCGACGGCCGGCGGTTCGCTCCGGGGCCAGCTCAGCTGCTCGGGCGCCGGGGTGGGCAGCACCTCGTCCACCGCGCCGGTGCGCAGCGCCAGCGGCGCCAGCTCGGCCGGGGTGGCGAGCACGATGGTGCGGTCCGGGTGGTGGCGGCGCAGGGCGCGCAACGCCGGGACCGCGACGAGCAGGTCGCCGAGCCCGAGCGCGCGCAGCACCAGCACGCTGCCCACGGACACGTCGCCCAGCCTCCCATCCCACGGCGGCACGCTCGCGCGCCCACGCCGCGCGGGTGGGCCCTCAGCTGGCCGGGACACCCGGAATGGTGACCACCCTGGCCTGCACGGCCCCGCCGACGACCCGGGATTCGAAGCGCGGCGCCGGCGCGGTCGCCGGACCGTGCACCACGCAGCCGTCGTCGACCCGGAACTCGCTGCCGTGCCAGGGACACACCACCCGCAGGTCGGACCCGGAGCCGACCAGCTCGCCCTCGGACAGCGAGGCGGACAGGTGCGAGCACCGGTCGCTGAGCACGGTGACCCGGTCCCCGCGGCGCAGCACGAACACCGGCACCTGGCCGGCGTCGCGGCGCACCGGCTCGCCGTCGGGCAGCTCGGCCAGCTGCCCGAGCGGCTGCCACTGCTCGGGCCCGATGTGGGCGACGTCCTCGGCGTGGTTGGCGCCCAACGCCTGCCGGTACCCCAGGTGCCCACCGAGCACCGCGGCCACGCCGGCGGTCAGGCCCGCGGCCACCGACAGCGCCCTGGCGGAACGACCGCGGCGGCGGGCCAGCAGCGTGCCGGCGTAGAGGGCGACCGCGGTGCCGTTGGTGGCCGCGTGCACCAGCCCGACCCGCTGCTGGTCCTCGTGGCCGTCGGCCCAGTCGGCCCACCCGCTGACCGCGGTGGGCAGCGCCGCACCCAGCCCGACCGTGATCAGCAGGCTGGACTCGGCGCGCCCGGCCCGCAGGGCGTCCAGGGTGGACGCGGACAGGAACGAGCCGAGCGCGGCCTGGGCGAGGCCGGGGTGCAGCGGGTGGCCGAGCCACACCCCGTGCAGGGCGTCCTTCACCGTGCGGTTGGTCAGCAGCTTCTCGACCACGGTGCGTACGGCGGTCGCGGGTCGGTCCAGCTGCTGCGCGCTTTCCAGCCGGGAGATCTGGTCGAAGAGCCACATGGGTCACCATCTGCCCCGAGGCGGTCTCGTTGAAACACCGCCGCTGGGGGGAAGGCGAGTTCCGAGCGCCGGAGAGGGCTCCGCAGGACACCTCAGGGAGCCGGCGTCTCCGCTGTCGTCCTCAACCGGGCGAGCCCCTTCTCGAAGTCCGGGCCCAGCAGCGAATCCATGGATTTCACGAGGCCCATCACCTTCGTCAGGAGCGTCTTCCGGCCGGTCATCGACCACGTCACCCGCGAGCCCGCACCCTCGGGCGCAATCGTGAACGACGTGTCGTTGCGGGCCGTGAAGGGCTTCTCGAAGCGCAGGTCGATCCGCACCGACGACGGCGCCGTCGCCTCCACGATCTCCATCCGCCCCCGCCCGGCCCGCCGGTTGCCCGACCACTCGTAGACCGCCCCGACGCCGGACTCCGCTCCCGAGTACGTGCGCTGCAGCGCGGGGTCGACGTCCTCCCACGGCGACCACGCGGTCCAGCGGTGGAAGTCGGCGATCGCCGGGTACACCCGCTCGGGCGGGGCGTCGATGGTCGTCGAGCGGGTCACGGTGTACATGTCGTCGGCCATGGCGGCGCAGCGTAGACCGCGGGTCAGCCGGCGGGTGGCGGTGCTCGGCGCGCTCAGCGCGTCGGGCCGGCGGCCAGCCGGGCGCGTTGCGGGACGACCGTGTACGCCGGATCCGCGGCGGACACGACGCCGGCGTCGAAGACGCCGTAGCGGGTGGCGGCCGCGGCCGCGTTGAGCAGCAGCCCGCCGGCGGCCGACAGCCACCGGCCGGACCGGCCCCCGACCCGGCCGCCGGCCAGCGCGCCGAGCGCACCGACCACGGTGCCGACCCGGGCGGCGCGCAGCACCCGCCCCGGCCGGCCGCCGGTGTAGGCCGCCGCGGCGAACCCGATCCGGCGCTCCAGTACGGCCGCGGCGGCCAGCTCGAGTGCGGCGCCGGCCACCGCCACCCGCCGGGCCGGTGCCGCGTCGCGCCCGGTCAGCATGCCGATCCCGCCGCCGCTGGCCAGTGCGCTGCCGGCGAACACGAAGGGCAGCTCGCGGTAGGCCTCGTGCCAGGCCGGCACCGCGGTGTCGGCCAGCAGCACCGCCGTGTAGGTGGTCAAGGCCGGCCCGATCAGCCCGGCCCCGGCCCCGGCCGCCCGGCCCAGCGCCGGCGCCACCCCGGTCAGCTCGGCCGCCACGGCCGCTCCGGCCAGCGCGCCGAACGGGGCGAGCAGCCACGACCCCACCGACAGCGGCGAGGTCGGCTTGAACACCCGCAGCATGTTCAGGAACCGCTCCGGGCGGCCCAGGTCGTGGACCAGCGCCCCGACCGACACCGTCGCCCCCAGCGCCGACGCGAGCCGGCCGACCCGGCGCAGCCGCGGGCGGCCGGTGACGTCGGCCAGCGCGGCCAGCGACGCCGACACCCCGGCGACGCCGCCCAGGTAGAGGTACGCCGGGACGTCGGGCACCTTCCAGGTCGGCTGCTTGAGGATCGGGCGCCCGTAGTACGAGCGGAACTCGGCGGGCGGCACCATCAGCCGCTCGCCGCGGCGCCGCCCGCGGGTGCGCGGCCCGGTCACCGCGGGCTCCGCAGGAACGCCGCGGCGACGGTGCCGGCCACGGTGAGCGCGGCGACCGCGGCGTGCCGCCACATCGAGGGCAGGTCGCGGGTCGTGACCACCGGGTCCGGCGGCAGGCCGTAGACCTCGGGTTCGTCGAGCAGCAGGAAGAACGCGCCGTCGCCGCCCACCCCGTCGTCCGGGTCGTGCCCGTAGAGCCGCGCTCCGGGTTCGCCGCGTTCCTGCAGCTCGGCCAGCCGCGCATCGGCCCGCTCGCGCAGCTCGTCCAGTGGTCCGAACTGGATGGACTCGGTGGGGCAGGCGGTGGCGCAGGCCGGCATCAGCCCGGCGCCGAGCCGGTCATGGCACATCGTGCACTTGAACGCCCGGCCGTCCCCGGGCCGCTGGTCGATCACGCCGTAGGGACACGCCGGGATGCAGTAGCCGCAGCCGTTGCAGATGTCCTGCTGCACCAGCACGGTCCCGTGCTCGGTGCGGATCAGCGCCCCGGTCGGGCAGACGTCCAGGCAGGCGGCGTGCGTGCAGTGCTTGCAGACGTCCGACGACATCAGCCAGCGGATCCCCGCCTCGGAATCCGCTGCGGCTCCGTTGGTCGACGGCATGCCGAGATCGACGCGGCGATCGGGCACCTGCTGTTCCACGAAGGCCACGTGCCGGTAGGTGCTCGCGCCCAGCGCCCCGGTGTTGTCGTAGCTCTGCCCGGCCAGCTCCAGCACGTCCGGATCGCCGCCGGGCCCGTCGGCGGGCAGGTCGTTCCACTCCTTGCACGCCACCTCGCAGGCCTTGCACCCGATGCACACGCTGGTGTCGGTGAAGAACCCGACGCGCGGCGGGTGGCCGGCCGGGTAGCCGGCGTCCGCGGACGGGTCGGGGAGCCTGCCGGCCAGGCGGTTGCCCATCAGTCCTCCAGGCCGGCGCGCCGGCGGTAGTCGGCCAGATAGCGCAGGAGCTCCGGCCCGCGAGGACGGCGGCCGGGTCGGATGTCGCAGGTCGCGGCCTTGGTCTCCATGATGTGCACGTTCGGGTCCAGCGCCACCGAGAGCAGCTCGTTCGCCGCGTCCCCTGTGGAGAGCCCGTTGGGTCCCCAGTGCCAGGGCACGCCGATCTGGTGCACCGTCCGGTGCCCCCCTTCCGGATCGGGCAGGCGCAGCGGGATGGCCCGTTCGGTCACCAGCACCTTGCCCTCGATCGCGGAGCGCGCGGTGACCACGTGGGCCCAGTCCGCGTGGCGCAGCCCGCGCTCGGCGGCCAGCTGCGGGGAGACCTCCAGGAACATCTCCGGGGCCAGTTCGTTCAGCCGCGGGGTCCACCGGCTCATCCCACCCGCGGTGTGGTGCTCGGTGACCCGGAACGTGGTGAACACGAACGGGAACACCGCGGCACCGGGCGTGCCGGGTTCGGGGTGGTAGCGGTTGTCCGGCCGGTGGAACTGCTCGCGCGCCGGATTGGCTCGGTGGGCCGGGTGCAGCGCGTTGGGCACCGGGGACTCCTGCGGCTCGTAATGCGTGGGCATCGGCCCGTCGGCCAGCCCGGCCGGCGCGAACAGCCAGGCCCGCCCGTCGCCCTGCATGATGAACGGCTCGTCGCCGCCGATCGCCGCGGCCGCCCGGGCGCCCTCGGGCGGCCGGTAGTCCGGCGCGGTGTCCGCGGGGAAGTCCGGGACGTCGCCGCCGGTCCACTTCTCGCCGTCCCACCAGATGAGCTTCTTGCGCTCGCTCCACGGCCGGCCCTGTGGATCGGCCGAGGCCCGGTTGTAGAGCACCCGGCGGTTCATCGGCCAGGCCCAGCCCCACTCGGCCGCGACGCTGTCCTGCTCCCGGCCGGGCCTGCGGCGCATCGCCTGGTTGACCTCGTCGGCGTAGACGCCGGAGTAGATCCAACAGCCGCAGGAGGTGGAGCCGTCGGCCCTGAGCGCGGTGTAGCCGCTCACCGCGGCGCCGTCCGGGCCCACCCCGTTCACCTCGCGCAGCACCGCGTCGGCACTCGGCTCGCCGGCGTCGTCGACGGGGTAGTCCCAGGTCAGGTCCTGGACGGCCCGGTCGCGCGGCGCGGTGGAGCCGGCCAGCCGCGCCTTGATCCGGCGCCCCAGCTCGTAGTAGAACCACAGGTCGCTGCGGCAGTCGCCGGGCGGCTCGACGGCCTTGTGGTGCCACTGCAGCAGCCGCTGGGTGTTGGTGAAGGTGCCGTCCTTCTCGGTGTGCGCGGCGGCGGGCAGGAAGAACACCTCGGTGCCGATGTCCGCGGTGCGCAGCTCACCGGTCTCGATCTCCGGCCCGTCCTTCCAGAACGTCGCCGTCTCGATCATCTGCAGGTCGCGCACCACCAGCCATTCCAGGTTGGCCAGGCCGGCCCGCTGCTGGCGGGCGTTGGCCGTGCCCACCGCCGGGTTCTCCCCGATCACGAAGAAGCCCGGCACGTCGCCGCAGATCTGGGCCTGCACGGTGCGGAACGTGGAGTGGTCACCGGTGAGCCGGGGCAGGTGGTCGAAGCAGAAGTCGTTGTCCGGCGTCGCGGCGTCGCCGAACCAGGCCTTGAGCAGGCTGACCACGTAGGCGTCCAGGTTGCCCCAGAAGCCCTTGTCCCCGGTGTTGGCCTCGATGAAGGTGTGCAGTTCCTGCTCGCGGTGCGCGTGCGGCATCGGGATGTAGCCGGGCAGCATGTCGAACAGCGTGGGGATGTCGGTGGAGCCCTGGATGCTGGCGTGCCCGCGCAGCGCCAGGATGCCGCCACCGGGCCGGCCGATGTTGCCCAGCAGCGCCTGCAGGATCGACGCCGCCCGGATGTACTGCGCACCCACCGTGTGGTGGGTCCAGCCCACGGCGTAGCAGAACGCGCTGGTGCGCTCCCGGCCCGAGTTGCGGGTCAGCGCCTCGGCGACCTGCGTGAACAGCTCCGGCGGGATGCCGCAGACCTCGTGCACCAGCTCCGGGGTGTAGCGGGCGAAGTGCCGCCGCAGGATCTGGAACACGCAGCGCGGATCCGCCAAGGTGTCGTCGCGCTTCGGGTCGGCGGCGATCGGGGCGCCGCCGGAGCCGGCGACCTGGCCGCGCTCGTGCTCGTGCACCCCGGGCCGGTCCTCGGGGTCGTCGTCGGCGGTGCTCCGGTCGTCCCCCAGCCGGTCATCACGGGGCCCGGTGGCCGCCTCGACGTGCATGCCCCGGTACTCCCACGAGCTCACGTCGTAGGTCCCGGTCTCCGGGTCGTAGCCGGAGAAGACCCCGTCCAGGTCCTCGGTGTCGACGAAGTCGTCGTCGACCAGCATCGGGGCGTTGGTGTAGGCCCGCACGTAGTCCTCGAAGTACGCGCCGGTCTCCAGCACGTGGTGGATCAGGCCGCCGAGGAACGCGATGTCGGTACCGGCCCGGATGGGCACGTGCAGGTCGGCCACCGCCGAGGTGCGGGTGAACCGCGGATCCACGTGGATCACGGTGGCCCCGCGGCGCTTGGCCTCCATCACCCACTGGAACCCGACCGGGTGCGCCTCGGCCATGTTCGAGCCCTGGATCACGATGCAGTCGGAGTGGACCAGGTCCTGCTGGTAGTTCGTGGCGCCACCGCGACCGAAGCTGGTTCCCAGACCGGGAACGGTGGAGCTGTGTCAAATACGGGCCTGGTTCTCGATCTGTATCGCGCCCAGCGCGGTGTACAGCTTCTTCATCAGGTAGTTCTCTTCGTTGTCCAGGGTGGCCCCGCCGAGGCTGGCGATGCCCAGGGTGCGGTGCAGGTGCCGGCCCTCGGCGTCGACGTCCTGCCAGGTGCGCGCCCGGGTGTCCAGCACCCGGTCGACGATCATGTCGACCGCGGTGTCCAGGTCGAGGTCCTCCCACTCGGTGCCGTGCGGGCGCCGGTAGCGGACCTTGGTCACCCGGCTCGGCGCGGTGACCAGCGACAGCGTCGAGGAGCCCTTCGGGCACAGCCGACCACGGCTGATCGGCGAGTCCGGGTCGCCCTCGACGTGCGTGACCCGGCCGCCGGAGCTGAACACCCGCTGCCCGCAGCCGACCGCGCAGAACGGGCAGATCGACTTCGTCTCGGTGTCCGCGTCCTCGGTGCGGGCCCGCAACTCGTCGGTCCGGGCGCTGCGGGCGGCCGTGCCGCGGCCCAGCCGGTCGGGCCCGGTCAGCTGTCGCAGCAGCGGCCAGGCGGGTCTCCGCGGTCCGCGCATGGCGCCCCTTCTCCCGATCTCGACAATCCCAACCTACTCACGGTCACGGGGCCGGATGGCGGAGTCCTTGCCCTCGCCGTACTCCGCGCGCAGGGCCGGCAGCAGCTCGCGCTCGGCGAAGCGGAGGAACTCCGGCTGGGTGTCGCCGCCGATCTGGGCCAGCGCGACGTGCGAGAAGCCGGCATCGACGAAGGGGCGGACGGCCTCCACCTGCGCGGCCACGTCGGGGCCGCACGGGATCGACGCGGACACGTCCTCCGGCCGGACGAACTGGGTCGCCCCGGCGAAGCCGGCGGTGCCGGGCAGCTCCGCGTTGACCTTCCAGCCGCCGCCGAACCAGCGGAACAGCTCGTGGGCACGGGCGGTCGCCACCTCGGCGTCGGGGTCCCAGGAGATCGGCTGCTGCCCGATGGCCGGCACCTCGGCACCGGCGGCCTCCCGGAAGCGGGCCACCGCCTCCGGTTCCGGCTCGACGGCGACCATCGCGTCGGACAGCGGCGCGAAGCGGCGCACCGACTGCGGGCCGGACACGGCCATCGCGATCGGCACCCCGTCCTCCGGGCGGTCCCAGAGCCGGGCCGAGTCGACCCGGAAGTGCTCGCCGTCGAAGGTCAGGTCGTCGCCGTCCAGCAGGCTGCGGATGATGGTGACCGCCTCCTCGAGCATGTCGTGGCGGCGGTCCGCGCTCGGCCAGCCCTGGCCGACGATGTGCTCGTTGAGGTTCTCGCCGGCGCCCAGGCCGAGGGTGAACCGGCCGTCGGCCAGCAGCGCGACCGTGGCCGCCTTCTGCGCGACCACCGCCGGGTGGTAGCGCATGATCGGGCAGGTCACGTAGGTCAGCAGCCCGACCCGCTCGGTCGCGGCGGCCACCGCGCCCAGCACGGACCAGGCGTACGGGGAGTGGCCCATCTCGTCGAGCCAGGGGAAGTAGTGGTCGCTGATGACCTCGAAGTCGAAGCCGGCCTGCTCGGCGGCGACGGCGTCGGACACCAGTTCACGCGGCCCGCGCTGCTCGCACAGCAGGGTGTAGCCGAAGGACGTCATGTGAGCCGGGGTACCCGGGCGCGGGGGTTCCGAACGCGGGCCGGGGGTACCCGGCCGCCGGAACCCGATCTTCAGGAGGACACGTGCTGGACCGTCTGCGCTCACTGTTCAACCGCCCGGCGACCGCCGAGGACGACGTCGAGCCGGACACCCGCGTGGCCCGCACCCGGGAGACCGGCGGCGCTCCCGGCGACGGTGGCGACCGCGGGACGACCACCGGAACCGGCCCCAGCGACGAGTTCGTCGGCCGGGTGGGCGGGCAGGACCCCGGTTACGCCGGGGAGACCGGCGCCGAGCGCCGCGCCCAGTCCTGACGTCGGTCCCGGCGCCGGGTCGTCGCCCCGACCCCCGGCGCCGGGTCCCGGCCGGTCAGCCCGCCGAGGCGGCGAGACCGGGCTGCAGCAGCGTCTTGACCATGCCGTCCTTGCGGGCCTGGAACGTGGCGTAGGCCTCGGGGGCGGCCTCCAGTGGCAACCGGTGGGTGGCGAAGTCCTCGGTGCCCAGCGGGTCGCCGTCGAGCAGCAGCGGCAGGAGGTCCGGCACCCAGCGGTGCACGTTGGCCTGCCCCATGCGCAGCTGGATCTGCTTGTCGAACATGGTCATCATCGGCATCGGGTCGGCCATCCCGCCGTAGACGCCGCTCAGCGAGATCGTGCCGCCCCGGCGCACCAGTTCGATCGCCGAGTAGAGCGCGGCCAACCGGTCGACGCCGGTGGTCTCCATCAGCTTCGTCGCCACCGCGTCCGGCAGCAGCCCGGTGAGCCAGTGCGCGACGGTGCCCACCGGCGAGCCGTGTGCCTCCATGCCCACCGCGTCCAGCACGCCGTCGGCGCCGCGCCCGGCGGTCAGCCCGCGGACCGTCTGCACGAGGTCGTCGCCGCCGTGCTCGTTGAGGTCGATCGCGGTCACCCCGTTGGCCCGGGCCCGGGCCAGCCGCTCCGGCACCAGGTCGACGCCGATCACCTGCCCGATGCCGCGGTGCCGGGCCACCCGGGTGGCCATGTCCCCGATCGGCCCGAGGCCGAGCACCAGGAGCGTGCCGCCGGGCGGAACGGCCGCGTACTCGACGCCCTGCCACGCGGTGGGCAGCACGTCGGAGAGGTAGACGAACCGGTCGTCCGGGGGGCCGTCCGGGATCTTCACCGGCAGCGTGTTGCCGAACGGCACCCGCAGGTACTCGGCCTGGCCGCCGGGGACCTGGCCGTAGAGCTTGGTGTAGCCGAACAGGGCCGCGCCCTTGCCCTGCTCGCGCACCTGCGTCGTCTCGCACTGCGAGTGCAGGCCCTGGCCGCACATGAAGCACGTCCCGCAGGAGACGTTGAACGGCACCACCACCCGGTCCCCGACCTGCAGCTCGGTCACCTCCGGCCCGACCTCGGCGACCACGCCCATCGGTTCGTGACCGAGGATGTCCCCGACGTCCAGGAACGGCCCGAGCACCGAGTACAGGTGCAGGTCGGAACCGCAGATCCCGGTCGAAGTGATCTTCACGATCACGTCGGTCGGCTCCTGGATCGTCGGGTCGGGCACCGTGTCGACGCGGACGTCGTGCTTGCCGTGCCAGGTCACCGCGCGCATGACCACCACTTCCCTCCGTCGGTGGGGTACCGGTTGGGCCAGGCGTTCCCGGCCCGGCGCCGGTGAAACCGATCGCGGTGTAAACCGCCACGATGCGGGCAATCCGCTGCCATGGAGACAGCCGGGAACGACACCGCCACGCAGCAGGGATCGCGCCCGGTCGCGGTCGTGACCGGAGCCAGCCGCGGGCTGGGGTTCCTGATCGCCCGCGAGCTCGCCCGGCTCGGCCACGACCTGGTGATCTGCGCCCGCTCCGCCGACGGGCTGCGCGCGGCCGAGGCGGACCTGTCCGGATCCGGAACCACCGTGGCCGCGGTCGCGGCGGACGTCGGGAAACCGGACGAGGCCGAGCAGGTGATCAGCACGGCGGCGGAGCGCTTCGGCCGGCTCGACGTGCTGGTCTGCAACGCCGGGATCATCCAGGTCGGTCCGGCGTCCGAGCTGACCGCCGACGACATGGCGCGGGCCATGGACGCCATCTTCTGGGGCACCGTGCACCCCAGCACCGCGGCCATGCCGCTGCTGACCCGCAGCCGGGGCCGGCTGCTCGCGGTGACCTCGGTGGGCGGCAAGCTGCCCGCCCCGCACCTGCTGCCCTACACCGCGGCCAAGCACGCCGCGGTCGGTTACGCCGAGGGCCTGCGCGTGGAAGCCATCCGCTCCGGGGTGTCGGTGACCGTGGGGGTCCCGGGTCTGATGCGCACCGGCTCACCGCGCAACGCGCTGTTCACCGGGGACCGGGTGGCCGAGCACCGCTGGTTCACCGCCGCGGCGAACCTGCCGGTGGTGTCCATGGACGCCGAGCGCGCCGCGCGGCGACTGGTCCGCGCAACCATGTGGCGCCGCCCGGAGGTGATCCTCACCCCGCTGGCCAAGCTGGGCGTACGGGCGCACGCGACGGCGCCGTCCACCTCGCTGCGGGTGGTGTCGCTGGTCAACCGGCTGCTGCCGGACGGCACCGGACACGGCGGCGTGCTGCCCGGCCACCTGCTGCCCGCCCGGGCCCGCCGGCTCGGCTGGCTGATCCGGCGCGACGACGCCGCCGCGGCCCGCACCCACGAGCTCGACGACCTGGTCTCCCGGGGGCAGGCCCAGGCCTGACCGGCCGCGGCATCAGGTGATGGGCGACCCGCCGGTCACCCCCAGCACCTCCGCGGTCATGTAGCTGGACTCCTGCGAGGCCAGGAACACGTAGAACGGGGCCAGCTCGGCCGGCTGGGCGGCCCGGCCCAGCGGGGCCTGCGCGCCGAACGACTCCA
>DATMDS010000013.1:0-34786 GCA_035557575.1 Pseudonocardia sp. | reverse complement strand
CAAGTTCCTGGCCAAGGTGGCCAGTGGCGTGGCCAAGCCGGACGGTCTGCTGCTGGTCGCCCCGGAGCGGGAGCTGGAGTTCCTGCATCCGCTGCCGATCGAGCGGCTCTGGGGCGTCGGCCACCGCACCGCGGAGAAGCTGCACGCCCTAGACGTGCGCACGGTCGGTCAGGTGGCCGCGCTGCCGGAGGCGGCACTGATCGCGTTCCTCGGCCGCGCGTCCGGGCGGCACCTGCACGCGCTGGCCCACAACCGCGACCCGCGCGCGGTCGACGTGCACCGGCGGCGGCGCTCGATCGGTTCGCAACGCGCGCTCGGCCGCCGGGAACGCTCTCCGTCCGAGGTGGACGCGCTGCTGGCCGGGATCATCGACCGGTTGGGTCGACGGCTGCGGGCGGCCCACCGGGTGTGCCGCACCGTGGTGCTGCGGTTGCGCTTCGCGGATTTCACCCGGGCCACCCGCTCGCACACCCTGCCCGAGGCGACAGCGCACACCGACACGATCCTGGACGCCGCCCGGGTGCTGCTGGCCGCGTCGTGGCCGACGATGGCCGCCCGCGGCCTGACCCTGCTCGGGGTGTCGCTGGCGGAGCTGCACGACGACCGGTTCGTGCAGCTGACGCTGCCGTTCGACCTGCGCAGCGGGCCGGCGCTGGACACCGCGCTGGACTCGGTGCGGCAGCGTTTCGGCGCCGAGTCGGTCACCCGCGCCACCCAGCTGGGCCGCTCCCCCGGCCTGATCGTCCCGCAGCTGCCGGACTAGGTGCGGTCGCCACCCCGCACGAGCGGCGCCCACAATGGCCCCATGGCGCCCGAGCTGCGGCATCTCCGGCACTTCGTCGCGGTGGCCGAGGAGCTGAACTTCACCCGGGCCGCCGGCCGGCTCTTCCTCGCCCAGCAGGCGCTGTCGGCGTCGATCCGGCAGCTCGAGCAGGAGCTCGGCGAGGCGCTGTTCGTGCGCGACACCCGCCGCGTGGCGCTCACCCCGGCCGGCGAGACGCTGCTGCCGCGGGCCCGCCGGTTGCTCGGCATGGCCGAGGAGACGGTGGCCGCGGTGCGCGCCGGCGAGCCGACGCGGCCGGTGCTGCGGGTGGACATCTCCTCGAGCAACCTGCAGACCGGCGCCCTGGTGCTGCGCCGGCTACGGGAGGAGCACCGCGACATCGAGGTGCGGCAGCGCGAGCTCGGCGTGCCCCGCGGGCTGGACGCGCTGCGCGCCGGCGAGCTGGACCTGCTGCTCGGCAACGCGCTGCGCGCCCCGGCCGAGGTCGACACCGAGCTGCTGCGGCTGGAGCGGGTGCAGGTGATGCTGGCCGCCGACCACCCGGCGGCGGCCGCCGCCGCGGTGCCGATCGGCACCCTGGCCGAGCAGGAGTGGTTGCTGCCCGCCGACGACGCGGCCCCGGAGTGGAACGACCTCGTGCTGGATCTGTGCCAGCGGGCCGGGTTCCGGCCGCGTCGCTACCCCGGCACGACCTGGGGGCCGACCGCCGCGGCCGAGCTGGCCGTCGAACGCCGTTGCGTGGTGCCGACCAACGCGTGGGTGAGCGCGCCGCCCGGGGTGGTGTTCCGCCCGCTGGTCGAGCCGGTCGGGTACCACCCGTGGTCGGCGATGTGGCTGGGCGAGCCGACGGGGCCCGTCGCGGCCTTCCTGGCGGCGGCGCGCGCACTCGCGGCCGAGCGTGACTGGCTTCGGCGGGACGGCGGCGAGTGATCAGCGCCGGGACGGCGACGGCGGATCAGCCGCTGCCGTCGCGGCGCAGGCCGACCGCGGTGATCACGGCTCCGAGCAGCGGCAGCACCGTGCCGGTCGTGGCTCCGACGTGCAGCGCGGCCGCCGTGGCCGGTCCACCACCCGGGCCGAGGGCCAGCGCCACCGCTCCGCTGACCAGCGCCAGCCCCAGCCCGCCGCCGACCTGCAGCGCCGTGGACTGCACGCCAGCCGCCAGGCCCTGCTCGGCGTCGTCCACACCGGACACGGCGGCGATGGTGAACACCGGGTAGGCGATTCCCATTCCCAGTCCGAAGCAGACCACGACGGCGGGCAGCAACCCGGCGGCGTAGCCGGTGTCGGGGCCGAGCCGCAGCAGCAGGGCGAACCCGCACGCCACCAGCACCAGCCCGGTCACCCCGGCCGCCCGCAGTCCGAACCGGTCCACCATGGACGGCGCAGCCCAGCGGGACACCACGATGGACAGCACCGCGCCGGGCAGCAGGGCCATCCCGGACGCCAGCGGGCCGAAGCCGAGCACGTCCTGCAGGTACAGGGTGGCGACGTAGGAGAAGCCGAACGGGGCGGCGAGCACCGTGAGCGAGGCCAGGTCGGCGAAGCGCACGGTCCGGTTCCGGAAGATCCGCAACGGCAGCAGCGGATCCGTCGAGCGCCGCTCCACGACGACGAACCCGGCCAGCAGCACCACGGCGGCCACGGCGGCCACCGGCGCCACCCAGCGCGCCGACGTCGGCTCCGCCGCCCGGGTGATCGCCAGCACGAGCAGCAGCAGACCGCCGGTCCCGGTCACCGCGCCGGCCAGGTCGATCGCCCGCCGCTGCGCGCCGGCCTCGGTGCGGGGCAGCGCGAGCACCGCCGGGACCAGCACGGCCGCCACCATCGGCGCCTTGATCAGGAAGATCCAGCGCCAGCCCAGCAGGTCGGTGAGCACCCCGCCGAGGACCAGGCCGACGCTGAACCCGGCCGAGGCGCTGGCGGCGAACACCCCGAGCGCCCGGTTCCGTTCCGCGCCTTCGGCGAACGTCGTGGCGATGATCGACACCGCGGCCGGGACGGTGAGCGCGGCCCCGACGCCCTGCACGGCACGGGCCGCGACGAGCAGCCCGGCGTTCGGCGCCAGCCCGGCCGCCAGCGACATCACCCCGAACAGGACCAGCCCGGCCAGGAACACCGCCCGCCGCCCGTACAGGTCGGCGGCCCGGCCGCCGAGCAGCAGGAAGCCGCCGTAGGTCAGCGCGTACCCGGTGGCCACCCACGGCACGGCGGCGGCGGAGAGGGCGAGCTCGCGCTGGATGCTGGGCAGCGCGACCTGCGTGATGGACAGGTCCAGCGCGTCGAGGAGGATCGCCGCGCTGAGCACTCCGAGCGCGAGCGACGGCCGGGTCGTGGAGGGGGAGACGTTCACCGGGCCGATCGTCTGCCGAGCACCGGTGCGGGCGGAAACACACCGTTCTTGCCGACTCACAACGCCCGGTTGTGGGCCGAGGCACCCGGGCGCGGCGCACCGACCGGCCGGCCGAGGTGGCCGCCGCGCTGCGTCGAGCGCCGTCAGCGCACCGACTGCCCCATCCCGATCATGTTGCCCTCGCTGTCGGTGAAGAAGGCGGCGCGCTCCCCCGTGCCCTTGCTCGGGTAGTTGCCGGCGATGTCGGCGATCCCGTCGACGGTCCTGATCCCGGGCAGGTCGTACTCGTGGAACCGGACCCCGCGTCGGCGCAGCTCGGCGACCTCGGCCTCGATGTCGGCCACGGAGAAGGCGAGTTGGGTGAACGAGCCGTCGGGCGCGCCCGCCGAGGCGAACAGGCAGAACCCACCCGATGCCAGTCGGTAGCGCAACCCGCCCTCCCGCTCCTCCGCCGGATGCAGCCCGAGCTTCTCGGCGTACCAGCGCCGGGCGCGCTGCAGGTCCTGGGCGGGCAGTCGGGTCTCGACGTCCGCGTCGGTCAGCGCCATGGTCCGCTCCTCTCCTCGTCGTTCCATGGTGTAGGACCGCGCGGCACGGCGGATCTCATCGCGGGTCTTCTCGGTCGCTGCCATCGGGCAGCCCCGCGAGGTGCCGGTGGACGGCCGCCCCGACCCGGTCGACGTCGCCGGTGGCCAGCAGGTCCAGCAGCCCGCCACGGAGCACGGCCAGCAGCAGCGTCCGGTCCGGCTCGCCCGCCGGCCCGGCCGGCAGGACGTCGGCGAGCACGGCCAGCCAGTCCCGCACGGTGTCGGCGGCGAACCCGGACCACGGTCCGTCGGGATCGGTCAGCGACCGGGCGTAGGCCTGCAGCCAGAGCGTGAGCAGCGCCCGGTGCTCGGCGGCCACCAGCCAGTCCCACACCGCGGTCGCCGCCGCCCGCGGGCCCCGGCCGTCCTCGGCGTCCCGGATCCGGGCCAGCACCGCGAGCTCGTCGGCGCGCGCCCGCGCGAGCAGGGCCCTGATCAGGCCGTCCTTGCTGCCGAACAGGAACATCAGCACCCCCGGGCTGGAGCCGATGGCCGCCGCCAGCGGTCGCAGCGACAGCCCGCCCAGGCCGCGCTCGAGCAGGTGGCGGTAGGCGCGCCCGAGCAGCTCGACCTGCCGGTCGGAGGGTGTTGGCGAGGTGGCGGACACCGGGCTAGCCTGCCACTGGAACGACTGTTCCAGTTACTCGCGGGCAGGAGGTGCGATGACGGAGCCGGTGATCCGACCGCTGGGTCGGCCGGGCGACCTGGGCTGGGTCGTGCAGGCCCACGGCGAGATCTACGCCGCCGAGTTCGGTTGGAACGGCGAGTTCGAGGCGCTGGTCGCGCGGATCGTGGCCGACTATGCCGCCGCACACGATCCGGACCGCGAGGCCGCGTGGATCGCCGAGCTGGACGGGCAGCGGGTCGGCTGCGTGTTCTGCGTTGCGGCCGACACCGACACCGCCCAGCTGCGCATCCTGCTGGTCGACCCGCGCTCCCGCGGGCACCGGCTCGGCGCCCGGCTGACCGACGAGTGCGTGACGTTCGCCCGCGGCGCCGGGTACCGACGGGTTCGGCTCTGGACCAACCACCCGCTGGTCGCCGCCCGGCACATCTACCTGCGCGCCGGCTTCTCGCTGGTCGACACCGAGCGCCACCACAGCTTCGGCGCCGACCTGATCGGCCAGGTCTACGAGCTCGACCTCCGCCGACCCGCCTGACCCGCAGGGGTGGGGCGCCGCGCGACTCCCGCGGGCCCGGATCCACCCCGTCTACTCGACGAACAGCTCGTCGAGCGCCTTGCTCTCCAGCTCGGACCACCGCCGCACCCGCTCGCGCACCCGGTCGATGTCCTGCTCCGACAGTGCCGTCGCGGCATCCGGGGTGAGCCGGTAGATGTCGACCGGGCCGCCGATGCTGGGCGAGGTCACGCGGAGCGCATCCAGCACCCGGACGGCGGCGACCACGCCGTAGTCGACGTCGCGCTCGGTCATCCGGAAGTGCGCCAGCAACGCACCGGTCTGCTGGGCCATCGCGGCTCCGCTGCCCACCGCGTGGAAGCCGACCTCCTCGTAGCGGCCGATCAGCCCGTGCGGGTCGATGTCGACGATGAACGGGGTGTCCCCGGCGTAGCCGGCGACGAGCACGTAGGTCGCCGGAGTCGCGCCCGAGGTCGACTCGCCCGGCACCTGCTCGACGAACTGCTCGTAGTGGTGGCGCAGCACCGGAATCACCCGCTCCTGCACGGCCCGCCCGACGTTCTCCTCGCCGAGTACCGCCGCGGCGGCGCTGTTGAAGATCGTCTCCAGGTCGAACAGCACCGCCCGCGAGCCACTGCCGCCCCACGCCGCGGTGGCACCGAAGGGATGCAGCTTCTGTGCCGGGTAGCTGAGCCCGCGGGAGCTGTCGGTGATCTGCGAGTCGGCGCCGAGCACGATTCCGTCTGCGCAACGCAGCGCGAACACCACCGTCATGAGCCTCTCCCGTCCTCAGCGCCCCATGAAACCGCACCTCCACGACATCCGCCGTACGGCGGGCCTGTCCCATGATCGCCGCGACCTCTAGGGTCGATCTGGATCGAGCGGGGGGTGGAGTTCGTGCGCGTGGTTGGTCTGCCCGGCGGCCGGATCATCGTGCACGGCCACTGGGGCCGCCCGGTCCTGGTCTTCCCGACCGAGCGGGGCAACGCCGAGGACGCCGAGTCGAACGGCCTGGTCGCGGCCGTCGGTGAGCTGCTCAGCGCCGGCCGCGTGAAGCTCTACTGCGTCGACTCCCACGACGCGGCCAGCTGGTCGGCCGCGGACAAGCCGCTGGAGGAGCGGGCCCGGGCGCACGAGCACTACGAGTCCTGGATCCTGGCCACGGCCGTCCCCTTCATCGCCGAGGACTGTGGCGGCGGACCGGTCGAGCTGGCCGCGGCCGGCTGCTCGATGGGGGCCACGCACGCGCTGAACATCACCCTGCGGCACGCCGAGACGTTCGTGCTCGGGATGTGCTTCTCCGGCAACTACGACCTGGCCGACATCCGCGGCTGGGGTGAGCGCGGGATGTCGACGTACTTCACCAACCCGGTGGACTACGTTCCCGGCCTCGACGGTGAGCACCTCGACTGGCTGCGCTCCCGGGTGTCGCTGCTGCTGGTCTGCGGCCAGGGGCAGTGGGAGGACACCACCGGCGCGCTGGAGTCCACCCGGCGGATGGCCGGGCTGCTGGCCGGCAAGGGCATCCGGCACGAGTTGGACCTGTGGGGACACGACGTGCCGCACGACTGGCCGTCCTGGCGGGCGCAGTGGGCGCACCACCTGCCGCGCTTCTGCTGATCGTGGTGCGACATCCAGGGATTGATCCCCGCCGACGGAAGGAGATCGACGTGAGCACCGGTCACCACATCGTGGGCCTGCTGCTGGGCACCGAGGAGGACTGGCCCGCGGCGTTCACCGAGATCATGCGCCGGACCGGGCCGATCACCGACGGCGCCGGCCGCTCGCACACCTTCGACATCAGGCGCGTCACCATCGAGCCGTTCGACCTGCGCGCCCAGCCCGAGCACTCGTTGGTCGTGGACCGGCTCGCGCACTGGTACTACCACCCGCGCGAGTGGCTGAAGAAGGTCGCGCTGATGGACGACGTCTACCTGCTCAACAGCCCGTTCACCTTCCAGTCGATGGAGAAGCACGCCGCCTACTGCGCGATGATCCGGCTCGGGCTCAAGGTTCCCGAGACCGTGTTGGTGCCCTCGAAGCACCCGGTGGACAACGCCCGCTACGCCTACACCTCGGCCCGCTACAACCAGCCGTTCGACCTGGACGAAATCGCGGCCGGGATCGGCTACCCGCTGTTCATGAAGCCCTACGACGGCGGCGCCTGGGTCGGGGTCTCGCGGGTGCGCAACAGCGAGGAGCTGCACCAGGCCTACGACGAGTCCGGCGAGCGGCTGATGCATCTGCAGTCCTCCATCGAGGACTACGACGCGTTCGCCCGGTCGCTGTCCATCGGAGCCGAGACGATGGTCATGCGGTTCCGCCCCGAGCAGCCCATGCACGATCGCTACGCCGTGCAGCACGAGTTCCTCTCCGCCGAGACCGGCGCCGAGGTCACCACGATCTCGAAGCTGGTCAACGCGTTCTTCCGCTGGGAGTTCAACTCCTGCGAGCTGCTGGTGCGCGGCTCCGAGGTGTACCCCATCGACTACGCCAACGCCTGCCCGGACGTGTCGCTGACCTCCCTGCACTACTACTTCCCGTGGGCCATGGCCGCGCTGGCCCGTTGGACGGTGTTCTGCTGCGCCACCGACCGCACGCCGCGACTGGACCTCGACACCACCAACTACTTCGCCATCGCCGACCGCGACGACCTGTCCTACACCGACAAGCTCGGCGAGTACCGGAAGCTGGCCGACTCCTACTTCGACGCCGAGCGGTACGCCGACTTCTGTGCCTCCCGGATGTCGCACGTGGACGAGGTCGTCTACGACTGGGTGCGTTCGGACCAGTTCGACCAGCTGCTGGTGGACACCGTGCGCGCCACCTATCCGGCCGACGAGCACGAGCGCTTCACCGCGCACTTCCGGGGCCTGATCGACACCTGGGTCGCCGACCGGAGCGCAACCGGTTAGGGCCCCCGCTCACCATCCGCAGTCGGGACAGCGCGGTCCGACACGCCGTCGAGCGAAGGCTCCCGCTCGATCGCGGATCTTGGGCCTACTGTCGGCGACCGGAACCGCGGCGACCGGTGGGGCAGACCGGCCACGTCACCCGAGCGGCTCCACGAACGGGAAGACGGGGTCGGCGGATGCGGAGCGGAGCGGCGTTCCTGCTGGCCGTGCTGCTGGCGGTGTTCCTGGCCGCCGGGCAGTGCGGCTCGCACAAGGACGACGACGACAAGGGTGACGCCGACCGGGCGTCCAGCTCGTCCTCCGACGGCCATGACGACACCGAAGATCATGACGACGAGGACACGGGCAAGAGGGACGGCGGCGACGAGGACAGCGCCGACGAGGACAGGGGCCACCCGGACACGGCCGACTCCGACGACGACCGCAGCCACGACGAGAACGCCTCCTCCACCGACCGCATGAAGCAGCGCCTGGAGGCGCAGGGCCTGCACATCGAGCAGAGCTCGTCGGACTCCGACGACGACTGCGCCGCGCACTCCTACGGCCAGGTCGCCGGCTACTTCGCCGACCACCCCTGCGCCGGCCTGGAACGTGCCTGGTACGAGGTGGGCGACGATGCGGGCAACACGGCGATCGTGTCGGTGGCCTGGGTGGAGATGCCCGGCCCGGACTCCGCCACCGAGCTGGAGGCGCTGGTCGACCGGCCCGGCACCGGCAACGTCACCGAGCTGTCCCGCGAGGACGGGCCCCACGGCAACGTCCGCTACAGCGGTTGGTACTACCGGTCCGACCGCGACGGCGACGTCTTCACCAGCGTGCAGGCCGAGCCGCTGCAGAGCACCGACGGCTCCCGCGACGTGGCCCGCCGGGCGTCAGGCACCGTCGGCACCGAGTGAACCTCCGCGGGTGCGGGGTTCGTGCCGCACCGGGAAGGCGACCGAGCGGGCGATGAAGCACCGCTCGTGGGCGGAGTCGTGCAGCGCGGCCACCGCATCGACCATCGCCGGGTCGGCCACCGTGACCTCGGGGCGCAGCACCACCTCGGTGAAGACGCCGGATCCGTCGGCCTGCT
Source organism: Pseudonocardia sp. (assembly GCA_035557575.1). Lineage (GTDB taxonomy): Bacteria > Actinomycetota > Actinomycetes > Mycobacteriales > Pseudonocardiaceae > Pseudonocardia. The sequence continues at coordinate 25,936 of DATMDS010000013.1, read as the reverse complement.
CGGCCATGGTGCCCACCGGGTCGTCGCGGTAGCCGGTCACGACGACACCGCCGGTCGCGGCCAGGTGCAGGAACCACAGCATGTGGCACTGGGACAACGCCGCGACCAGCAGCTCCTCCGGGTTCCAGCGCCCCGGGTCACCGCGGAACGCCGGGTCCGAGGAGCCGGGAATCGCCGGCTTGCCGTTCGCGAGGACGTCGTGGTCGCGCCGGTAGGACCGGTAGTCGACCGTGCCCGAGCCGGTGTTCCCCGTCCAGCACACCGTGAGCCGGTAGTGGTGGTTTCTCGCCATCGACGCACGGTAATCCCGGTGGTCGGGCTCCGGTGCGTTCGGCACCGATCCCGGCTGCGACCACCAGAGCGACCCCGAGCAACGCCACGCCACCCGGCACCTGGTGCAGCGCGACCCACCCGATGAGCAGCGCGAAGGCCGGTTCCAGGCTCATCAGCGTGCCGAACGCTGCCGCCGTCAGCCGGCGCAGGGCCAGCAGCTCCAGCGCGAACGGGACGACCGGCAGCAGGATCGCCAGCCCGAGCCCCATCAGCGCCAGGTCCACGGTCAGCCGCGGCAGCACGGCCGGTCCGCTGACCGCGGTGGCCACCAGACCGGCGACCGGCATCGAGATCGCCAGCCCACCCAGCCCGGATACGGTGTCCCCGACCCGCTGCGTCAGCAGGATGTAGGCCGCCCAGCAGCCGCCGGCGCCGAGCGCGAACAGCACCCCGGCCCGGTCCGCTCCCCCGTGCCACGGCTCGGTCAGCAGCAGCACTCCCGCCCCGGCCAGCGCCGGCCAGAGCAGGCCGCGCACCCGGCGGCTGCGCACGGCGGCCACCCCCAGCGGCCCGAGGAACTCCAGCGCGCTGGCCGTGCCCAGCGGCAGCCTGGCCACGGCGGCCATGAACAGCATCGTCACCCCGGCGGTGACCACGCCCAGCGCCGCACAGGCCAGCAGGTCCGTCCGGGGCAGCGTCCACGGCCGCGGCCGGACCACCACCAGCAGCAGCACTCCGGCCCAGGCCAGCCTCAGGAACGCGGCACCCTCCGCGCCGATCCGGTCGAACAGGCCGACCGACGCCGCCAGTCCGAGCTGGACGCACAGCATCGACACGACGGCCATGCCGGCGCCGGCGCGCGCGGAGGACCTGCCCGGGGCGGCCGGCCACGAAGTACCCATGCGGCCAGTACACGGCACCCGATCATTCGCGTCCACGTGTTGTTCCTGGACATGCCGTTCGACTCCATCGAACAATGAAGCATGGATCCGCGACGCCTGACGATGCTGCTGGAGCTGCAACGGCTCGGCTCGATGCGGGCGGTGGCGCACCGGATGCACACCACGACCTCGACCGTCTCCCAGCAGCTGGGGGTGCTCGCCAGGGAGGCGGGTGCCGCACTGCTGGAGGCCGACGGCCGCCGGGTCCGGCTCACCCCGGCCGGGCACCGGCTGGCCGGGCACGCGGTGACGGTGCTGGCCGCGATCGACGCGGCCCGGCTCGATCTCGACCCGGACGCGACCCCGGAGGGCGAGCTGCGGGTGGCCGGGTACGCGACCGCGGTGCGCCGGTTCCTGCTTCCGCTGCTGCACGCCCTGCAGCCCGGCGTCCGACTGCTGATCAACGAGTACGAGCCGGAGGAGGCCTTCGACCTGCTCGAGAGGGACGGTCTCGATCTGGCCCTGACCTACGACTACAACCTGGCCCCGCACGCACTCGGGCCGACCGTGAGCGCTCGACCGCTGGACGCAACCCGGTGGGGCCTGGGCGTGCCGGCCGTCGAAGCGGGACAGCCCGCGGACGCACTCACGACCTTCCGCCGGTTCGCCGAGCACCACTGGATCGTGAACTCGCGCAACACGGCCGACGAGAGGGTGGTCGGCACGATCGGCTCGCTGGCCGGGTTCGCCCCGCTGGTGCGACACCGGGCGGACAGCCTGGACCTGGTGGAGGACCTCATTCTGGCCGGCCAGGGGGTCGGCCTGCTGCCCACCGGCCGGCCCGCCCGTCCTGGCGTCGCGGTCGTCGAGCTGGCCGAACCGGCGGTGGTGATGCGGACGTTCGCCGTCACCCGGCGGGGTCGCGACGGGTGGCCGCCGCTCGCGCTCTGCCTGCGCCGGCTGGCCGAACTGGTCGAGTGCGGTCCGGGCTGACCGCGACGTCATGCCTGAGCCGAACGGCCGTACGGCGGCTCGGGTCGATGCCCGTCGCACCGGCACCTCGAGCAACCGGTCTGAGGTGCGGCAGAATTCGGGTGTGCCCCGTCGTGCCGCAACCGTCCTGTGCGCCCTCGTGCTCGCCGTCGGCGCCGTCGGTTGCGCGAGCGGAGGCTCCCAGACCCAGTGCGGCGTCGACGGATGCACCGTCACCTTCCCGCGCAGCGGCGACACCACGGTCTCCGTGCTCGGCATCGAGGCTCGGCTGCTCGGCGTGCAGAACGGTGCCGCGGAGGTGCTGGTCGCGGGCCAGCGCATCACGGTTCCGGTGGGCGGCGAGACCCAGGCGGGCGGGTTCACCGTCGGGGTGGAGCGGCTCACCGACACCGAGGTCGTCGTGCGGATCCGTCCCTAGTGGACAACGTCGATGCCGCCCGCACCCGGCCCGGCGCCGCGGCCGCCGTCGTGTTGCTCGCGATCGTCGTGGACATGTTCCTCTACGGCAGCCTGGTGCCGCTGGTCCCCGAGCTGCCGGCGGTCGCGGGTTCACCCGGCGCCGCGGGTGCGCTGTTCGCCGCCTACGCGGTGGCGCTGCTGGTGCTCACACCGCTGGTCGGACGGTGGGTCGACCGGGTCGGCCCGCGCACGCCGATGCTCGCCGGGCTGCTCGGCCTGGCCGCGGCCACCGTGCTGTTCGCCGCCGCCGTCGAGCTGCCCGGCGCCGGCGGCCTGGCCGCGCTGATGGCGGCCCGGGCCGCCCAGGGCGCGGCCGCGGCGGTGACCTGGACGGCCGGATTGACCCTGATCGCGCTCACCCACCCGCCGGAGCGCCGCGGGCCGGTGATGGGCCTGGCCCTCGCCGCCTGCGGGGTCGGAGTCCTGCTCGGCCCACTCGTCTCCGGCCTGCTGGCCGCGGAGTACGGGTTGCGGGCCCCGTTCCTGGTGATCGCCGCGCTCGCCGCCGCGGACGCCGTGGCCCGGCTGATCTGGATCAAGCCGATGGCCGTGCAGTCGCCGGCGCTGCCCCTGCGCACGCTGGCCAGGGCGCCGCGGGCCGGGCTGCTGATCGCCCTCACCGCGATCGGCGCGGCGGCGGTCGCGTTCCCGGAGCCGGTGCTGCCGCTGCATCTGGCCGCGCTGGACCTCGGACCCCGGGGGATCGGGCTGGTGTTCGGGGCGGCGGCGCTGGGGGGCGCGGTCGCCGCCCCGTTGGCCGGCATGGCCACCCCACGATTCGGCCCGATCCGGGTGGCGGCCACCGGTGCGGTGGTCACGGCGGCGGGCCTGGCGCTTGCCGGGATCACCGACCTGCCCTGGTCGGTGACCGGGGTCGTCGTCGTCGGCATCGGCGCCCAGGTGCTGCTCGCGCCCACCCTGGTGCTGATCGGCACCCTGGCCGAGCACGCCCAGCCGCCGGCCTACGGCACCGCCTTCGCGCTCTACAACCTGGCCTACACCGGCGGGCTCATCGTGGCCCCGGTCGCCGCGGGCAGCATCGCCGGGCTGCTCAGCGTGCCGGCCGCCACGGCCATCGCCGCGGTGTTGGCCCTCGGCGGTGCCCTGGTGCTGGCCGTGCGCGGGCGCCCGGTGCCCGTCCGGTCCGGCTGAGATCGTCACCGCCCCTTACCGCTTCCGAGGCGATCACGCCCGCCGTACCCTCGGAGGTCCGGCGCGCGCGCCGACGAACGCAGGGAGTTCCGATGCCCGAGCCGGCCACCCGCCGCCGGGCCCCCGCCGCGGCGGGCGGCCCGAGAGAGCAGTCGCTGATCGGCGCCCGGCTGGCCCGGCTGCAGGGGGTGCCCACCCAGCAGGCGGTGGTGGACGAGCTGCGACGGGTGATCCTGGCCGGCGACGTGCCGCCCGGCACGGCCATCCCGCTCGACGAGGTGGCGGCGCTGTTCGGGGTCAGCCTGATCCCCGTGCGCGAGTCGCTCAAGGTGTTGATCGGTGAGGGACTGGTCGAGCACCGGCCGCGCGCCGGGTACACGGTCGCCCAGCTCACCCGCACCGAGCTGCAGGAGCTCTACGTCGCGCGCGGGGTGCTGGAGAACGCGCTGCTCGCCGCAGCGGTGACGGTCGCCGGGCCGGCTGATCACCGGCACGCCGACCGCACCCACGTGCTGCTCGGTCAGGCGCTGCTCGACGGCGACCACCGGGCCTACCACCGGGAGAGCCGCCGCTTCCACCTGGCGCTGGTGGCTCCGGCCCGGATGCGGCGGCTGGAGGCCATGGTGGAGTCGGCCTGGAACCTGACCGAGCCGTACCGGCCGATGGCCTACATCTCCGACGCGGAGCGCGAGCGGCTGCACGCCGACCACGACCTGATGCTGCGGGCGTTCATCGGCGGCGACGCCGACGCTCTGCTCACCGCGGCGTCGGAGCACCACGACCGGCTGCTGATGGCCGTCGCGGCGATGCGGGACACGGAGCCCGAAACCTCCGTCGGAGCCGACGACCCGCACTGAGCCGCCGCCGGCAATTCGGACGAATCCGACCGCACCGGGCCGGCCCAGATATATGTCGATAGTTGTTTCCTGGGCGCTACGTTTCGTGAACACTTCCTTCGGAAGGGTTTTATCCCCTCGAATTCAGCACTTACGGTCGAACCGCCGCTGGTCGTCCTGACCAGGCGTTCCCACCTGCCGGAGGGTCCCGTGACCGACTCGCTCGACCATTCTCACGCACTGACTGCGGAAGGCGCAGCCGGAGCCGGCCACATCAAGCCCGGCTACCACGAAAGACTGACCAACGAGGACCTGGCGCCGCTGCAGAAGCAGAGCTGGACCTCCTACAACTTCTTCGCATTCTGGATGTCCGACGTGCACAGCGTCGGCGGATACATCACCGCGGGCAGCCTGTTCGCGCTTGGACTCGCCGCCTGGCAGGTGCTGGTCGCGCTGCTGGTCGGCATCACGATCGTCTACTTCCTGTGCAACCTGGTGGCCCGCCCGAGCCAGGCCACCGGCGTGCCCTACCCGGTGATCTCCCGGGTCTCCTTCGGCGTCATGGGCGCCAACATCCCGGCCATCATCCGCGGCCTGATCGCGGTGGCCTGGTACGGCATCCAGACCTACCTGGCCTCGCACTCGCTGGTGATCGTCGCGCTGAAGCTGTGGCCCGGCCTGGCCCCCTACGCGGACGTCCAGCAGTACGGCTTCACCGGGCTGTCGCTGCTGGGCTGGGTGGCCTTCGTGCTGATGTGGGTGGCTCAGGCCGTGGTCTTCTGGCGCGGCATGGAGTCGATCCGCAAGTTCATCGACTTCTGCGGGCCCGCGGTCTACGTGGTGATGTTCCTGCTGGCCGGCTACCTGGTCTACCGGGCCGGCTGGAGCAACATCGACCTGAACCTGGCCGAGGTCAACATCACCGGCTGGGCCGTGGTGCCCGTCATGCTCACCGCGATCGCGCTGGTGGTGTCCTACTTCTCCGGTCCGATGCTCAACTACGGCGACTTCACCCGCTACGGGCGCAGCTTCAAGGACGTGAAGAAGGGCAACTTCCTCGGCCTGCCGGTGAACTTCCTGGTCTTCGCGCTGCTGGTGGTGATCACCGCCGCGGCCACGCTGCCGGTCTACGGTGAGCTGATCACCGACCCGGTGGAGACCGTCGCCCGGCTGGACAGCACGTTCGCGGTGGTGCTCGGCGCGCTCACGTTCATGATCGCCACCGTCGGCATCAACATCGTGGCCAACTTCGTCTCACCGGCGTTCGACTTCTCCAACGTCAACCCACAGAAGATCAGCTGGCGGATGGGCGGCATGATCGCCGCCGTCGGGTCGGTGCTGCTCACCCCGTGGAACCTGTACTCCAGCCCGGAGGTCATCCACTACACGCTGGACACGCTGGGCGCCTTCATCGGTCCGCTGTACGGCGTGCTGATCGCCGACTACTACCTGGTCAAGAAGCAGCGGGTGGTCGTCGACGACCTGTACACGCTGGCGCCGGACGGCACCTACCACTACGCCAGGGGCTACAACCCGGCGGCGATCGTCGCCACCGTGGTCGGCGCGGTGATCGCGATGATCGTGGTGTTGTTCGGATCCAGTGACGCCGCCGCCTTCAGCTGGTTCATCGGGGCGTTCCTCTCCTTCGGCGTCCACTACGCCCTGTCCCGCCGCCAGGCCACCGCCACCCGGTCCGCCTGAGATCACATCGCCGACATCGACACCAGTCCGGTTTCGCATGATCAGAACCGGACTGGTGTCGATGTCGGCGTACGGGCTCGGAGCAGGGTGGCGACCCGGCGCCGGGTGCCGGGCGGGTCCCCGTCGACGTCGTCGTAGGTGAGGCGCATGGTGTGCCAGCCGAGGTCGGCCAGCAGGAGGTCGCGGCGGCGGTCGGCGCGGGACCGGGCCGGCGTGAAGTGGGTGTCGCCGTCGTACTCGATGGCCAGCCGGGCCTGCGGGTAAGCGAGATCGACCCGGGCCAGCACGAACCCGTGCGCGTCGCGCACCCGGTGTTGCACCTCCGGCGGGGGCAGCCCGCCGAGCACCAGGTTCAACCGGAGCCGGGTCTCCAACACCGACTCGGCGCGCCGGTCGGCCAGCGCGAGCACCCCGTCCAGCGCCCGGCACGAGCGGGTGCCCGCCGCCGCTGCCCGGTAGGCCAGCAGCTCGGCCGGCTCGAAACCCGGATCCCGCGGTGCTCGCCACCGGGCCAACGCGTCCACCGCGACGACCGCCTCCACCAGCGGCAGCCGGCGGGCCAGGTCCCAAGCGGCGCGCAGCGGGACCGTGACCCGGCAACCAGCGGCGACGGTCACCTCGGAGTCGGGCACCGTGCCGCGCCGCACGAGCAGGTCCGGTCGGCTCCGCGCGTCCCGGGGCACCAGCACCTCCGCCGGCACCCGGCGCAACGCGCAGCCGCGGCCGAGCAGCGCGGCCGCGGAGAATCCGGCCAGCACCCCACCACGCGGGGCGACGTGCAGGTAGGCCGCCCGCGACCGGGTGCACAGGTCCAGCGTCGTCCCGACCGGCACGTACACGTCCGGCAGCAGTCTCCGGTAGCGGGGTCCGTGCAGCTGCCCCCTGGTCAGCAGCCCGCGCCGCACCGCCACCGTCCCCCGGAACGGCTCGTCCAGCACCCGCGAAGCGTCCCCCACCGGGCGCCGACCGTGGGGTCGTTTCGCCGAAGTCGACACCAGTCCGGTCTCGCAAGATCGAAGCTGGACTGGTGTCGATGTCGGCGTCAGTTCATGCTGGGATGTTCCGCTCAGGCCTCGCCGCGGGTGATCAGTTGGCCGCGTGGGTCGTCCGCGTCGATCAGGTGGCCGCGTAGCCAGGTGCTGCGCACCACGCCGGCCAGCGGGCGCTGCGCGTACGGGGTAACCGGGTTGCGGTGGTGCAGCCGGGCCACGTCCACCACGAACGCGTCGTCCGGGGCGAAGACGGCGAAGTCGGCGTAGTAGCCGCGCTCGATCTGGCCCTTGCGGGTCAGGCGGGCGATCTCGGCCGGCCGCTCGGCCATCCAACGCACCACGTCGAGCAGCGAATGGCCGCGCTGCCGGGCCTCGGTCCAGATCGCCGGCAGCCCCAGCTGCAGCGAGGAGATCCCACCCCAGGCCGAGCGGTAGTCGCCGACCTCGAGCTGCTTGAGCTCCGGGGTGCAGGGTGAGTGGTCGGAGACGATGCAGTCGATGTCGCCGCTGCGCAACGCGGCCCACAGGTCCTCGCGGTTGTCCGCCTCCCGGATCGGCGGGCAGCACTTGAACTGGGTGCTGCCGTCGGCGATCGCCTGCGCGGTGAACACGAGGTAGTGCGGGCAGGTCTCCGCGGTGAGCGGGATGCCGTCACGGCGCGCGCTGCGCAGCATCGGGATGGCGTCCGAGCTGGACAGGTGCAGCACGTGCACCCGGGCCCCGGTGAACCGGGCGGCCTCGATGAGCTCGGCGATGGCCAGGTTCTCCGCCCCGCGCGGGCGGGAGGCGAGGAAGTCGCGGTAGCGCCGGCTGGACACCGACGTCGCCCGCTCGATCGCGGTGCCGTCCTCGGCGTGCACGATCATCAGCGCGTTGTAGGTGTGCAGCTCGGCCAGGTAGCGCTCGATCTCGGGCACCGGGAGCGGCGGGAACTCCTCGACCCCGGAGTCGGCCATGAAGCACTTGAAGCCGAACACCCCGGCGTCGTGCAGCCCGCGCAGATCCCCGATGTTGCCCGGGATCGCCCCGCCCCAGAACCCGACGTCGATGTGGCACTGGCCGTCGGCGGCCTTGCGCTTGACATCCAGCGCCTCGACCGTGCAGGTCGGCGGCAGGCTGTTGAGCGGCATGTCCAGGACCGTGGTCACCCCGCCGGCCGCGGCGGCCCGGGTGGCGGTCTCGAAGCCCTCCCACTCGGTGCGCCCCGGCTCGTTGATGTGCACGTGCGTATCGACCAGGCCGGGCAGCAGCACCTCGTCCTCGGCGAGCTCGACGTTCTCCCGCCCGGTCAGACCGGCCGCCAGCGGCTCGATGGCCACGATCACGCCGTCGCGCACGCCGATGCAGCGCGGCACCTCGCCCGCCTTCGTGATCACACGCCGACCACGGATCACCAGATCGAACTCGGACACGCCTGCTCCATTCAGCGCGCGGCGGCCGCGCGGTAGGCCCGCCAGCCGCCGGCGTCCGAGATGTCGATCAATCCGGTGCCCGCCCGGTGGGCCACCTCGCGCAGGACGACCACCATCGCGCTGGAGCCGTCCTCCAGCTCGACCACGCTCAGCTCCAGCTCCGGGGGCTCGGCCGGGATGAACCTGTCCCGGATCACGTCCAGGGAGACCTCGTACAGCTCGCCGGGCACGCTGACCCCGCCCTCGGCCACCGGCCACAGCGCCGGGAACTCGTCCCGCACGGAGTAGAACCGGTAGCGGGGCGCGGTGCGGGCCTCGCCGAGGAACGGGTTGCCTTCGATGCTGTGGTGCACGTTCCCGCCGCGCATGCCCCCACCGTTGACGAACAGCGGCACCGTGATTGTCATCGTCCACCTTCCGGTTCTGCGGAGTCGGAGAGCCAGTCGCGGGCCAGCCGGGCGGCCAGCTGCTCCAGCAGCGGGCCGGCCTCGGCGATGCACCGCGCCGGATCGGGCTCGATGTCGGTCAACGCGTAGGCCTGGGCCACTCCGGCCGCCGTCAGCTGGTCGGTCGACAGCTGCAACCGGCCGGAGACGGTGACCACCGGGACGTCGGCCGCCCTGGCCGCGGCGGCCACTCCGGCCGGGGCCTTCCCGGAGAGCGTCTGCTCGTCCAGCGAGCCCTCGCCGGTGATCACCAGCCGGGCGCCCGGCAGCTGCTCGGCGAATCCCACCAGGTCCAGTATCAGGTCGATGCCCGGCTTCAGCTCGGCGCCCAGCGCCGCCATGGCCGCATAGCCCACCCCGCCGGCGGCGCCGGCGCCGGGCAGGTTGCGCAGCGACGAGCCCGGGCGCTTCGGGTGCGTGGCCACGTCGAGCAGGTCGGCCCAGTGCGCCAGCGCGGAGTCGAGCAGCTCGACGTCGTCCGGGTCGGCGCCCTTCTGCGGGCCGTAGATCGCCGCGGCCCCGTTCGGCCCGAGCAGCGGGTTGTCCACGTCGCTGGCCACGATCACCGTGGTCGAGGCGAGTTGCGGATGCATCCCGGCCAGGTCCACCCGGGCCAGCCCGAGCAGCGCCGCGCCGCCCCGGGGCAGCTCGACCCCGTCGGCGTCCAGCAGCCGGGCGCCCAGGGCCTGCAGCATGCCGGCCCCGCCGTCGGTGCTCGCGCTGCCGCCGATGCCGAGCAGCACGGTGTGGCACCCGTGTCCGAGCGCGGCCGCGATCACCTCACCGGTGCCGTAGGAGCTGGCCTTCCGGGCGGCGAGCCCGTCCGGCGGCAGCAGCCGCAGTCCGGACACGTCGGCCATCTCGACGACGGCGATGCCGTCGCGCAGTGCGAAGGCGGTGTCCACCGGCTTCCCGACCGGCCCCTCCGCGCGCACCTCGATCCGCTGGTAGCCGGCGGCGAGCGCGGCGTCGACCGTGCCGTCGCCGCCGTCGGCCACCGGCACCTCGCGCATCGGCACCCCGGGCGCCACCGCCGCGATGCCGGCGCTGACCCGGGCGGCGACCTCGCGGGCGGTCAGGGAACCCTTGAACTTGTCCGGCGCCACCACGACATGCATCCGGCGTCCTCAGTCGAGCAGGGCGATGGCGGTGGGAGCGTGCTCGTCCAGCGTCGCCAGTTCCTCGAACTCGACGACGTTGTCCAGCTCGGTGCCCATCGAGATGTTCGTGACCCGTTCCAGGATCACCTCGACCACCACCGGCACCCTGAACTCGGCCATCAGCTTCTTGGCCTCCTCGAACGCCCCGACCAGATCGTCCGGCCGCTCCACCCGCAGGGCCTTGCAGCCCATGCCCTCGGCCACCTTGACGTGGTCGACGCCGTACTCGCCCAGGTCCGGGCTGTTGATGTTCTCGAAGGCCAGCTGCACGCAGTAGTCCATCTCGAACCCGCGCTGCGACTGGCGGATCAGGCCCAGGTACGAGTTGTTCACCAGGACGTGGATGTAGGGCAGGTTGAACTGCGCCCCGACGGCCAGCTCCTCGAGCATGAACTGGAAGTCGTAGTCACCGGACAGGGCCACCACCGTCGCGTCCGGGTCGGCCGCGCAGACCCCGAGCGCGGCCGGCAGCGTCCACCCCAGCGGGCCGGCCTGTCCGGCGTTGATCCAGTGCCGGGGGTGGTAGACGTGCAGGAACTGGCCGCCGGCGATCTGCGAGAGCCCGATGGTGGACACGTAGCGGGTGTCCCGGCCGAAGGCCTTGTTCATCTCCTCGTACACCCGCTGCGGCTTCACCGGCACGTTGTCGAAGTGCGTGCGGCGCAGCATCGCGCCCTTGCGCTTCACGCACTGCTCGACCCAGGCCCCGTAGTCCCGCAGCTGCCCGGCCGCCTTGCGCTCCCTGGCCACCTCGACCAGCAGCCGAAGCGCCGCGCCGGCGTCGGACACGATGCCGTAGTCGGGGGCGAAGACGCGGCCGATCTGCGTCGGCTCGATGTCGATGTGTACGAATGTCCGGCCGCGGCGGTAGACCTCGAGCCCCCCGGTGTGCCGGTTGGCCCAGCGGTTGCCGATGCCGAACACGAAGTCCGACGCGAGCATCGTGGCGTTGCCGTACTGCTGCGACGTCTGCAGGCCCGCCATGCCGGCCATGAGCTCGTGGTCGTCCGGGATGCTGCCCCAGCCCATCAGGGTCGGGATCACCGGGACGCCGAGGAGCTCGGCCAGCTCGACCAGCGTGTCCGAGGCGTCGGCGTTGATGATGCCGCCGCCGGCCACGATCACCGGAGCCGCCGCGGCCTGCAGCATGTCCAGGGCCTTCTCGACCTGCGCCCTGGTCGCGGCGGGCTTGAACGCCGGCAGCGGGGCGTAGGTCTCGACGTCGAACTCGATCTCGGTCATCTGCACGTCGAACGGCAGGTCGATCAGCACCGGGCCGGGGCGGCCGGAGCGCATCAGGTGGAACGCCAGCTGGAACACGCCGGGCACCTGCGCGGCCTCCAGCACGGTGACCGCCATCTTGGTCAGCGGCTTGGCGACGGCGGCGATGTCGACGGCCTGGAAGTCCTCCTTGTGCAGCCGGGCGGTCGGCGCCTGCCCGGTGATGCACAGGATCGGGATCGAGTCGGCCGACGCCGAGTACAACCCGGTGATCATGTCGGTGCCGGCCGGGCCGGACGTCCCGATGCAGACGCCGATGTTGCCCGGCCGGGTCCGGGTGTAACCCTCGGCCATGTGCGACGCACCCTCGACGTGCCGGGCCAGCACGTGGCTGATGCCCTGGCCGTCGCCGTGCGCCGCCTCGTTGCTGCGCCGCAGGGCGGCGTAGAGCGGGTTGATGGCCGCGCCGGGAACGCCGAAGGCGTGGGTGATGCCCTCGGCCTTGAGAATGGCGACCGCCGCATCAGCAGCTGTCATCCGTGCCATGTGGAAACCTCCTGGTGGTCGATGCGGAGCGGGCGGCCGGTCACTCGCGGCCGGACAACTCCAGCGCCAGCTTGAGCAGGCCGGAGTGGTCCAGGCCGCCGTCGCCGCGGGCCACCATGGCGCCGATCAGCTGGGCGACCAGCGCGCCGAGCGGGACGACCACGCCGGCCTCCCGGGCGGCCGAGGTCACGATGCCCATGTCCTTGTTGTGCAGCGCGAGCCGGAATCCGGGCGCGAACTCGCGGGCCAGCATGGAGGCCCCCTTGCGGTTCAGCACGGTGCTGCCGGCCAGGCCGCCGCCGAGCACCTCCAGCGCCGACTCCACGTCCACGCCGAAGGCCTCGAGGAACACGATCGCCTCGGCCAGCAGCTGGATGTTGCCGGCCACCATCAGCTGGTTGGCCGCCTTGACGGTCTGCCCGGAGCCGGCCGGGCCGACGTGCACGATGGTCTTGCCGACCGCCTCGAGCAGCGGCTTGGCCTCCTCGAAGTCCGCCGCGTTACCGCCGACCATGATCGAGAGGCTGGCCTCGATCGCACCCGTCTCGCCACCGCTGACCGGGGCGTCCAGCACCCGCAGGCCGCGCTGCACACCGGCCTCGGCCACCCGCACCGAGACGTCCGGCCGGATCGTGCTCATGTCGATGAACAGCGCACCCTCGTCGGCGCTGTCGAAGATCCCGCCCTCGTCGCAGGTCGCCGCCTCGACGTCCGGCGAGTCCGGGAGCATCGTGATGATGACGTCGGCACCCCGCACCGCGGCGGGCAGGTCCTCGGCACCCCGACCACCGGCGCCGACCAGCTTCTGCACCGGCTCCGGCGACCGGTTGTGGCCCACCACGTCGTACCCGGCCTTGACCAGGTTGGCGGACATCGGGCCGCCCATGATCCCCAGGCCGATGAAGGCGACGGTCGTCATTTCAGGAGCACCTCTCCTCGCGTGTTTGTCTCGTGTGGTGTGGGGCGGTCAGGACGCGGTCGCGGAGCGCCGCTCCCGCGGCAGCCAGTCGAAGGAGGCGGCACTCGCCCCGCTCGGCTTGTACTCCAGCCCGACCCAGCCGTCGTAGCCGGTGGCCGCGATCCGCCGCAGGTGGTGGTCGATGTCCAGCTTCCCGGTCCCGGGCTCGTGGCGGCCGGGCGCGTCGGCGATCTGCACGTGGCCGACCCGGCCGGCGGCCAGGTCCACGGCGGCGTCGAGGTCGTCGCCGTTGACCGCCAGGTGGTAGACGTCGAACAGCAGCCGGATGTTGTCCCGCTCCCCCGCCGCCGCGCGGTCGATCACGGCCAGCGCGTCGGCCGCGGTCCGGAGCGGGTAGCGGTCGGCGCCGCTGACCGGTTCGACCAGCACCGTGCCGTCGATACGCTTGGCCGCGTCCGCCGCCAGCGCCAGGTTCTCCGCCCCCAGCTCGTCCTGTTCCTGGGGCGAGGAGTCGTCCTGGCGCAGGCCGTAGAGCGCGTTGAAGGCGCGGCAGCCGAGCTGCTCGCCCAGCCCCAGGGTGACGTCGATGTTGTCGCGGAACTCGGAGCTGCGCGCCGGCCAGGACACCAGCCCGCGGTCCCCGGCCGGCATGTCGCCGGCGAAGAAGTTCAGCCCCACCAGTGACACCCCGGCGTCCGTGATGGCGCTGGCGAACCGCGCGACGTCCGCGTCCGACGGGACGGCGACCGGCCACGGCCACCAGAACTCCACCGCGTCGAACCCGGCGTCCCTGGCCGCCTGCGGGCGGTCCAGCAGCGGCAGCTCCGTGAACACGATCGAGCAGTTGACCTCGAAGCGCACCAGCAACCTCCGCAGATATACTTGTTCCGCTTTACGGAATTCCGATTCCGTCTACGTGAAAGAGCGTACGGCCGCGCCCAGGGGTGCGTCAACCTCTGGGCCGCTCTGGATCAGCCGCCTTGGATCCCGTCGAGGGCACGCCTGCCGGTCCGCCGATACGATGGACGGACACGGCGTGACGCCGCCGGCGTATTCTGGCTTGCGGATGTTACGTTCTGCTGGACGGAAGGATGGAATCCTTTCGTCGGGCCGGCGTGACAGTGCGGGTCGAAGCTCCGCGCACCGGGGAGAAGTTGTGACCAGAGCATCGGGGCCCGGGGGGGTCCAGTCGGTGCAGCGTGCGTTCGAGATTCTCGAGGTGATGGCCGCCGCCGGCGGCTCCCTCGCACTCTCCGACATCGCGGCTGCCACTCGCCGTCCCGCTCCGTCGATCCACCGGCTCATCCGCACGCTGGTCGAGCTCGGATACGTCCGGCAGGACAGCTCGCGGCGCTACGCGCTGGCCCCCGGCCTGATCCGGCTGGGCGACGGCGCCGCCCGCCAGTTCGGCACCTGGGCCGATCCGCTGCTGGCCGAGCTGGTCGACGCCATCGGCGAGACCGCCAACATGGCGATCATCGAGGGCACCCACGCGCTGTACGTCGCCCAGGTCGCGGGGCGGCACTCGATGCGGATGTTCACCCAGGTGGGCCGCCGGGTGCCGATGCACTCCACCGCCGTGGGCAAGGCCCTGCTGCTGCAGCTGCCCGACTCCGAGGTGCTGAACATCCTGCAGGTCGCGGGCATGCCGCCGGCAACCGAGCGCACCATCGTCGAGCCGGAGCAGCTGCTCACGGAGCTGGCCGCGGGCCGGGTGGTCGGACACGTGGCCGAAGTCGGCGAGCAGGAGCTCGGCGTCTCCTGTGTCGCGGTGCCGGTCCCGGGGGCGCCGGTGCTCAGCGCCATCTCCTTCTCCGGACCCGAGCCCCGGATGACGGCCGACGTCGTGCGCAGGGCCACCATGGCCCTGCAGCGCGCTGCGGCGACGATGTCCGGCCGGTTCGCCGAGCACGCCAGCGCCTGACCGCTGCGCCCGGTCGCCGGCCGGAGCTGCCCGTCGGCTCCGATAGGCCGGATGGGTTCAGTCCGGGCTCGTCCGCTACGCCCTGTTGACGAAGGTCGGCGCGCCTCTTACCGTGTCGCAGAGCGGAATAACTATTTCGCTTTCGCCTGGCCGAGCAGGCGCGGTCGGCCTCCGCCCGCCTGCGGCGCCCAACTCTCGCAACGTGTGGGGACTCCGATGACGAACCCGGGTGTGGCCGCGCCACGCTCCACAGCGCAATTCCGACAGCGCGTCCGGTGCGGACGCAACGCACGGGGAGGAGCACAGTGATGGCCTGGAAGCTGAAGCGCAAAGCCGCCCCCGGCGGCGAGGTCCACCCCGTCGACGAGGTGATGCCGGTCGGGCAGCTGCTGCTGTACGGGCTGCAGCACGTGATGAGCATGTACGCCGGCGTGATCGCGGTACCGCTGATCATCGGTACCGCCATGGGCCTGCCGTTCGCCGAACTCGCCTACCTGCTCACGGCCGCGCTGCTGGTGTCCGGGTTGGCCACGCTGCTGCAGACACTCGGCGTCTGGAAGCTCGGCGCGCGGCTGCCCCTCGTGCAGGGCACCTCGTTCGTGGCCGTGGCCTCGATGCTGGCCATCGGCAAGACCGCCGGTGGTGGGGCCGGTGCCCTCACCGTGATCTTCGGTGCGGTGCTGGTCGCCGGCGTGATCGGCTTCCTGCTCACGCCGCTGTTCAATCGACTGCTGCACTACTTCCCGCCGGTGGTCACGGGATCGATCATCACGGTGATCGGCCTCTCGCTGCTCCCGGTCGCGGTGAACTGGTCGGCAGGCGGTGTCGGCTCCGAGCACTTCGGCTCGCCCGGCAACATCGGCCTGGCGTTCCTGACGCTGCTGATCATCCTGTTCATCTACCGGTTCCTGCCCGGCTTCTTCAGCCGGATCGCGATCCTGGCCGGCCTGGCGCTGGGCACGATCGTGGCGATTCCGCTGGGTATGACCAACTTCAGCCGGGTCGGGGAGGCGGCGTGGGTCGCGGTGTCGACACCGTTCCACTTCGGTTTCCCGCGCTTCGAGTTCGCCGCGATCCTGTCCATGACCATCGTGATGATCGTGATCATGACGGAGGCGACCGCGGACATCCTGGCCATCGGCGAGATCGTGGACAAGCCGGCGGACGGCCGGACCGTGGTCGCCGGCCTGCGGGCGGACTGCCTGTCCTCGGCGGTGTCGGGGGGGTTGCTCAACGGCTTCCAGCTCTCCGCGTTCGCGCAGAACGTCGGGTTGGTGGCCATCACCGGCATCAAGAGCCGGTTCGTGGTGGCCGCGGGCGGGGTGATCCTGGTGCTGCTCGGGCTGCTGCCCAAGCTCGGCGCGATCGTCGCCTCGATCCCGACCCCGGTCCTCGGTGGCGCCGGGCTGGCGCTGTTCGGCACGGTGGCGGCGAGCGGGATCCGGGCGCTGAGCCGGGTGGACTACGAGGGCAACGCGAACCTGGTGATCGTGGCCCTGGCCCTGGGCATGGGGGTGCTGCCGATCGCCGTCCCGACGTTCTACGAGGAGTTCCCGGCCTGGTTCGGCACCATCTTCGAGTCCGGCATCTGCGCCGCCGCGGTGACCGCGGTGCTGCTGAACCTGCTGTTCAACGCGGGCGCCCACCAGCGGGACGACGGGGAGGGCCCGATCTTCTCGGAGGCGCCGCCGCCCGGGATCACGCCGGATCACGACGTGCCCGGCGGGGTGGGCCACCAGCGGCCGGAGTCGGTGCGCCGCGAACGGCGGCGTGCGGACGAGCACTGACGGACGGGCGCCGGCGGCCGCACCGCCGGCGTCGCGCTCGTTGCCCTCCGGGAAGTTGACCACTCGGCCGACTCCCCCACGCGGCGCTTGGAAGTGGCGCACACAGGTGTGACGATCGGCTCATGGACAACCCCAGCCGATGGTTCCCTGCTGCCCCGTGCCTCGTCCGCCCCCGGACGGTCCGGTCCACCGCCGGGACCGGTCGATGACCGCGGGCACCCGGCTGCCGCGCCGCGCGAAGATCGTCTGCACCCTCGGGCCGGCCACGTCGAGCGATGAGCAGGTCGCCCGGTTGGTCGAGGCGGGCATGGACATCGCCCGGCTGAACTTCAGCCACGGCGATCGGGCCGACCACAAGCGGGTCTACGACGCGGTCCGGAGGGCGGCGGACAACGCCGGCCGTGCGGTGGGCATCCTCGCGGACCTGCAGGGCCCGAAGATCCGGCTGGGCCGCTTCGCCGCCGGGCCGGTCACCTGGCAGGCCGGTGAGACCGTCCGGATCACCGTCGACGACGTGACCGGCACCCATGACCGGGTCTCCACCACCTACAAGGGCCTGGCCAACGACGCCCGTCCCGGCGACCGGCTGCTGGTCGACGACGGCCGGATCGGGCTCACCGTCACCGAGGTCGACGGCAACGACGTGTGCTGCGCGGTCATCGAGGGCGGCGTCGTGTCGGACAACAAGGGCATCTCGCTGCCCGGGATGAACGTGACGGTCCCGGCGCTGAGCGAGAAGGACATCGCCGACCTGGAGTTCGCGCTCGGGCTGACCGTCGACTTCATCGCGCTGTCGTTCGTGCGTTCGCCGGACGACATCACACTCGTGCACGAGATCATGGACAAGGTCAACGTCCGGCTGCCCGTGATCGCCAAGCTGGAGAAGCCGGAGGCGGTGCAGAACCTCGAGGCGGTGGTCAACGCCTTCGACGGGATCATGGTCGCGCGCGGTGACCTCGGCGTCGAGCTGGCGCTCGAGAAGGTGCCGGTCGTGCAGAAGCGCGCGGTGCAGATGTGCCGGGAGCGCGCGAAGCCGGTCATCGTGGCCACCCAGATGCTGGACTCCATGATCAGCAATCCGCGCCCCACCCGCGCCGAGACCTCCGATGTGGCCAACGCCGTGCTCGACGGGGCGGATGCGCTCATGCTCTCCGGCGAGACCAGCGTCGGGACCTACGCCATCGAGTCGGTCCGCACCATGGCCCGGATCATCCACGAGGTCGAGTCCGAGCCGGTCGCCGTGGTGCCGCCGCTGCGCCAGGCCAGCCGCCACCAGTCCGACCTGATCGCGCAGTCGGCGCGGGACGTGGCCGAGGGGCTCAACGCCGAGGCGCTCGTCGCCTTCACCCAGTCCGGGGACACGGTGCGCCGGATGGCCCGGCTGCACCCGCGGCTGCCGCTGCTGGCCTTCACACCGGTGGGGGCGGTCCGCAGCCAGCTCGCGTTGACCTGGGGCGCCGAGACGTTCCTGGTGCCCGAGGTGGAATCGACCGACGCGATGGTCCGGCTGGTCGACGACGCGCTGGTGAAGATCGGGCGCCACGACGTGGGGGCGCTGGTCATCATCGTGGCCGGGTCACCGCCCGGGACGCCCGGCTCGACCAACCTGATCAGGGTGCACCGGCTGGAGGCCCTCGGCTGAGCGGTCGGCCGGTTCGCCGGCACCGGTCAGTCGACGTCGCGGGTGTGCGTGGTCATCTCGTGCGGCTCGCTGTCCGCGTCGTCGATGCCGAAGCTGATCACGCGTCGCGGACGCACGCGGATCAGCTCCTGCTCGGGCACCACCTCGGCGGTTCCGCGGATCTCCAGGCAGCGCACCCGCCACGGGTCCCGGGACCGGATGTCGTCCACCACGAACGCGGCCCGCCCGTTGTCGGCCACGTTGCGGTACTTGCGGCTGCGGGTCATCCGGTACCCGCCGATGTCGATCGTGCCCAGCTCGGCGTTGTAGCGGAAGCCGACCGGGCTGACCTGCAGCGTGCCGTCCGGCTGGACGGTGGCCAGCCGGCCGAGCGGCTGGCCGGCCAGGTACTCCAGTTCGAAGTCGTGGAACGTCATGGGCACAGCCTGGCCGCTGAACCCGGCTCCAGGTCAAGGACAGGTCAGTGCGCGACCTCGGCCAGTGCTGACTCGAAGATCGACAGACCCTGCTCGAGCAGCTCCTCGCCGATCACCAGCGGCGGCAGGAACCGGAACACGTTGCCGTAGCTGCCGCAGGTCAGGGTGAGCAGGCCGGCCTTGTGGCAGGCCGCGGTCACCGCGGCGGTGGTGGCCGGGTCCGGCGTCCTGCGCTCCCGGTCGCTGACCAGCTCGACGGCCTGCATCAGGCCGCGGCCCCGCACGTCGCCGATCACCTCGAACTTCTCCGCCAGCCCGGTCAACCGCCGGGTGACGACCTCGCCGAGGGCGGCGGCGCGCGCGGTCAGGTCCTCGGCGCGCATGGTCTCCATGGCGCCCAGGGCGGCGGCGCAGGACACCGGGTTGCCCCCGTAGGTGCCGCCGAGACCACCGGCGTGCACCGCGTCCATCAGGTCGGCCCGGCCGGTCACCCCGGCCAGCGGCAGCCCGCCGGCGATCGCCTTGCCCGTGGCGACCAGGTCCGGCACGACGCCCTCGAACTCGCTGGCGAACCAGTTGCCGGTCCGGCAGAAGCCGGTCTGGATCTCGTCGGCGATGAACACGATCCCGTGCTCGGAGCACCACTGCGCGACCTTGGCCAGAAAGCCGGGCGCCGGGACGATGAAGCCACCCTCGCCCTGGATCGGCTCCAGGATCACCGCCGCGGTGCGCTCCTCCCCCACCTGGGTGTGCACCTGCGCCACGAAGGTCTCGAAGGCCTCGTCGGCGCAGCGGTCCGGCCCGGTGGGCCAGCGGTACGGGTAGGCCATCGGGACCCGGTAGATCTCGCCGGCGAACGGCGCGAAGCCGGCCTTGTAGGGCATCGACTTGGCGGTCAGCGCCATGGTCAGGTTGGTGCGGCCGTGGTACGCGTGGTCGAAGGCGACCACGGCCTGCCGGCCGGTGGCGTAGCGCGCGATCTTGATCGCGTTCTCGACGGCCTCGGCACCGGAGTTGAACAGCGCCGAGCGCTTCTCGTGGCTCCCCGGGGTCAGCTCGTTGAGCTGCTCGCACACCTCGACGTACGGTTCGTACGCGGTGATCATGAAGCAGGTGTGGGTGAACTTCGCGACCTGCTCCTGCACCCGGGCGACCACCCGAGGGTCCGAGTTCCCCACGCTGGTCACCGCGATACCGGAGGCGAAGTCGATCAGCTGGTTGCCGTCGACGTCGCGTAGGATGCCGCCGGACGCCTCCTCGACGTAGACCGGCAGCACGGTGCCGACCGCACGGCTGACCGCCTGGGCGCGCCGCTGCTGCAGCGCCTGCGAGCCGGCGCCGGGCAGCGCCGTGGCGACCTGGGGGATCTGAGCAACCATCGGGTGCCCCCTCACGTTGTCGGGATCGACCGGACCTGTGCTGAGGCTATCCCGCCGGCACCTCCAGCGATCGGGTCCGAACGGCGCACTGCGGAGATCGAGTTCGCCATTTCGGCATGCCGTGCCGCCGGAGCACGTGAGCGCACCGGCGACCCTTGCCCCGCCGCTGCGGGAGCCACAAGACTGTGGATCACTTCGCGCCGCGACACCCGGTTCTGATCGTTCCTGAAGGAAGGCAGCGATTCCGTGACGTCCACAGCGCATCCGCTCGACCCGCTCTCCGCCGACGAGTTCCTGCGGGCCCGGGCCATCCTGGCGCGGGAGCGCGGCTTCGGGCCAGGCTGGCGGATCGCCTCGATCGAGCTCCGCGAGCCGGCCAAGGACGTGGTGCGCCGGTTCTCCCCCGGTGACGAGATCCGCCGCGAGGCGCGGGCCGTGCTGTGGGACACCCGGGACGGGTCGGCCTACAAGGCGATGCTCTCGCTGACCGACGACTCCGTGCTCAGCTGGGAGCCGCAGCCGGGCAAGCAGCCCAACGCCACCGTCGACGAGTTCCACGACTGTGACGAGGCGCTCCGCAAGCACCCGGAGGTGATCGCGGCGCTGGCCGCGCGCGGCATCACCGACATGTCGCTGGTGCTGATCGACATGTGGACCTACGGCGGGCACCTGATCCCGGAGCGCTACCGCGGGCGGCGCATCGGCTGGTGCGACGTGTGGTTGCGCGCGGCGCCGACCTCCAACCCCTACGCACACCCGGTCAGCGGTCTGAAGTTCATCCTCGACGTGAACACCCTGGAACTGCTGGAGATCGAGGACCAGCCGAGCGCCGGGTTCCCGCCGGTGCAGGGCGAGTACCTGCCCGAGCACGTGCCCGGTTACGCCGAGCGCACCGACCGCAAGCCGCTGGAGATCAACCAGCCGGAGGGGCCGTCGTTCACGCTGGACGGCAACCTGATCCGCTGGCAGAACTGGGAGCTGCGGGTCGGGTTCAACCACCGCGAGGGCCTGGTGCTGCACCGGGTCGGCTACCGCGACGGCGACGAGCTGCGCTCGGTGGCGCACCGGATCTCCTTCGCCGAGATGGTGGTGCCCTACCGCGACCCCACTCCGGATCACGTGCGGCGCACCGCCTACGACATCGGCGAGTGGGGCCTCGGCGTGATGACCACGTCGCTGGAGCTGGGTTGCGACTGCCTGGGCGAGATCCGCTACCTGGACGCCGTGCTGCCGGACTCCGCAGGCGAGCCCTCGGTGATCCGCAACGCGATCTGCATCCACGAGGAGGACAACGCCGTCCTCTGGAAGCACGTGGACGACCGGGCCGGCGCCGCGGTGCGCCGGATGCGCCGGCTGGTGGTGTCCGCGCACGTGACCGTGGCCAACTACGAGTACCTGAGCTACTGGCGCTTCTACGAGGACGGCAACATCGAGTGCGAGGTGCGGGCCACCGGGATCATGGTGACCACCCCGTTTGCCGGCGACACCGCCCCGCCGTACGGCACGAAGGTCGACGTGCAGACCTACGCCCCGATCCACCAGCACTTCATCGTGGCCCGGCTGGACATGGAGATCGACGGACCGGACAACACCGTGGTGATGAGCGAGACCGCGCAGCTGCCGATCGGCGTGGACAACCCGCACGGGCTGGCCCTGACCCAGCACAGCGTGCCGCTGCGCACCGAGCAGGAAGGCCAGCAGGACTTCTGCTGGGAGTCCCAGCGCGCCTGGAAGATCACCAATCCGGCCCGGCTGAACAAGGTCGGGTCCCCGGTGGCCTACAAGCTGGTGCCCGGGGCGGCGATCCCGCCGATGCTCGACCCGTCCTCACCCGTGCTGAACCGGGCCCGGGTGCTCACGCACACGCTGTGGGTGACCCCGCACGCCGAGGAGGAGCGCTGGCCGTGCGGTGAGTTCGTCAACCAGAGCGACACCGACGAGGGCCTGCCGGTGTGGACCGCCGCCAACCGCTCGATCGACAACACCGACGTCGTGCTGTGGTACGTCTTCGGTATCCACCACATCCCGCGCGTCGAGGACTGGCCGATCATGCCGGCGGACACGGTGAGCTTCTGGCTCAAGCCGGTCGGCTTCTTCGACCACAACCCGGCGTTGGACGTGGCGCCATCACCCGCTGCCCACGGCACCTGTCACTGACCACGGAGGACTCCCATGGCCGACTCCAAGCAACTGTCCAACTTCGTCAACGGCGAGTTCGTGCCGCCGGCCGGTGGCAGCTACTCGGATGTGATCAACCCGTCGACCGGCGAGGCCTACCTGGCCGCGCCGCTGTCGCGCGAGGACGACATCGACGCCGCCTGCCGGGCCGCGCGGACCGCGTTCGCCGAGTGGAAGCAGACCACGCCCGGCGAGCGGATGGAGCATCTGCTGAGGATGGCGGCGGCGATCGAGGCCGACGCCGAGGCGCTGGTGGCGACCGAGCACGAGAACACCGGCAAGCCGGTCGGGCTGACCTCGTCCGAGGAGATCCCGCCGATGGTCGACCAGATCCGGTTCTTCGCCGGCGCGGCCCGGCTGCTGGAGGGCAAGGCCACCGCCGAGTACATGCGCGGCTTCTCCTCCTCGATCCGCCGGGAGCCGGTCGGTGTGATCGGCTCGGTGGCGCCGTGGAACTACCCGATGATGATGGCGGTCTGGAAGTTCGCGCCGGCGCTGGCCGCGGGCAACACGATCGTGCTCAAGCCGTCGGACACCACCCCGGCCAGCGCGGTGCACATGGCGCGGCTGTTCGCCGACATCCTGCCGCCCGGGGTGTTCAACGTGGTCTGCGGCGACCGGGCCACCGGCGCCGCGCTGACCGCGCACCCGATCCCGGCGATGGTGTCGATCACCGGCAGCACCGCGGCGGGCAAGGCGGTCGCCAGGGCGGCGGCGGACACGGTCAAGCGGGCGCACCTGGAGCTGGGCGGCAAGGCGCCGGTGATCGTGTTCGACGACGCCGACATCGCCGCCGCCGCCGAGGGCATCGCCGTGGCCGGCTACTTCAACGCCGGCCAGGACTGCACCGCCGCCACCCGGGTGATCGTGCACCGGAGCAGGCACGACGACCTGGTCGCCGCACTGGTCGAGCAGGCCGAGGGGGTGCAGCTGTCCAACGCCGAGTCCGACGACGACGGCTTCTACATCCCGCCGGTGAACAACGTCAACCAGTTCGGGCACGTATCCGGCCTGGTCTCGCGGACGCCGGCGCACGCGTCGGTGGTCAGCGGTGGCGAACAGGTCGGCGAGAAGGGCTACTTCTACGCGCCGACCGTGGTCGACGGCCTGCGCGAGGGCGACGAGCTGATCCGCACCGAGATCTTCGGTCCGGTGATCACCGTGCAGACCTTCGACGACGAGGCGGACGCGGTCCGGCTGGCCAACGACACCGAGTACGGGCTGGCCTCCAGCGTGTGGACCAACGACCACCGGCGCGCGCTGCGCATGTCCGCGGCCATCGACACCGGCTGCGTGTGGATCAACTGCCACATCCCGCTGGTCGCCGAGATGCCGCACGGCGGGGTCAAGCAGTCCGGCTACGGCAAGGACCTCTCGGCGTACTCGCTGGAGGACTACACCCGGATCAAGCACGTGATGTCCTACCTGGGCGAGTAGATGGCGCGCTACGGACCGCAGTTCGGGCCGGACATCACGTTCCTCGGGGTGCCGCGGTGCGACTGGGCCGAGCCGGAGACCTACGCCGGCGCCGACGTGGTGATCCTGGGCGCCCCGTTCGACGGCGGAACCTCCCACCGCGCCGGTACCCGGTTCGGGCCGCAGTACATCCGGCAGACCTGCTACCTGCCGCCGAACGGCTCGCGGCCCTCGCTGGCGCTGCGCGTGGACGGACTCAAGGACCTCGCCGTCTACGACGCGGGCGACGTCGAGATGTACTCCGGGGATGCCGAGCGCTCGGTGCGCGACCTGCAGGAGGCGGTGTCCGCGGTGGCCCGCACCGGGGCCATCCCGCTCACCCTGGGCGGCGACCACACGGTGGCCTGGCCGGACGCGGCCGGGGTGGCGCAGCACCTCGGCCTGGGCCGCATCTCGATGATCCATTTCGATGCGCACGCGGACACCGGGGACGTCACGTTCGGTTCACTGGTCGGGCACGGCCAACCCATGCGCCGGCTGATCGAGTCCGGCGCGGTGCGCGGCGACCGGTTCCTGCAGCTGGGGCTGCGCGGGTACTGGCCGGAGCCGGAGACGCTGGAGTGGATGGCGCAGCAGGGCATGCGGTCCTACGAGATGACCGAGATCGTCGCCCGCGGGTTCACCGAGTGCCTGACCGAGTCGTTCGCGATCGCCACCGACGACTGCGACGGGGTGTTCCTGTCGGTGGACATCGACGTCTGCGACCCGGGGCACGCGCCCGGCACCGGCACCCCGGAACCGGGCGGGCTGTCCGCGCGGCAGCTGCTGGACGCGGTGCGGCGGATCGCCTACGAACTGCCGGTGGTCGGGATCGACGTGGTCGAGGTGTCGCCGCCCTACGACCACGCCGAGATCACCTCGTTCCTGGCCAACCGGGTGGTGCTGGAGTCGCTGTCCGGCATCGCCCGGCGGCGCAAGGACGCGGCCGACGGCACCACCTGGGACCCGCGCCAACCCCTGCTCGACGGCCGCTGACGCGTCGGTACGCGTCAGCGTCCATCGGCGCGCCGGCGCGGGAACCGCGCACCACGCGGGGCCGGCAGCGCCCGCGCCTCCGGAATCCCCGCCTCGAGCGGCTCACCGAGCTCGGCCCGCTCCTGCTCCGCCAGGTCGGCGTGGCAGCGCGCCCGGCTCTCCGCCAGCAGCATGCTGACCGGGTGCGCGCTGCCGAGGGCCTGCTCGGCCTCCTCGAACATCGCGTCGAGCAGGCCGGCCGCGCTGCCCGCATCGCCGGCGG
The DNA here is from genome assembly GCA_035557575.1 of Pseudonocardia sp. Taxonomy (GTDB): domain Bacteria; phylum Actinomycetota; class Actinomycetes; order Mycobacteriales; family Pseudonocardiaceae; genus Pseudonocardia. Next base: position 906 of record DATMDS010000013.1, on the reverse strand, counting down.
CCGCGCCGGCCCGGGCGTGGCCCAGGCGGGAGAGCAGGGTGTCGGGGTGCGCCCGACCGAGCACGTCCTCGCGGTCCCGCGCCACCGCGCCGAACAGCTCGGCCGCCTCGGCCGCCCGGCCCGTCCACTCGTAGGCCACGGCGAGGGCGTCGCGGGCGTGCAGGGTGGCCGGGTGCCGGTCGCCGAACACCCGGCGGCGTTGCTGCACGTTGGCCTCGATCAGGGGAAGCGCGGCGCCCCGCCGGTCCAGCTGCAGCAGCACCACGGCCAGGTTGCCGTGACCGATCACGGTGTCCGGATCGTCCCGCCCGAGGCGCTCCTGGCAGCCGGCCACCACGCGCTGCAGCAGGGGTGCGGCGTCGCGGAGCTGTCCGGCGGCGCAGTGGTAGGCGGCCAGGTCGTTGAGCTCGGCCAGCCGGCGCCGCTCGTCGTGCCGACTCTCGAGGGCGGCCGGCGGGCGCAGCCGGGGACGGTCCCGGTCCAGCAAGCTCACTCGACCTCCGTGATGTGCACGCTGCGTGCACCATGACCCACGCTGTCACTCGACAGTAGTCGATCGAGCGCACGTGGTGATAGCCAGGTGACGGAGCGCCGGGGTCTCGCCGGGCGCATCGGAAGGTGCGAGGCTGTGCGCACGAACCGGTGAGCCGCGAGGAGGCCACGTTGGGCGAGCAGGTCGCGGCGACGCAGTTCAGCCGGGCGGACCGCACCAGGTACCGGCAGAAGGTCCGCCGCTGCCTCGACGTGTTCGAGAAGATGCTGCGCGAGTCCCGCTTCGACTTCGACAAGCCGATGACCGGCCTGGAGATCGAGCTCAACCTGGTCGACGACCACGGCGACCCAACGATGCGCAACGCCGAGGTGCTGGGGGCGATCGCCGACCCGGACTTCCAGACCGAGCTGGGC
>DATMDS010000012.1:0-5363 GCA_035557575.1 Pseudonocardia sp. | reverse complement strand
CTCGACGTGATCTCCCAGGACCACTACCTCGATCACCGGCTGCCGGACCCGCAGGCCGAGCAGGCCTTCTGCGACGACCTGACCCGCGGGGTGGCCGGTGGCCGGCCCTGGATGCTGATGGAGTCGTCCACGTCGGCGGTGAACTGGCAGCCGGTCAACGTGGCCAAGCGGCCCGGTGAGCTGCTGCTCGACTCGCTGCGGCACGTGGCCCGCGGCTCGGACACCGTCGGGTTCTTCCAGTGGCGGGCCTCGGTGGCCGGCAGCGAGAAGTACCACGCGGCGCTGGTGCCGCACGCCGGACCGGACTCGGCCCGGTTCCGGGAGGTGGTCGGGCTCGGCGAGGCGCTGTCGCGGCTGGCCGAGGTCGCGGGCAGCCGCGTGCAGGCCGACGTCGCCCTGCTCTGGGACTGGGAGGCGTGGTGGGCCACCGAGCTGCCCTCGCACCCGAGCGGCCTGCTGCGCTACCCCGACGCCGCGCTGCGCTGGCACCGGGCACTCACCCGGCTGGGCGCGACCGTCGACGTCCGGCACCCGACAGGCGACCTGTCCGGCTACCGGCTCGTGGTGGTGCCCACGCTCTACCTCTGCTCGAACGCCGCCGCGGCCGGCCTCGACGCGTTCGTGCGCGCCGGCGGGCACGCCCTGGTCACCTACTTCTCCGGCATCGTCGACGAGGCCGACCACGTTCGGCTCGGCGGCTACCCGGGCGCCTTCCGCGAGCTCTTGGGCGTGCGGGTCGAGGAGTTCGCACCGCTGCCGGACGGTGTGACGGTCGGCCTGGACGACGGCAGCCGCGCCGATCTGTGGACCGAGCTGGTGACCGCGCCGGAGGCCGATGTCGTCGCCCGGTTCGCCGAGGGACCGGTGGCCGGTGGGCCGGCGCTGACCCGGCGCGCGGTCGGGAACGGGGCCGCGTGGTACCTCGGAACCCGGCTGGACGAACGGGCCACCGCTGCGCTGGCCGAGCGGCTGCTCGGTGACGTCGACGCGGGTCGCGACCGGCACGCACCGCGTGTGGAGATGGTGCGGCGGGCCCATGTCGGCGGACCGAGCTACCTGTTCGTGCTCAACCGCGGCGTCGAGCCGGTCACCGTGGCGGCGCAGGGCGTCGAGCTGCTCTCCGGGGCGGCAGTGAGCGGTAGCGTTGCCGTCGCCGCCGGCCATGCCGCCGTGATCCGGGAGGAGGACGTCTGATGCTCGAGGACGGACGACTCACGCTCGAGACGCCGGTCGCCCCATGACGGGGGCCGGGACGGGCTTCACCGCCGCCTTCGACCGGGCACCCGACGGGCTGTGGTCGGCCCCGGGCCGGGTCAACCTGATCGGCGAGCACGTCGACTACGCCCAGGGCCTGTGCCTGCCGTTCGCCATCGCCCAACGGACCGTGGTCGCCGTGGCCGCTCGCCCCGACACCCGGGTGCGGCTGCGCAGCCGGTCCGAGGGCGACGGCTTCGACGGCGACCTGGACGAGGTCGGGCCGGGTCGTCCGGGCGCCTGGGCGGGGTACGCCGTCGGGGTGCTGTGGGCGCTGCGCGAGGCCGGGTACCCGGTGCGCGGGCTGGACCTGTTGGTCAGCGACAGCGTCCCGCTCGGGGCCGGGCTGTCGTCGTCGGCCGCCTTGGAATGCGCGACGGCGCTGGCCGCGGACGAGCTGTACGGCCTCGGGCTGGGAGATTCGGCCGGTGGTCGACGCGAGCTGGCCACGGCCTGCATCCGGGCCGAGAACGACGTGGTTGGCGCGTCCACCGGCGGTATGGACCAGGTGGTCTCGCTGCTGGCCACGGCCGGGCACGCGCTGCTCATCGACACCCGGGACTTCGGCACCCGGCAGGTCCCGTTCGCGCCGGCGGCGGCCGGGCTGGCCGTGCTGGTGATCGACACGAAGGTGCGGCACAGCCTCAACGACGGCCAGTACGGGTCGCGCCGCGCCGCGGTCGAGAAGGCTGCCGCCGCGCTCGGACTGCCCAGCCTGCGCGACGTGACCCTGGAGCAGCTGGACCGGCTCGACGACGAGCTGCGGCGCCGCGCCCAGCACACGGTCACCGAGATCGACCGGGTCCGCCAGGTGGTGGCGCTGCTGGAAGCCGACCGGATCGCCGAGATCGGTCCGCTGCTGGACGCCTCGCACGCCTCGCTGGCGCACGACTACGAGGTGTCCTGCGCGGAGCTCGACCTGGCCTGCGCGGCCGCCCGCGACGCCGGGGCGCTCGGCGCCCGCATGGTCGGCGGCGGGTTCGGCGGGTCGGCGATCGCGCTGGTCCCGGCGCAACGGGTCGAAGCGGTCGGCGACGGGGTCCGGGCCGCGTTCGCCGGCGCCGGGTACGGCGAGCCGGACGTGCTGCCCGCCGAACCCTCCGACGGGGCGCACCGCGACTGACGTCGCGACGCGGCCGGTGCTCGGTGCCTAGGGTGACCGGATGCAGCGACGGCCCGGGACGAGAAGGCCGGCGGCGGCCGCGCCGACCGCGGGATCCGTTGAGCAGACGGGCGCACCGGATCGGGCCGCGCTCAACCGGTGGATCAGGCTGGTCAGCCTGTCGCACGTGAACGACCCGGCGACCACGCCGATCTTCCCCGGAGACCCGGAGTTCGTGCTCACGACCGCGGCCACCGTCGCCGCCGACGGGTACTACCTGCAGTACGTCGAGCAGGGCGAGCACACCGGGACGCACTGGGGTGCCCCGGCGCACTTCCGGGAGGGCGGCCGCACCGCCGACGAGCTCGACCTCGCCGACCTGTTCCTGCCCGCCGTGAAGATCGACATCCGGGAGCAGGCCCGCGGGAACGCCGACTACGCACTGACCGTCGCCGACCTCGAGCGCTTCGAACGCCGGACGGGCCCGATCCCGCACGGCGCCGCGATCATCCTGTGGACCGGGTGGGAGGCGAAGTGGGGCACCCCCGCGTACGCCAACACCGACGCCGCCGGCGTGGCCCACCAGCCCGGCTTCTCCCCCGAGGCCGCCCGCTGGCTGATCGACCACCAGCGCCTCGACGAGCGCGGCGCACTCGGCACCGACACGTTCGGGCCCGACCTGGGCCGCGACCGGACCTTCCCGGTGTCCGCGCTGCTCTACGACAGGCGCCGGATCAGCCTCGAGAACCTGACCAACCTCGGCGCGCTGCCGGAGGCCGGGGCGTGCGTACTGGTCGGCAGCCCGATCAACAAAGCAGGCTCCGGAGCGCCCGCGACCGTCTTCGGGATGATCCCCGACGGTCGCTGACCGCGGAACTCAGGCGATGTAGGCGCCGCCGTTGATGTTGTGCGTGACCCCGGTGATGTAGGCGGCGTCGGGCGAGGCCAGGAACGCGAACAGCGCGGCGATGTCCTCGACGCTCGCCTGCCGGCCCAGGGGGATCGCCTTGACGATGTTGGCCTCCAGCTCCTCGGAGGTGCCGCTGACCCGGATGTCGGTGTCGACCGCGCCGGGCGAGACCGCGTTCACCGTGATCCCGGTCGGGCCGAGCTCGCGGGCCAGCGAGCGGGTGAAGCCGAGCACCGCGGCCTTCGCGGCCGAGTAGGGCGTCTTGGAGAACACGCCGCCGCCCTGCTGCGCCGACACCGAGGACATGTTGACGATGCGGCCGTAGCCACCCTCGATCATCTCCGGCAGGAAGGCCTTGGTCACCAGGTAGGTGCCGGTGGAGTTCACGGCGAACACCCGGTTCCACAGCTCCAGCGTGGTGTCCAGGAAGGCGACCGGCGAGGCGATGCCGGCGATGTTGAGCACGGCGCCGACGGTCGGCAGGCCGGCTGCGGCCACCGCGTCCCTGGCGGCCAGCACCGAATCCTCGTCGGCCACGTCGACGCCACCGCCGTAGGTCGGGACGCCATACCGCTCGGCCAGGTCGGCGGCCACCTTCTGGCTGGCCGCCGCGTCCAGGTCGAGGCCGGCCACGGCCCAGCCGTCGGCGGCGAAACGCTCTGCGGTGGCGCGGCCGATGCCGCGCTCGGCGCCGACCCCGGTGATGACGACGGTGCGCTGGACGGTGCTCATGCTCGTGGACCCCTTCTTCGATGTCGGTCAGTTGACCGGCGCGGTGGCCGGGAACAGTGCGGTGATGAAGTCGGCCGCGGCGGCCGCGGCGGCCGGGCGCTGGTCGTTCTCGACGTCCCGGGTCTCCAGCTCCAGGGCCGAGTGGCCGGGGTAGCCGATCGCGGTGAGCGCCCGGTAGGTGGCCGCGAAGTCGACGTCGCCGCGGCCGATCGAGTGGTGGATGTAGCCCGGACTCGCGTCCCGCAGGTGCACGTGCACGATGCGGTCGCCGAAGGCGGCGATGAACTGTTCGGGCGTCGCGCCCGAGGCCACCACGTGGCTGGTGTCCAGTACCAGTCCGACCGGGTGCCCGGCCAACCGGTCGGCCAGCTGCTGCGCCCGCTCCAGGTTCCAGCAGAGCCGGAAGAAGTGCAGGCCCTCCACCCACAGCTGCACCCCGGCCTGCTCGGCCCGGCCCGCGGCGCTGATCAGCTCGGCGGCCACCAGGTCGAGATCGGTGTCCAGATCGGCGATCGGGTCGTGCTGCTGCGCACCGCAGGGGAGCACCAGCGCGCGGGCGTCGATCGCCGCGGTCAGCTCGAGCAGCCGCCGCAGGTGCTCGTCGCGGTCCGCGCGCTGCCGCGCGTCCAGCGGCCGGTTCAGGTCGCCGACGTCGCCGTTGACCGAACGCACCCGCAGCGGCGAGGCAGTGAGGACCGCGGCGACGTCGCGCACCGCCGTGGCGGTGAGCTCGTACGGGACGTGGTCGCAGACGCCGGGCAGGGCGCCGAGATCGATCTCCTCGAACCCGAGGTCGGTGATGACGGCGAGCGCGTCGGGCAGCGTCAGGTGCCGGAACGTGATGGTGGAACAGCCGAGGCGGGCATCGATCGCCATGTGAGCATCCTTTGGTCACGACGGGCCCGGCCGGACCGTGAGCGGTCGTGGCGAGGCGGGCTGAACGTGAACGAGTATGCGTGATCGCCCTGTTGACTGTCAACAGTCTGCCGTCACCCGTGTGACGGCGCCAGTAACCAGCAACCGACGGCGAACGTGCACCGACCCTCAGCAGCACGGCGATACTCCTTTTCCGGCCTCGCCGGAAGGGGTGTCCGCGGTGCTCAGAAATCGTGAGTGCCGAGCCGTGTTCTAACACGGCTCGGCACTCACAGGCGGCGCAGCCGCCTCAGGCGGCTTCGGTCATCGGCAGGAACACCTGGAACGTGGTGGTGCCCGGTTCGGACCGCACCCGGATGTCGCCGTGGTGGCGGGTCACCACCACCCGGTAGCTGACGTCCAGGCCGAGCCCGGTGCCGTGCCCCACCGCCTTCGTGGTGAAGAACGGTTCGAAGATCCGCTGCCGGACCTCGGCCGGGATGCCCGGGC
>DATMDS010000011.1:0-10313 GCA_035557575.1 Pseudonocardia sp. | reverse complement strand
GGCTGGCGGGTCTTGACCAGCACGTTCTTCAGGGTGTCGGCGGCGGTGAAGGTGCGCCCGTCAAGGTTGGCGTTGAGGTAGGTGACCAGCGTGGCGATCGTCGGGGTGTCCGGGGTGTGGTGCGCCTGCGCCTCCGGCAGTCCCTCGAGCGCGCGCGCCTCGGGCACCGGGGTGGTGACGGCCTCGACGTTGGCCGCGTAGCCACCCGGGCTGCGCACGAACGTGTCCTCGCCGGTCTCCGCGACGGCCAGGAACTCCTCCGAGGCCGATCCGCCCATCGCGCCCGAGGTGGCCGCGACGATCACGTACTTCAGCGACAGCCGGTCGAAGATCTTGACGTAGGCGTCGCGGTGGCGCTGGTAGGACTCGGCCAGGCCGTCGTCGGTCAGGTCGAAGGAGTAGGAGTCCTTCATCAGGAACTCCCGCCCGCGCAGGATCCCGGCCCGCGGCCGGGACTCGTCGCGGTACTTGCTCTGGATCTGGTAGAGGATCACCGGGTAGTCCTTGTAGGAGCTGTACTCACCCTTCACGACCTGGGTGAACAGCTCCTCGTGGGTCGGCCCGAGCAGGTAGTCGCCGCCGCGCCGGTCCTTGAGCCGGAAGATGTTCGGCCCGTACTCGGTCCAGCGGCCGGTGGCCTCGTAGGGCTCCCGCGGCAGCAGCGCCGGGAGTTGGATCTCCTGGGCGCCGATGGCGTCCATCTCCTCGCGCACCACCTGCTCGACGGCGCGCAGCACCCGCATCCCCAGCGGCAGCCACGAGTAGATCCCCGGGGCGACGCGCCGGACGTAGCCGCCCCGCACGAGCAGCTTGTGGCTCGGTACCTCCGCGTCCGCCGGGTCCTCGCGCAGGGTCCGCAGGAACAGCGACGACATCCTGGTCAACACCCTAGGAAGGGTAGCGACGGCCGGTGGCCGGCGTCGCGCCGGTTACCGGGCGAGCAGGTGCTGGTTCACCTCGCGGACCGCCGCGGCGAGCTCCGGCAGCTCGACGACCTCGACGCCAGCCGCGGCGAGCAGCTCGGCGCCGCGGCCCTCCACGAAGATCGACGGCTCGCGCCAGGCGAACACCACCCGGGAGATGCCGGCGGCCAGGATCAGCTGGGTGCAGCTGCGCGGCCGGGAAGCCCGGGCGCTGCACGGCTCCATCGAGCTGTACAGCGTGCTCCCGGGGGCGGCCGTCCAGCCGGGGCCGAGCGCCAGGATCGCTGCCTCCTCGGCGTGGTCGTGCGGGTTCTGCGGGCGCGACCAGCCGGTGGTCAGCACCGTCCCGGCCGCGTCGACGATCAACGCGCCGACCGAGAAGGCCGTCGTCGACGGCGGCGACCGCCGGGACAGCGCGATGGTCTCGGCCATCCACTCCTGGTCGTTCACGCGTCCTCCGGACGAACCGGCAGCTCGGTGACGGCCCGATCCGGCACGGTCGGATCGGGCCCGGCGGCAGCGGTGGACACCCGATCTGTCGCCGCAGGACAGCCCGCGAGGGAACCCGGTGCCGGTCCCCCGGTAGGTGCAGACATCCGTGGCCCGATCATCATTCCCGGCCGAGCAGGTAGCGCAGCAACACCACGTCGCCCAGCGTCCGGGCCTCGGCCAGTCGCATCCGGTGACCGGCGTCGTGCGGGAACGCGCCGGCGCCGACGAACCGCGGTGCGTCCGGGTCGCCGACGAACAGCGGCGCGACCACCAGCTGGATCTCGTCCACCAGGTCGGCGGTCAGCAGCAGCGTGTGCACCGCCGTTCCGCCCTCGACCAGCAGCCGGCGGATCCCCCGGCCGGCCAGGTCGCGCAGGACCAGCGCCGGATCGAGCGGATCCCCGGCCGGCACCACCGTCGCCAGCGCGTCGAGCCGGGGCGGCGGCGGGACGCCGGCGGGCAGGTAGACGATCTTCTCCGCGTCCCCCGCGGTGAAGAACCGGGCGGCCGGATCGAGGTCGCCGCCGCGGGTGAGAGTGATCTTGGCGGGCTGCGCCGGGTTCCCGGCCGCCACCCGTGCGGCGACCCGCTCCGGGTTCCGCACCAGCAGCCGCGGATCGTCGCGCCGGATCGTCCCGGCCCCAACCATGATCGCGTCGACGGCGGCGCGTTCGGCGTCGACCCGGTCCAGGTCGGCGGCGTTGGACAGCAGCAGCCGCTGCGGGGAGCCGTCGTCGATGTGGCCGTCGACCGACATCGCGACCGACAGCAGCACCCACGGACGTGTCACCGGTCCATCTTCGACGTACCGGTGAGGATCAGCGGGGCTGGGCCACCAACCAGAGCGTGTCGCGGCCGAAGGACCAGAGCAGCGCGGCGAGCGCCGCGAGCACACCGGCCACGACCAGCGCGTGCGGTACGACCAGTGAGACGGCGACGACCAACGTCACGCCCTGCACCGCGGCCACCACCTTGCGGGTGCGGCTCGGCGGCAGCGGCGCCGTGAGCCACGGCCGCCCGTGGCCGGCGATGACGAACAGGTAGCGCATCAGCCCGATCAGCAGCACCCACGGGCCGAGCGTTCCCGCCGCCAGCACGCTGAGCACCGCGACCAGCAGCGCGTCCAGCTCCATGTCCATGCGCGCGCCCAGCTCGGAGACGGTCCCGGTGCGCCGCGCCACCCACCCGTCGACCAGGTCGAGCACCAGCGCGACCGACGCCATCGCCACCAGCACGCCCAGCCGGGCCCCGTGCAGCCCGCCGTGCACCAGCCCGTCCGCGGCCAGCGCGGCCACGCCGCCGATCAGGGTGCCCCTGGCCAGGGTCACCCGGTTCGCCGGCCCGGCGGCGGCGGCCCGCGCAGCCGCGCCGCACACCCCGGTGAGCAGACCGACGGTCAGCGTGAACAGCAACCCGGCGAGCCAGCCGACGCCGTGCAGCCCGAGGGTGCCGGCCAGCGCCGCCAGCACCGCGAGCTGGACGGCGCCGGCCCCGACCAGCTCGCGGTCGAACGCGGCGGCGTCGCGGCGGTACTGGATGACCACGGCAACTCCTTTCCGGCCTGCGGTCCTGGACCGATCGTCGATGTCCTAGCTTTCAATATGCAGACACGTACCGCGCGCCCGGGGCGTTCAGGGCGACGCCGATCACAGCGGCTACGGATGGGAGGCGATCGTCAGTGGGGCCGGACGACGACGGCGGACCGCCCGCCCGATCGTTCTGGCTGCGCACCCCCGGGGTCGGCGAGATCCGCACCGGCCCGCTGTCCCTCCCGGGGCCCGCGGACGTGCTGGTGCGCACCCTGTACTCCGGGGTGAGCCGGGGCACCGAGGCGCTGGTGTTCCGCGGTGAGGTGCCGCAGAGCCAGTACACGGCGATGCGCGCCCCGTTCCAGAACGGGGAGTTCCCGGGCCCGGTCCAGTACGGCTACCTCAGCGTCGGCCGGGTCGAACAGGGCCCGGCCGACCTGCTCGGACGCACCGTGTTCTGCCTGTTCCCGCACCAGGACCGCTACGTGGTGCCGGCGAGCGCGGTCGTGCCGGTGCCGGCGGAGGTGCCGGCCGCCCGCGCGGTACTCGCCGGCGCCGTCGAGACCGCGCTGAACGCGACCTGGGACGCCGGCCCGCTGATCGGCGACCGGATCGCCGTGATCGGCGCCGGCATGATCGGCGCCAGTGTGGCGGCGCTGCTGGCCGGGCTGCCGGCGGCCCGGGTGCAGCTGGTCGACGTCGATCCCGAGCGGGCCGCCGTCGCCCGGACTCTCGGCGTCGAGTTCCGCACCCCGGAGCAGGCCGACGGCGACTGCGACCTGGTGCTGCACGCCAGCGCGACCGCGGCCGGGCTGGCCCGGGCGCTGGAGCTGCTCGGACCCGAGGGCGAGGTGATCGAGCTGAGTTGGTTCGGCGACCGCACCGTGTCGCTGCCGCTGGGGGCCGCCTTCCACTCCCGACGCCTCGGCATCCGGGCGAGCCAGGTCGGCTCGGTGGCGTCGGCCCGGCGTGCCCGGCGCAGCCACGCCGACCGGCTCGCGATCGCGCTGCGGCTGCTGGCCGAGCCCCGCTTCGACGCCCTGATCACCGGCGAGAGCGCGTTCGACGAGCTGCCGACGATCATGCCGCGGCTCGCCTCCGGCGAGCTCCCGGCACTCTGTCACCGCATCGTCTACCCGGGAGGTTGAACACGTGTTCCGGATCACCGTCCGCGACCACATCATGGTCGCGCACAGCTTCCGCGGCGAGGTCTTCGGACCCGCGCAGCAGCTGCACGGCGCGACGTTCGTGGTCGACGCCACGTTCAGCCGGCCCGAGCTGGACCCGGACAACATCGTCGTGGACATCGGCAAGGCCACCGAGGAGCTGGGCGCCGTGCTGGCCGCGCTGAACTACCGCAACCTCGACGACGTCGAGGAGTTCAGCGGGATCAACACCTCGACCGAGTTCCTGGCCCGGCTGATCGCCGACCGGCTGGCCGAGCGGATCCGGGCCGGCGCGTTCGGCGCGCACGCCGACGGGCTGACCGGGCTGCAGGTCACCCTGCACGAGTCGCATGTCGCCTCGGCCAGCTACGAGCGGGGGCTGTGACGGCGCGACTCTGCGTGGTACTGCCAGGAGACGTCGCGGATCCGAGCGCGCCCAGCGGCGGCAACGTCTACGGGCTGCGGGTCTGCCAGGAGCTGGCGGCGGCACACGGCTGGGACGTGCGGCGCGCCGACCTCGACGGCACCTGGCCGCGCCCCGGCCCCGCCGCGCGGGCCCGGCTGACCGGTACCCTGGCCGCCCTGCCGGACGGCGCGACGGTGCTGGTCGACGGCTTGGTCGCCGGTGGGGTGCCGGAGATCCTGGAGCCGGCGGCGCGGCGGCTGCGGCTGGCCGTGCTGGTGCACCTGCCGCTGGCCGACGAGACCGGGCTGGAGCCGGCGCTCGCCGCGGAGCTGGCCACCCGGGAGCAGGCCACGCTGCGGGCCGCGCACGCGGTGGTCGTCACCAGCCCCGCCGCCGCCCGCGCCCTGCGCGGCCGCGGGCTGCCCGCCGAGCGGATCCACGTCGCCGCGCCCGGCGTCGACCCGGCCCCGCTCGCGGCCGGTACCGACGGCGCCCACGGGCTGCTGTGCGTGGCCTCGCTCACCCCGCGCAAGGGCCAGGACCTGCTGCTCGACGCGCTGGCCGAGCTGGCCGACCGACCCTGGACGCTGGTCTGCGCCGGCCCGCTGCACCGCGCCCCGACCTACGTCGAGGCGCTGCGGGCCACCCTCGCCCGGCACGGCCTGACCGAGCGGGTGCTGCTGGCCGGGCCGCTGGGCGGAGCGGCGTTGCAGGCCCGCTACGACGCCGCCGACCTGGCCGTACTGGTCTCCTGGACCGAGACCTACGGGATGGTCGTGACCGAGGCGCTGGCCCGCGGCATCCCGGTGCTGGCCACCCGGGCCGGTGCGCTGCCCGACACGCTCGGGCACGCGCCGGACGGCAGCCGCCCCGGCCTGCTCGTCCCGCCCGGCGACGCGACCGAGTTGGTGGCCGCGCTGCGCCGCTGGTTCGACGACGCAACTCTTCGGTACCGGCTGCGGACGGCGGCCCATGCCCGGCGGGTCATACTTCCGGGGTGGGAGCAGACGGCGCGCAGCGTGCACCAGGTGCTCGACCGGCTGCGTCGGACCCCGCTGGAGCCGCCGTGCTGACCGCGGAGCCCGAGCCCGCCGGGTTCGACCCCGACTGGCTGGCCCTGCGCGAACCGGCCGACCAGGACGCGCGGGCCGCGGCACTGCTCGGTCCGCTGCGCCGGGCGCTGCCCACCGGCCCGCTCGTCGTGCACGACCTGGGCTCGGGGACCGGATCGATGACCCGCTGGCTGGCTCCGCAGCTGCCCGGGCCGCAGCGCTGGGTGCTGCACGATCACGACCCGGGCCTGCTCGCCGCGGCGGAGCGCGGCTGCGCGGCGCTGCGCGCCGCCGACGGCCACCCGGTGGAGGTCGGCGTCCGCAGCACCGACCTGAGCCGGCTGAGCGCCGCCGACCTGGCCGGCGCCACGCTGCTGACCGCCTCCGCGCTGCTCGACCTGCTCACCGCGGCCGAGGTGGACGCGCTGGCCGCCGCCACCGCGGCCACCGGCTGCCCCGCCCTGCTCACCCTGTCGGTCGCCGGCCACGTCGAGCTGGACCCGCCCGACGAGCACGACCCGCTGATCGCCGCCGCGTTCGACGCCCACCAGCGCCGCACCGTCGACGGCCGCCGGCTGCTCGGCCCGGACGCGCCGGCCGTCGCCGCCGCGGCCTTCCAGCGGCACGGCCTGCACACCCGCACCGCCGGCAGCCCGTGGCGGCTGGGCCCGGACCACGCCGAGCTGACCGCGCGCTGGCTGCGCGGCTGGGTGTCGGCCGCGGTCCAGCAGGATCCGGCGCTCCGACCGGTGGCCGCCGGATACCTGCGTCGGCGGCTCGACGGCGGCGCCCGTGCGGTGGTGTGGCACCGGGACCTGCTCGCCCTGCCCGCCGGTTCCGAGATCCGGGCCCCCGACGCTGCTGCGGTGCCGGCATGAACCGCCCGGACGACCAGCGCCGGCCCGGCCGGTGGTGGCCGTGGCTACGGCTGGCCGCCGTGCTGGCCATCCTGGTCGCGCTGCTCTCGCTGCTCGGGACGAAGGCGTTCGCCGCCGGGCTGCACGTGATCGGCCCCGGAGCCGCGCTGGCCGCGCTCGGCCTCGGGCTGTTCACCACGGTGCTGAACGCGCTGCGCTGGCAGCTGGTGGCCCGCCGCGTCGGGTTGGTGCTGCGGCTGGACGACGCCGTGGCCGAGACGTACCGGGCGACCTTCCTGAACGCGGTACTGCCCGGTGGCGTGCTCGGTGACGTCGACCGGGCGGTCCGGCACGGTCGCAGCAGCGGCGATGTCGGGCGCGGGGCGCGCGCGGTGGCCATCGAACGCAGCGCCGGGCAGCTGGTGCTGTTCGCGGTGGCCCTGGTGGTGATCCTGGCCGAGCCGGCACTGGTGCTGGAGATCGTGGACCGGGCCAGTCGGGTGCCGCTGGTCGGGGTCGCGGTGCTGGTGGCGCTGGTCGCGCTGGCCGGCATGCTGGTCGTCCGGCACCGCAGGGCCCCGTCCGCGGGCCGTTGGCGACAGCTGCTCGGCGACACCGCCGCCGACGTGCGCGCCGGCGTGCTGTCGCGCACCGCGTGGCCGCTGCTGCTGGTGCTCTCCGCGGCCGCGTTGGCCGGCTACCTGGTGCTGTTCCTGATCGCCGCGCGCTCGGCCGGGGCCACCGCTCCCACCCTCGCCCTGCTGCCGCCGCTGCTGCTGGCGCTGATCGCGATGGCACTGCCGCTCAGCATCGGTGGCTGGGGGCCCCGCGAGGGGGTGGCTGCGCTGTCGTTCTGGATGGCCGGGCTGGGCGCCCCGCTCGGCGTGAGCAGCTCGGTGGCCTACGGGGCGCTGGCGCTGATCGCCGCTCTGCCCGGCGGACTGGTGCTGCTGGCCCGGCGGCTGGCCAGCTCCGGGCACCCGGCGACCCCCGCGGCCGGTCCGATCCGGTTGCCGGCGCAGCCCGACGGCCGGCACCGCCGCGCGCCGACGAGCCGCCCGGTGCGGGCCCTCGGGCCCGCGCGGCCGACCGACCGCCCGGTGCGCCCCGCGCGAACACTCGACCGCCGCCGGATCGGGCACAGCGAGGCCGGCTAGCGACAGCGGTGGGCGCACCCGCCCACGGCCGCGCCCACCCCCGGACGGCACGGCCCGGCGGGTGCCCGAGAATTCCCCGATGCAGCTCACCATCGGTGGACTTCCGGCCCACCCGCTCCTCGTGCACGCCGTGGTCGTGCTGATCCCGCTGGCCGCGCTCGGCGCGATAGCGGTGGCGATCCGGCCGCGCTGGAACCGGGCCTACGCCCCGCTGGTCGCGTTCGGCGCGATCGGAGCCGCACTCATCGCCACCGTGGCCAAGGCGGCCGGCGAACAGCTGGAGGCCACGCTGTCGATCCCGCCGGAGATGATCGCCCAGATCAGTGAGCACGCCCGGTACGGCCTCTACACGGTGGTCGCGTCGTGGATCTTCGCGGCGCTGGCGCTGGCCACCGCGATCTTCGGACGAGGTCGCGCCCAGAGCGGGCTGTCCCGCGCCACCGGCGCGATCTCCGCGCTGGGCGGGCTGGCCGCCCTGGCCATGGCCGTGCTGGCCGGCCACACGGGCTCGGTCGCCGTCTGGGGCTACCTGATCGGGCGCTGAAGGACCGGGCGCTAGAGGACCGGGCGCCGACCCGTCGCGGTCTCATTCGGCGAGCAGCTCGCCCAGCAACCTGCTGACCGTCGGCGCCTCGATGAGGAACCCGTCGTGCCCGTACGGCGAGTCGATCAACCGCAGCTCTCCGGCGTCGGGGATGCCGGCGACCAGCTCGACCTGCTGATCGATCGGGTACAGCCGGTCCGATCCCACGCCGGCCACCATCGTCCTGGCGCGCACCCGGCCCAGCCCTGCGGCCGTCCCGCCGCGGTCGGTCCCCACGTCGTGCGCGTTCATCATCTCGGTCAACCGCACGTAGGAGCCGGCGTCGAAGCGGTGCACCAGCTTCGCGGCGTGGTGGTCCAGGTAGGACTCCACGGCGTAGCGGCCGCCGTGCAGCGGATCCTCACCGGCCTGCGCCTGGCGCCCGAAGCGGGTGGCCAGCTCGAACCCGCTGCGGTAGCTCAGGTGGGCCATCCGGCGGGCGATGCCCATCCCCCGGTGTGGTCCCTCCCCCGGCGGAGCGGAGTGGTAGTCGCCGCCCTGCCAGCCCGGGTCGGCCCGGATCGCGGCCAGCTGCGGCGCCGCCCACCCGATCTGGTCCGCCGACGCGGCAGCCGGGCAGGCCAGCAGGAACAGCTTCCGCACCCGGTCCGGCTCACATGCCGCCCACTCCAGGGCCCGCATCCCGCCCATCGAGCCGCCGACCACGCACGCCCACTGCCGCACGCCCAGCGCGTCGGCCAGCCACACCTCGGCCGCGACCGTGTCCCGCGCGGTGACCAGCGGGAACCGGCTTCCCCATGGCCGCCCGTCCGGCGCGGTCGACGACGGCCCGGTGCTGCCCTGGCAGCCGCCGACCACGTTCGGCACGACCACGAACCAGCGCTGCGGGTCCAGCGCCCGACCCGGCCCGACCAGCGCCTCCCACCAGCCCGGCGTCGGATGCCCCGGGCCGGCCGGCCCGGCGACGTGGCTGTCCCCGGTGAGCGCGTGCAGCACCAGCACCGCGTTGTCGGCGGCCGCGTTCAACGTGCCCCAGGTCTCGTAGGCGAGCCGCACGCCCGGGAGCTCACCGCCGGCCTGCAACGGCAGCGCCGCCGGCAGCGTCACCCACTGCCGGCGGCCCGGCTCGTCGCCCTCCCGCCAGGCTCCGCTGGCGGGCGGGAGGGCCAGCACGCGGCTCAGCTCAGCTCCATGGTTCGGCCCTGCAAGCAGACCTCACGCGCCCTTCGCGGCCCGGAAGCCGGCGTCCAGGTCGGCCTTGAGGTCCTCGATGCCCTCGAGCCCGACCGACAGCCGCACCAGCCCGGGGCTGACCCCCGTGGCCAGCTGCTCCTCGCCGGAGAGCTGGCTGTGCGTGGTGCTCGCCGGGTGGATGACCAGGCTGCGCACGTCGCCGATGTTGGCCAGGTGGCTGTGCAGCTCCAGCGCGTCGACGAACCGCTTGCCCGCCTCCACCCCGCCCTGGATGTCGAACGCCACCACGGCGCCGGCGCCCTTGGGCAGGTACCGCTGGGCCAGTTCGTACCACCGGCTCGACGGCAGCCCGGCGTAGTGCACCTTCTCGACCTCGTCGCGGGCCTCCAGCCACTCCGCGATGGCCTGCGCGTTCTGCACGTGCCGCTCCATCCGCAGCGACAGCGTCTCGATGCCCTGGATGAGCAGGAAGCTGTTCTGCGGGGAGATGGCCGGGCCGATGTCGCGCAGCAGCTGCACCCGCAGCTTGATCAGATATGCCAGCGGGCCGAGCGCCTCGACGTAGTTCAGGCCGTGGTAGCTGGGGTCCGGCGTGGTCAGCCCGGGGTAGCGGTCGGCGTGCTCGCCCCACGGGAAGTTCCCCGAGTCGACCATGACGCCGCCGATCGCGGTGCCGTGCCCGCCGAGGAACTTGGTCGCCGAGTGCACCACCAGGTCGGCGCCGTGCTCGATCGGGCGCAGCAGGTACGGCGTGGGCACCGTGTTGTCCAGCATCAGCGGCACGCCGGCCTCGTGCGCGACGTCGGCGACCGCGCGCACGTCGAGCACGTTGCTGCGCGGGTTGCCCAGCGTCTCGGCGAACAGCAGCTTGGTGTTCGGGCGGATCTTCGAGCGCCACTCGTCCAGGTTGTCCGGGTCGTCGACGAAGTCGACCTGGATGCCCAGCTTCGGGAACGTGTAGTGGAACAGGTTGTAGGTGCCGCCGTAGAGCGA
>DATMDS010000010.1:0-9038 GCA_035557575.1 Pseudonocardia sp. | reverse complement strand
GATCTTCGCCGCGACGCTGGTCCTGGAGTCGATCGTGGTGCTGCTCGCGTTGCTCGTGCTGCCGATCTCCGGCGCCGGCGCCACCCCCACGACGACCGCGGTGATCGTCGCGCTGGCGGTGCTGATGGTTCTCGCCGCCGGGGTACAACGCCGCCCGTGGGGTCTGCGGGTCGCGCTCGCCCTGCAGGTCGCCACCATCGCCTGCGGGTTGCTGGTGCCCGCGCTCGGGGTCATGGGCCTGATCTTCGCCGCGGTCTGGGCGTTCCTGCTGCACCTGCGCCGCGAGGTGGCCCGCCGGCAGGCCCGCGGCGAGCTGCCCAGCCAGCAGGATCACCAGCGGTAGGCGTGTCCGGTGTAACGGTGGGGGCGACCGCGGACACTGCACGTCCATGACCACTCGATCACGCCCGCTGCGGCGCCGCCTCGTCCTGACCACCCTCACCGCCGTGGCGGTGCTGCTGGTGGCCGGGCTCGCGCTGTTCCAGCCGTGGAAGCTGCTCGTCGACCGGATGGTGTCGGAGCCGGCACCGACCACCGTGGCGCCCGCCGAGCCGCCCCCGAGGGTGCTCGCCCGCGGCGAGCTGATCACCCACGAGCACGCCACCACCGGCTCGGTGCTGGTACTCGGCCTGGCCGACGGGTCCCGGGTGCTGCGGCTGCAGGACCTCGACACCAGCGACGGGCCCCTGCTGAAAGTGCTGATCACCGACGCGCCGGTGCTGCCGGGCGTCGACGGCTGGGGTGTGTTCGACGACGGTCGCCAGGTGGACCTCGGCGAGCTCAAGGGCAACATCGGCAGCTCGAACTACGTGCTGCCGGCTGACGTCGACCTCGCTCAGCTGCGCAGCGTGAGCATCTGGTGCGACCGGTTCAACGTGTCCTTCGGCGCCGCCGCGCTGGCCCCGGTGGCCGCCTGAACCGTCGTCGATACGCTGAGCAGGTGACGGAACGTACCCTGGTCCTGGTCAAGCCCGACGGTGTGCAGCGCAAGCTCATCGGTGAGGTCCTGTCCCGCATCGAGCGCAAGGGCCTGCACATCGTGGCCCTCGAGCTGCGCGCGGTGGAGCGCGAGCTGGCCGTGCAGCACTACGCCGAGCACGACGGCAAGCCGTTCTTCGAGAGCCTGCTGGAGTTCATCACCTCCGGCCAGGTGCTCGCCGCCGTCGCCGAGGGCCCGCGGGCGATCGCCGCCTGGCGGCAGCTGGCCGGGGGTACCGACCCGGTCGAGAAGGCCACCCCGGGTTCCATCCGCGGCGACTTCGGTCTGGAGACCCAGTCCAACCTGGTGCACGGTTCCGACTCCGCGGAGAGCGCCGCCCGCGAGATCAAGCTCTGGTTCCCGAACCTCTGACCGCCGCGACCAGCCCGACTTCTGTCGGTGCCCCGGGTTAACGTCAGGGCATGGGGGAGGGACTGGTCCACGCTCGGGGGCTGCGCAAGCGGTTCGGCGACGTCGAAGCGGTGCGCGGCGTCGATGTCGACGTCGGCCGCGGTGAGGTGTTCGGCTTCCTGGGGCCCAACGGAGCCGGGAAGTCCTCGGCCATGCGGATGATCGCTTGCGTGTCCCCGCGCACCGAGGGCGCGCTGCGGGTGCTGGGCATGGACCCGGCGACCGACGGGCCGCGCATCCGGGCCCGGATCGGCGTGGTCCCGCAGCTGGACAACCTGGACGCGGAGCTGTCGGTCCGGCAGAACCTGGAGATCTACGGCCGCTACTTCGGGCTGCCCCGGGCCCGGGTGCGGGCCAAAGCCGCCGAGCTGCTGCAGTTCGTGCAGCTCACCGACCGGGCCGGCGATCCGGTCGAGCAGCTGTCGGGCGGCATGAAGCGGCGGCTGACGATCGCCCGCTCGCTGGTCAACGAGCCGGAGCTGCTGCTGCTCGACGAGCCGACCACCGGGCTCGACCCGCAGGCCCGGCACCTGCTGTGGGAGCGGCTCTACCGGCTCAAGAGCGAGGGCGTCACCCAGATCATCACCACCCACTACATGGACGAGGCCGAGCAGCTGTGCGACCGGCTGGTGGTGATGGACCGCGGCCGCATCGTGGCCGCGGGCTCACCGAGCGAGCTGATCGACCGGCACTCCACCAAGGAGGTGCTGGAGCTGCGGTTCGCCCCCGAGCGCCGGCCGCCCGCCGACGCCCTCGCGGCGCTGGCCGAGCGGGTCGAGGAACTGCCGGACCGGCTGCTGCTCTACACCGCCGACGGCGAACGCACCCAGGCCGAGGTGGTCGGCGCCGGACACCACCCGCTGTCCGCGCTGATCCGGCGTTCGTCGCTGGAGGACGTGTTCCTCCGGCTCACCGGGCGGACCCTGGTGGACTGATGCACCCGCAGACCGAGCCGCGCTCCACCGGCCGCGCCCTCGGCTTCTGGCCGGGGGTGGGGCTGCTGGTCGAGCACTACTGGACCTGGTACCGGCGCAACTGGCGGGCCACCGCCGTGTCCTCGGTGCTGCAGCCGCTGCTGTTCCTGCTGGCCTTCGGGGTCGGCTTCGGCTCGCTCATCGAGGGCACCGGCCGGGCCGCCGAGGCCACCGACGGTGTCGACTACCTGGTGTGGCTGGCCCCGGCCCTGCTCGCGGTCTCGGCCGTGCAGAGCGCGGCGTTCGAGTCCACCTACCCGGTGCTGTCCGGCTTCAAGTGGCAGCGCGTCTACCACGCCATGGTCGCCGGGCCGATCTCCCCGGCCCAGGTGGCCGCCGCGCACCTGAGCTGGGTCTCGCTCAAGCTGGCCGGATCCGGCGCGATCTACATCGCGGTGATCGCGGCGTTCGGCGGAGTGCGCAGCCCGGGCATCGTGGTGTCGCTGCTGGCCGCCGTGCTGACCGGTGCCGCCGTCGCGTCCCTGATCACCGCATTCTCGGCCACCCTGACGAACGAGGGCGCCGCCTTCGCGACCCTGTTCCGCTTCGTGGTGATCCCGATGACGCTGTTCTCCGGCACGTTCTTCCCGGTCGACCGGCTGCCGGGCTGGGTGCAGCCGGCGGTGTGGGTGTCCCCGTTGTGGCACGGCACCGAGCTGGCCCGGGCGGCCGCGCTGGACCGCTGGGACCCGCTGCCGGCATGGGGCCATCTCGGCTACCTGCTGGTGCTGCTGGCCGTCGGTGCGTGGCTGGCGATGCGGCTGTTCGATCGGAGGCTGTCCCGGTGACCGCCCCCGTCGCCGCGCCGGCCTGGTCGCGGCTGCTGCCGGCCGGCGGGTACGCCGGGCGGTCCCGGGCGCTGCTGCTGCGCTCGGCCACCGCGTCCCGCCGCGCCTGGCTCGCCTTCGTCTCCGGGTTCTTCGAACCGGTCTTCTACCTGGTCGCGATGGGGCAGGGGCTCGGCTCCCTGGTCGGCCCGCTGCCCGGCCCGGACGGGGCCCCGATCAGCTACGCGGCGTTCATCGCTCCCGGGCTGCTCGCCGCCTCGGCAATGAACGGCGCGGTGTTCGACTCCACGTACAACGTGTTCTTCAAGCTCAAGTACTCGCGGCTCTACGACGCGATGCTGGCCACCCCGCTCGGGCCGGTGGACATCGCGCTGGGTGAGATCGGGTGGGCACTGATCCGCGGCGGGCTGTACGCGCTGGGGTTCCTCACCGTGCTGGCCGGGTTCGGGTTGCTGGCCTCGCCGTGGGCGCTGCTCGCGCTGCCGGCGGCGCTGCTGGTGGCCTTCGCGTTCGCCGCGGTCGGCATGGCCGCGACCTCCTACATGCGGTCCTGGCAGGACTTCGACCTGGTCACCCTGGCGGTGCTGCCGATGTTCCTGTTCTCCGCCACCTTCTACCCGCTGTCGGTCTACCCGCGCTGGCTGCAGATCGTGGTGGAGTGCCTGCCGCTCTACCACGCCGTCGAGCTGATGCGCGGGCTCACCACCGGAGCGGTGCACATCGGGATGCTCGGACACCTGGGCTACTTCGTGGTCATGATCGTGCTGGGGGTGACGGTCGCGGCCCGCCGGCTGGACGCGCTGCTGCTGCGATGAGCGGGAGTGACCAGTACGGGCCGGCGGTCCCGGTGGCACGGCTCGAACGCTAGGGCGACTCGGCTAGCCGGGACCGGCGGGCTCGTCAATGATGAGCCCATGACGGTCACTTCACAGCGCTCCGCACGTGTCGATGTCGTGCGGAGCGGTGTGGTTGCCCTGCTGGCCATCCTGCAGTTCGTGTTCTCGGCGCTGGCCGGCAGCGGCGCGGTCGGAGAGCCGGTCGGGGCGGTGGCGAGGGACTACCGCACACCGTTGCTGGCCGCGGACTGGGCGTTCCTGATCTGGGGACCGATCTACCTCGGCTTCCTCGTCTACGCCGGCTACCAGCTGCTCCCCGGCCAGCGTGGGCGCGAGATCCACCGGCGCACCGGCTGGTGGCTGGCCGCGTCCGCCGTGTTCAACCCGGCCTGGGTACTGGCCTTCTCCAGCCGCTGGGTGCTGCTGGCCGAACTGCTGATCATCTCGTTGCTGGTGGTGCTGGCGGTGGTCTTCGGCCGGCTGAGCCGCGAGGCCGCGGCCGATGTGACCGAGCGGATCGCGTTCCGCGGCCCGATCGCGCTGTACGCCGGTTGGGTGTCGCTGGCCACCGTGCTGGGCACGGCGGCCACCGGTGTCTGGGTCGGCCTGCCCGGCGACAACGCGCTGTCCACGGTCGCGGCGGCGGTGGTGCTGCTGGCGGCCACCGCGATCGTGGCCTGGGTCGTCCTGAGCGGGACCGCGGTCATCTGCTACGCGGCGGCCGTCGTGTGGGCGCTGGCCGGGATCGCGCTGAACGACCCGCCGCCCGCGGTCGTGGTGGCCGGGGCGATCGCCATCGTCGTGGTGCTCGCCACGACCGCTCGCCGGCTCAGCACCGCGGGCAACCCACCCCGCGCCGCCTGGGGCTAGGACACGGCCTAGGGGTGCCTGGATCCATTCAGACGTCCCTGAGGGAACTCAGGGGAGGTTGAGCCGGGCCAGCGAGGCGCGGACGTCGCGGTCCTGCTCGGCCAGGAACGCACCGAACTCGTCGGCGGGCAGGAACGCGTTGGTCCAGCCCGCCCGCTGCACCGCCGCCCCCCACTCCGGGGTCTGCTCGAGCCGCTCCAGCAACCGCACCAGCCGGTCCCGCTCGGCCACCGAGATCCCCGGTGGGGCGAGCACCCCGCGCCAGTTGACGAACACCACGTCGAAGCCGGCTTCGGTCAACGTCGGGGCGGGCACCCCGGTCATCCGGGCCGGGCCGGACACGGCCAGCACCCGCAGCTGGCCGGAGCTGATCTGGGCCGCGTACTCGACCACGCTCGACACACCCACGTCGATCGTGCCGTCCAGCAGCGCGGGCAGCAGCGCCCCGCCGCCGTCGAAGGTCCGGTAGCGCAGCTGGGTCGGGTCGACGCCGGCGGCCTCGGCCAGCCGCATCAACATCAGGTGATCGGGGCCGCCGAGGGCCGAGCCGCCGCCGACCGTGACGCGGGCCGGATCGCCCCGCCAGGTGGCGACCAGCTCGCCGATGTCGTGCAGCCGGGACTGCGCCGGCACCAGCACGGCCTGCGGCTCCTCGATCAGCCGGGCGATCGGGGTCGCCCCGGTGACCAGGTCGGACCCCGGGTTGGTCACCGTGGCCCCGACGACTCCGAGGCCCATCATCATCACCAGCCCGGGGTTGCCGCGCTCGGCGAGCAGCCGGCGCAGCGCGACCGCCCCGCCGTCGCCGTCGACGTTGAACACCGGAATGCGGTCGGAGACGACGCCGGACCGCTGGGCGAGGACCGCCGCGGTTCGCGCGGTCACGTCGTAGCCGCCACCGGCGACGGTGGGCACCATGATCCGCAGTGGTTCTGCGGCGGACGCGCAGCCGCTGACCAGCAGCAGGCAGCCCAGCAACAGCACGATCGCGCGGCGCATGGCGATCCTCCGTGTCGCCGAACCTGACGGTCCCACCCTGGCACAGCCCGTCGGGTGCCGCGGCGACGCACTATGGCTGCGCGGTCGCTCCGCCTATGGTGGCCGGGATCGGACCGGGTGGCAGCGAGGAGGCTCGGGGATGCGGCGCTGGCAGCCTCGGACGCTGGCCGGCACGTTCCTGGTGCTGCAGCTGGCCGTGGTCGCCCTGGTGCTGCTGGTCGCGGCGATCGTCTCGGTGCGCCAGGCCCAGGCCCAGTTCCGCGGATACGCGGCGGAGCGCATCCTCGGCGCAGCGGAGAGCCTGGCCGCGAACCCGCTCGTGCGCGAGCGCGTGCTCGCGCCGACCGCGGCCACCGACCTGGCGCCGGTGGCCGAGTCGGTGCGTATCCAGTCCGGGGCCAGTTCGGTGCTGGTGGCCGGCTTGGACCGGCGCATCGTCGCGGCCAGCGACCCGACGCTGGTCGGCTCCGTGCTGGTGCTGCCCGACGACGCGGTGTGGTCGGGCCGATCGTGGGGCGGCGACGCCACGCTGGCCGGTCAGCAGCTGATCTCCGCGGCCGCCCCGGTCTACGCCCCGACCGGCACCGGACCGGAGCTGCTCGGGCTGGCCCTGGTCGGCGAGGTCTACCCGGCGGCCTGGTCCCCGCTGCTGGTCGACGTGCCGGAGGCGGCGTTGCTGCTCGGCCTGGCCGCGCTGGCCGGGATCGTCGGCTCGTGGCTGCTGGCCCGGCGGATCAAGGCGCAGACGCACGGCCTGGAGCCGGCGCAGATCGCCACCCTGGCCGACCAGCGCGAGGCGCTGCTGTACTCGATCCGGGAGGGGGTGCTCGGCGTGGACTCGGCGGAGCGGGTGGCCTTCGCCAACGACAGCGCGCGCGACCTGCTGGATCTGCCCGAGCAGTGCGTGGGTCGCCGGGTCGAGGAGCTCGGGTTGGCGCCGGCCGTGGTGGACGTGCTGCTGGGCCGGGTGGCCGGCATCGACGTGGTGGTGGTGCACCGGGACCGGGTGCTGGTGGCCAACCGGCGGACCGCCCGCACCAGCGGCAGCGAGGGGCCGCGCAGCGGGCAGTCGATCGGCACCGTGATCACCCTGCGGGACCGGTCCGACCTGATCGCCGTGCAGCGTCAGCTCGGCGCCACCCGCAGCGCCACCGAGACGCTGCGGGCACAGACCCACGAGTTCGACAACCAGCTGCACATCATCTCCGGGCTGGTCCAGGTGGGGGAGTACGACGAGGTGCGCGAGTACGTGGCCACGCTGACGCGCAAGCGCGCCGAGTTCGACGCCACGATCACCGAGCGGATCGCTGACCCGGCGCTGGCCTCGCTGCTGGTGGCCAAGTCGAGCCTGGCCACCGAGTCGTCGGTGGCGCTGGCCCTGGTACCGACCGCGCGGTGCCCGAAGCTCGACCCGGAGTTGTCCACCGACGTGGCCACGGTGCTCGGCAACTTGATCGACAACGCGCTCGACGCGGTGGCCAACGCCGACCACGCCGCGGTCGCGGTGGACATCACGGCCGATGCCGACGAGGTGCGGGTGGTGGTCACCGACACCGGGCCGGGGGTGCCGAAGGGGGCGGTGGACCAGGTGTTCGCCCGCGGGTACTCGACCAAGTCGAGCACGGTGGCCGGCGGGCGGGGTATCGGTCTCTCGCTGGTCCGGACGATCTGCGAGCGGCGCGGCGGCTGGGTGAGCGTGCGCAGCGGCGCCGAGCGACCGGCCACCCAGCCCGCATCCGCCGAGCCCGTGGGCGGTGCGGACGCGCCGGCGGCCGGCGCCGTGTTCACCGCGGTGCTCGGCCGGGCCGCCACCGGCCCGGCCGCACCGGTGGGCGAGCCGGGGCAGGTGGCGACGGGGTGAGCTACGGGGTGCTGGTCGTCGACGACGACTTCATGGTCGCCAAGATCCACAGCCGGTTCCTGGCCGGCCGGCCGGGGTTCGAGGTGGTGGGGGTGGCGCACAACGGTGCGGATGCCCTGACCGCGGTGGGCCGACTGCGCCCCGACCTGGTGCTGCTCGACGTGCACCTGCCCGACATGAGCGGGCTGGACGTGCTGCGGGAGACCCGGCGGCAGTACCCGGAGGTCGACGTCATCCTGGTCACCGCGGCGCACGAGCCGGACGTGGTGCGCAAGGCCTGGCAGGCCGGTGCGCTGTCGTACCTGGTCAAGCCGTTCGAGTACGAGGCGCTGGCGGAACGGCTCGAGCACTTCCGCGCCAACCGGGCCATGCTGGCGGCGCCGGATGTGGACCAGGGGCAGATCGACCAGCTCTTCGGGGTGGCCGGGGCGGTCCGCGGGCCGACCCAGGCCGAGCTGCCCAAGGGCCTGAGCCGGGAGACGGCCGAGCTGGTGCGCCGGTCGCTGTCGACGGACGAACCGATCTCGGCCACCGAGTGCGCGGACCGGGTCGGGCTGTCCCGGGTCAGCGCCCGCCGCTACCTGGCGTATCTGGAGGAGACCGGCGAGGCCCAGGTGCACCTCAAGTACGGCCGCACCGGACGCCCGGAACGCCTCTACCGCCTCCGCTGACCCACCCCCGCCGCACGCGGGTGGGGGTGGACCCTCAGCCGGTGCGGGACAGGATGCGGCGGGCGCGTTCGGCGACCGGGAGGTCGACGAAGTCGCCGGCGGGCGTGCGCGTGGCGGCGCCGCCGCTGGCGGCGAACGCGGCCAGCACCTCGCGGGCCCACGCCGTCTCCCGCTCCGAGCCGCCGAACACCTCGCGGACCGGGTCGAGCTGGCGCGGGCTGAGCACCGACTGCGCGGCGAACCCGAGCGCCCGGGCCGTGCGGGCGTGCCGGACCAGGCCATCGGGGTCGTCCAGCCGCGTGTACACGCTGTTCACCGGCCCCGGCAGGCCGGCCGCCCTGGACGCCACCACCAGTACCGAGCGCGGGTAGGCCAGCGCCTCCGGGCTGTCGTCGCAGCCCAGGTCGCCGATCAGGTCCACGCCGCCGAGCCCGAGCCGCACCACCAGCGGGTGTGCGGCCACCGCCGGCGCGGCCAGCAGCCCGGCCGCGCACTCCACGGCCGGCAACGTGGCCACCAGCCGCGGGGCCCGCGCGGCCACCCAGTCGATCTGCGCCGGGTCGGTCACCTTGGGCACCCTGGCGTGGGTGAGCAGCTCGCCCAGCACGGCCAGGTCGGCCTCGGCCTCGGCGCTGCCGGCCGCGTTGAT
>DATMDS010000009.1:0-2499 GCA_035557575.1 Pseudonocardia sp. | reverse complement strand
CGGCTTCTCCAGGTCGGCCCGCAGTGAATGCAGCACGGGCAGCGGCGGCGCACGTGCCGGTTCGCAGTGGGGCCCTTGTCAGTGGGCGGGTTGGAACAGCTCCACGACGTTGCCGGACGGGTCTTCGAGCAGGATCTGCTGGCCGCCCGGACCGGAGATGATGTCGTTGCGGAAGGTGAGACCGGCGGCGCGCAGTGCCTCCACTTCGGCCGTGATGTCGTCGACGATGAGGTGGATGCGGTTCCAGCCCCCGGGTGCCGGTGTCGCGCCGTCGGGCATTGGTCGTCCTGCCGAGCTCTTGGGGCCGCTGAGCAGTAGCCGGAGGTTGCCGCGCAGGACGTCGGCGAAGGCCGGTGCGGCGCTCGTCCTGAGGGTGAAGCCGAGGTGTTTGGTGTAGAACTCGATGGCGGACTCGACGTCGTCGACCATGTATCGGACGCTGACGGTGTCGGTGGGGATGTCGGGCATTCGCTACACCTCCTTCGGTGTCGTAGTCGTGTGTTCGATCGCGGAGAGCAGGAACTGGATGCGCGTGTCCAGTTCCTCGGCCGTACGCACGAAGGCGCGGTAGTCGTCGTCCGCGGCGGGGTCGGCGATGCTCCAGTGCGCCACCTGCGGCGAGCCCGGGAACTCGGGGCAGACCTCGCGGACCCGGTCACAGAGGCTGACAACGTGGTCGAAGTGCTGGCCCTCGAACTCGCTGAGGTGCTTCGAGCGTCGGCCGCTGATGTCGATGCCGCGTTCGCGCATCGCCCGCACCGCGCGAGGAACCAGCGGCTTGGGGTGACTTCCGGCGCTGACCGCCTCGACCCGGCCGCCGCCCAGCTGTTCGGCGAGTGCCTGCGCCATCTGGGACCGGGAGCTGTTGCCGGTGCACAGGAAGAGCAAACGAACGCGCGGCCGGTGCGCGGCTGTCGGTGGGACGGGCATCAGCCGCAGGCCGGGATGCAGCGCCGCGCCGGCTTCGACCAGCAGGTCGCGGCAGGCGGGCAGGTCGAGGCTGTAGTAGGTGTCCCGCTTGTCGGCCGAGCTGCGCCGCATGCTCACCAGGCCGCCGGCCCGCAGTTGCCGAAGGTGGTAGGACGTCAGGCTCTGCCGCTGCTCGATCAACGCGGTGAGCTCGCGGACCGGTCGATCGCTGCGTGCGAGCTCGCTCAAGAGCTGCCACCGCAGGGGGTGTCCGGTCAGGCGGAGGAAACCAGGCGGCGGCACCTACATAGAATACATCAATCCAGATAGATCTATCTATGGCAACCGGGAGCGCCTGGCCAGGACCACGGCCCGGCCGGCCAGTCCGACGGCGAAAATCACCACGCCGGCGAGGACCGACTGCCAGGGCAAGGTGGCCATCAGGACCACGCACCCGGCGAGCCCGAGCAGGTTGAGCCAGCGGGGCCACCGGCGCTGCTCGTGTGGCTGGGTGAACGCGGCGGTGTTGGCGATGGCGTAGTAGAGCAGCACACCGAACGACGAGAACCCGATCAGTCCACGCAGGTCCACAGTGGACACGACGACGCTGATCACCACGGCGAGCCCGAGCTCGGCGTGATGCGGCACCCGGTAGCGCGGATGCACGGCGGCCAACCACCCGGGCAGGTCGCGATGACGGGCCATCGCCAGGCTCGTGCGGCCGATGCCGGCCAGCAGTGCCAGTAGCGCGCCGAGCGCGGCCAGCGCGGCCCCGACCCGCACCACCGGTGCCAGACCGCCCGCGCCGGCGGCCTCGAGCGCCGTGGTCAGCGGTGCGGGCGCGGCGGCGAGTTGCTGCGGTCCGGCGGCCAGAAGCGCTGCCACAGCCACGATCAGGTAGACGGCGACGGTGATGAAGAACGCGATCGGGATCGCGCGGGGGATGGTGCGCTGCGGGTCGCGGACCTCTTCACCCATGGTGGCGATGCGGGCGTAGCCGGCGAAGGCGAAGAACAGCAGCCCGGCTGCCTGGAGGACGCCGTAGACGCCGCCGGTGCCGCCGCTCAGGTTGGCCGGCGTCGCCTGACCGCCCGCGGCGATCCCGATCACGACCACGGCCAGCGCGGTGAGGCTGGTGGCGACCAGGATGCGGGTCAACAGCACGGTCTTGGTGACACCCCGGTAGTCGAGCGCGGCCAGACCGATCACCGCGGCCACGGCGAGTGCCCGCTGCGCCCACGCGGGGCCGGGGATCGCGTAGGAGGCGAAGGTGAGGGCCATGGCAGCGCACGAGGCGGTCTTGCCGATCACGAACCCCCATCCGGCCGTGAAGCCCCACCAGTGCCCGAGCCGCTCGCGGCCGTAGATGTAGGTGCCGCCCGAGGTCGGATACGCGGCGGCCAACTGTGCCGACGCGGTGGCGTTGCAGTAGGCGATCACCGCCGCGACGGCCAGTCCGACCAACAGGCCACTGCCCGCCGCCCGCGCCGCGGGCCCGAACACCGCGAACACCCCGGCGCCGATCATCGCGCCCAGCCCGACGACGACCGCGTCACCGGTGCTCAAACGCCGCGCCAGAGCGGGGACACC
>DATMDS010000008.1:0-9438 GCA_035557575.1 Pseudonocardia sp. | reverse complement strand
GACGCTCTGGGACAAGGGCCTGATCTACGCCGGCTTCCGGGTGCTCTGGTACTGCTGGCACGACGGCACCCCGCTGTCGGCCACCGAGACCAAGATGGACGACGTCTACCAGGACCGGCAGGACCCCGCGGTCACCGTCGGCCTCCGCATGCGGGCCGAGGGGTCCGACCTCGACGGTGCCCTCGCGCTGATCTGGACCACGACCCCGTGGACGCTGCCGGCCAACCTGGCCTTGGCGGTCAACCCGGACGTCGAGTACGCGCTGGCGGAGGCCAACGGTGAGCGGTACCTGCTGGCCGCGGCCCGGGTCGGCCACTACGCCCGGGAGCTGGGCGCGGACCCGACCGTCGTGCGCACGGTGCGCGGCGCCGAGCTGATCGGGCTGGGCTACACCCCTCCGTTCGACTTCTTCGCCGGATGGGCGAACGCGCACCGGGTGCTGGCCGCGGACTACGTCAGCACCGACGAGGGCACCGGGATCGTGCACATCGCGCCCGCCTTCGGCGAGGAGGACAAGGTCGTCACCGATGCCGCCGGCATCGAGGTCGTGGTGCCGGTGGACTCGCGCGGCGAGTTCGACGCCCGGGTGGCGCCGTACGAGGGCATGCAGGTGTTCGACGCCAACCCGCAGATCATCCGTGACCTGCGGGACGGGGCGCCGCACGCCACCGGGGTGCTGCTGCGCCACGAGACCTACGACCACCCGTACCCGCACTGCTGGCGCTGCGGCAACCCGCTCATCCAGCGTGCCGTGGACTCGTGGTTCGTGCAGGTCACCGCGTTCCGGGAGCGGATGGTCGAGCTGAACCAGCAGATCACCTGGGTGCCGGAGCACGTCAAGGACGGGCAGTTCGGCAAGTGGCTGGAGGGCGCGCGGGACTGGTCGATCTCGCGCAACCGGTACTGGGGCAGCCCGATCCCGGTCTGGGTGTCCGACGACCCGGCGTACCCGCGCACCGACGTGTACGGCTCGCTGGACGAGATCGAGCGCGACTTCGGCGTCCGTCCCACGGACCTGCACCGCCCGTACGTCGACGAGCTGACCCGGCCGAACCCGGACGACCCGACCGGGCGCGCGACCATGCGCCGGGTACCGGAGGTGCTGGACTGCTGGTTCGACTCCGGCTCGATGCCGTTCGCCCAGGTGCACTACCCGTTCGAGAACGCGGACTGGTTCGAGCACCACTACCCGGGCGACTTCATCGTCGAGTACAGCGCCCAGACCCGCGGCTGGTTCTACACCCTGCACGTGCTGGCCACCGCGCTGTTCGACCGGCCATCGTTCCGCTCCTGCGTGGCACACGGGATCGTGCTCGGCGACGACGGGCAGAAGATGTCCAAGTCGCTGCGCAACTACCCGGATGTCAACGAGGTGTTCGACCGCGACGGCTCGGACGCGATGCGCTGGTTCCTGATGGCCAGCCCGGTCCTGCGCGGCGGAAACCTGGCGGTCACCGAGCAGGGCATCCGGGAGGGGGTGCGGCAGGCGATCCTGCCGCTGTGGAACACCTGGTACTTCCTGTCGCTGTACGCGGGTGCGGCCGGGCGTTCGGGCGTGACCCGCACGGATGCGGCGGGGCACGTGCTGGACCGCTACGTGCTGGCCCGGACCGCGGCGCTGGTGGACGAGCTGACCGCGGCGATGGACGTCTACGACATCGCCGGGGCGTGCGAGCGGTTGCGCGACCATCTCGAGGCGCTCACCAACTGGTACGTGCGGCGGTCCCGGGACCGTTTCTGGGCCGGTGACCCGGACGCGATCGACACCCTGCACACGGTGCTGGAGGTGACCTGCCGGCTGGCGGCGCCGCTGCTTCCGCTGCTCACCGAGCGGATCTGGCAGGGGCTCACCGGCGAGCGGTCGGTGCACCTGGCCGACTGGCCGACGAGCGGAGCCTCAGCACAGCGAGCAGCGGCGCGGTCGACAGAGCTCCCGCACGACGACGCGCTGGTCGCAGCCATGGACCGGGTGCGCCAGGTGGCCTCGGTGGCGCTGTCGCTGCGCAAGGCCAGCGGGCTGCGGGTGCGGCTGCCGCTGGCCACGCTCACCGTCGCGGCGGCCGATGCCGACGCGCTCGGCCCGTTCCTGGACATCGTGGCGGACGAGGTCAACGTCAAGGACGTGGTCCTCACCGACGACGTCGCCGGGTACGGCCGGTTCGAGATCGCCGTCAACGCCCGGGCCTGCGGGCCGCGGCTGGGCGGCGACACCCAGAAGGTGATCAGGGCGGTCAAGGCGGGGGAGTGGGAGGCCCGCGCCGACGGCACCGTGGTGGCCGGCGGGATCGAGCTGCTGCCCGGGGAGTTCACCGAGCGCCTGGTGCCGGCGGCCGATGCCGGGGCGAACATCGCCATCGCGGCGCTGCCGGGCAACTCCGGGCTCGTCGTGCTGGACCGCGCGGTCACCCCGGAACTGGCCGCGGAGGGCACCGCGCGGGACGTGGTCCGGGTGGTGCAGCAGGCGCGCCGCGACGCCGCGCTCGACGTCTCCGACCGGATCACGCTGACCGTCGACGGCCCGCAGCCGGTGCTGGACGCGGTCCGCGCGCACGAGAACTTCCTGGCCGGTGAGGTGCTGGCCACCGCGGTGCGGTACGCGGCGGTGCCGGCGCCGACGCTCGTCGGTTCGGTGGCAGCGGCGGACGGATCGGCCGAGGTCCGGGTGCTGGTCGCGCGCTGAGCGGGAGCCGGCCGCGGCCGGGTGCCTCCTGCGTGCCGCCCGGCCGAGTACGGTGAACCGGTGCCGGGACCCGCCGCGGAGCGCTGGGCGGAGCGGCAGTCCGGGCGCGGCGTCCCGCCGCACATCCTGGCCGCGGCCGAGGCCGACCCACACCGCTTCCCGGCCGCCGAGTTCACGGCGCCGGCCGAGGCCGCCGACACCCCGTCCCGGCAGGCAGCGCTGGAGCTGCTCGGTGCCGCCGGCACCGTTCTCGACGTCGGCTGCGGGGGAGGGGCGGCGGCGTTCGCCCTGGTTCCACCGGCGGGCCGGGTCACCGGCGTCGACCAGCAGCAGGACATGCTGGACCGGTTCGCGGAGACCGCGGCCGAGCGGGGTGTCGAGCACCGCAGCGTCCTGGGTCGCTGGCCGGACGTCGGTGCCGAGGCCGGCCGGGCCGACGTGGTGGTGTGCCACCACGTGCTGCACAACGTCGTGGACCTGCCGCCGTTCCTGGTCGCGCTGGCCCGGGCCGCCCGCAGAGGTGTGGTCGTGGAGATGTTCACCGAGCACCCGCTGGCCTGGTTGGACCCCCTCTGGGCCCGGTTCCACGGCCTACGCCGACCGCCCTCGGCCACCGCGGACGACGCCGTCGCCGTGCTCCGGGAGATCGGCGTCCAGCCGGCGGTGACCCGCTGGGAGCGCGCCCGGCTCCCGCGCCACGAACCAGGCCTGGTGTCCCGCCGGCTCTGCCTGCCGGCGTCCCGAGAGCCGGAGGTCGCCGCCGCCCTCTCCGGCCTGCACCGACCGCGGACCGTGGCCACCCTGCACTGGCCCTGCTGAGCACCCCCCGACGACCTGCGACCAGGGCGGAGGAGCCCGGCGGGGAAGCGGCCATCTGATCGTGTCGGACCGACGGGCGGGCCGGGTCGAAGGGCCCGGATAGGGTCATCACCCTCGGAGGTGCCATGGCGAGCCTGGAGGTCCTGCTCGGCATCGCGGCCGCAATCGTGCTGATCGGTGTGCTGGCGGTTCGCGTGTCGGTTCGGCTCGGGCTGCCGTCACTACTGCTCTACCTGGGTATCGGTCTGCTGCTGGGCGAGTCCGTGTTGGGCATCCAGTTCTCCGACGCCGCGCTCACCCAGTCCCTCGGCATCGCCGCCCTGGTGCTGATCCTGATCGAGGGCGGCCTGACCACCCGGTGGGAGGCCGTCCGGCCGTCCCTCGGTATCGGCGTCGCGCTGTCCACCGTGGCCGTCGTGGTGAGCATCGCGGTGGTCGGGGTGGCGCTGCACGTGCTGCTCGGCTTGGAGTGGCGCACCGCGTTCCTCTGGGGCGCCGTGCTGTCGTCCACCGATGCTGCCGCCGTGTTCAGCGTGCTGCGCGGGGTCGGGGTCTCCCCGCGGGTGTCCGGGACGCTGGAGCTGGAATCCGGCATGAACGACGCGCCGGTGGTGCTCGCGGTGCTGCTGCTGGCCTCCGGTGACCCGTTCACCTGGGTCACGCCGCTGCTGGTGATCTACGAACTGGCCGTGGGCGGGGTGATCGGGGGTCTGTTCGGGCGCGGCGGGGCGTGGGCGCTGCGCCGGGCCGCGTTGCCATCCACCGGCCTCTACCCACTGGCGGCGATCGCGGTCTGCGTGCTGGCCTACTCGACCAGCCAGTTCGTGCACGCCTCCGGTCTGCTGGCCACCTACGTCGCCGCACTGGTCCTCGGCAACTCCAACCTGCCGCACCGGGGCGACGTCCGCTCCTTCGCCGAGGGCACCGGCTGGCTGGCCCAGATCGGGCTGTTCGTGCTGCTCGGGCTCTACGCGTCCCCGTCCCAGCTGCTCGACGCGGCACTCCCGGCGCTGGTCGCCGGGGTCGTGCTGGTGGTCGCGGCCCGACCGCTGTCGGTGGTCGCGGCCGCCCTCCCCTTCCGCCTCCCGTGGCGGGAACAGGCGTTCCTGTCCTGGTCCGGGCTGCGTGGCGCGGTGCCGATCGTGCTCGCGCTGATCGCGCTGACCGAGGGCGCACCGGGCGCCAAGGCACTGGTCGACGTGGTTTTCGTGCTGGTCGTCGTGCTCACCCTGCTGCAGGGCACGACGCTGCCCCTGGTCGCCCGCCTGCTCGGGATGGCCCGCACCGCGCAGCCTCAGGAGATCGCCGTGGACGCCGCTCCGTTGGACGAGCTGCGCGCCGATCTGCTCCAGGTCCACATCCCGGTCGGGTCGCGGCTGCACGGGGTGTACCTGAAGGAGCTGCGGCTGCCGCGGGGGGCGAGCGTGAGCCTGATCGTGCGCGCAGAGGAGGCCTTCACCCCGAACGAGGAGACCCGGTTGCGCGAGTTGGATCAGGTGCTGGTCGTCGCCACGGCCCGGTCCCGGGCCGCCGCCGAGGAGCGGATCCGGGCCGTCGACCAGTCCGGGAAGCTGGCCCGCTGGCACGCCTCCGCACCGGCCGGCCGACGGCCGTACCCGCTGGCCACGCCCTGGCGGCGGGCCAAGCTGGAGCGGAAGGGATGATGGTGGGGTGAGTGCCCCCAGCATCGCGGCCGCCGGCAAGGTCCGGCTGCTCGCCCTGATCGCGGTCGTGGTGCTGCTCGCCGACGTCCTGACCAAGATCGTCGGCGTCGCGGAGCTGGAGGGTCGGGAGCCGATCGCGGTCCTCGGCGGGCTCGCCTACCTGCAGCTGGTGCGCAACCCGGGGGCGGCGTTCTCGCTGGCGACCGGCTACACGTGGGTGCTCAGCCTGGTCGCGGTCGCGGTCGTGGTCGTGATCGTCCGGGTGGCCCGGCGGTTGCGCTCCACCGGCTGGGCGGTGGCGCTCGGACTGATCCTGGGTGGCGCACTGGGCAACCTCACCGACCGGATCTTCCGCTCGCCGGGCCCCCTGCAGGGGCACGTGGTGGACACCATCTCGCTGTTCGCCCCGGACGGGCGGGTGTGGCCGGTGTTCAACCTGGCCGACTCGTGCATCGTCACCGGTGGGGCGCTGCTGGTGGTGTTGGCACTGCTCGGCCGCGAGCTGGACGGCACCCGGAACGGCCGCGGCGCGCAGGAGCCGGCCGGTGAGTGACACCCGCCGGCTCCCGGTCCCCGACGGCCTCGACGGGATGCGGGTGGATGCCGGGCTCTCCCGGCTGCTCGGACTGTCGCGGACGGTGGTGGCCGCGCTCACCGAGTCCGGCCGCGTCGAGCTGGACGGGCGGGCCGCCGGCAAGTCCGACCGGCTGGCCGCCGGCTCCTGGCTGGAGGTGGAGCTGCCGGAACCGGTCGCCCCCACGGAGATCACGGGGCCGGCCGAGGTGGTGGCCGGGCTGGGCGTGCTGCACGCCGACGACGACATCGTCGTCGTGGACAAGCCGGTCGGGGTGGCCGCCCACCCGAGCCCCGGTTGGACGGGGCCCACCGTGCTCGGCGGGCTGGCCGCGCTGGGGCACCGGATCTCCACCTCGGGCGCGGCCGAGCGCGCCGGCATCGTGCACCGGCTGGACGTCGGCACCACCGGTGTGATGGTCGTCGCCGCCTCGGAGCACGCCTACACCGAGTTGAAGCGGGCGTTCAAGGAGCGCACCGTGGACAAGCGTTACCACGCCGTCGCCCAGGGCCACCCCGACCCGTCCCGCGGCACGATCGACGCCCCCATCGATCGGCACCCCAAGCACGACTACCGGTTCGCGGTGGTTGCGGGCGGCAGACCGAGCATCACCCACTACGACACGATAGAGGCCTTCCGTGCCGCGTCCTTGCTCGACATCCGGTTGGAGACCGGACGTACCCACCAGATCCGGGTGCACCTGTCCGCGCTGCGCCACCCCTGCGTCGGCGACATCGCCTACGGCGCGGACCCGACGCTGGCCGACCGGCTCGGCCTGCACCGGCAGTGGTTACACGCGCGATCGCTGGGTTTCGCCCACCCCGCCGACGGCCGCTGGGTGGAGTTCACCAGCCCGTACCCGCCGGACCTGGACCGCGCGCTGGCGCTGCTGCGGGACTGATGCGACGCACCCGACGCGGTGGGCCCGGTGACCCGGCCCGGACCGGCCGGTGACCCGCCGCCGCCGGATCGCGGTGCTGGTCGGCTGCGCCCTGGTCGCGCTGCTTACCGCCTGGTATGCCGGCACCCGATCCCCGGCCCCGGTGCCGCCGCCGGCCGCCGGCACGGTCCGGCTCGGCCCCGATCCGGGGGAGCCGGTCGACGGCTACCTGGCCCGGCTGCCCGCCGGGCTGCCGACCTCCGGTGGCCCCGCACTGGCGCTGGTGCAGTTCGTCACCGAAGCCACGCCGGCGCAGGCCACGGCCGCGGCATCGGGCTCGGAGCTGATCACCGCGGTGTTCCGGGTGCCGTTGCCGCGGGTGCAGACCGCGCTGCGGTTCGAGCAGCTGGAGACGGGGACACCCGCGGACGTGGCGCTGGCCAACGCCCGGCAGCGGGCACAGCAGGTGGCGGCGGCGGACGCCGGACGCCGGTCCGGGCGGCCCCGGGACGTGGCTCGGGTGGAGGCGGCGGCGTTGGCGGCGAGCGACTGCCGATGCGTGCTGGCCCTCGTCGTCGCGGCCGACCGGGCGGAGCTGGACGAGCTGGTCACGCGCCCGCAGGTGCGCGCCGTGCAGGCGGCGCCGGCCGGGGTCACGGCCCGCGAGTTGGCGCTGGCCCCGCTGCTGCCCGAGCAGACCGAACGGGCCGACCCACCGCCCGACGACGGGCCGGTACCGTCGTGAGCACCGCCCCCGAACGTCCGGGATGCCCCGGACCCGGCTCGGTAGAAGCCCTGATGTGGTCCTCAGCCGGCGCTTGGCAGGCTGGCGGCATGACGACGAGCGGCGCAGGCCGGCCCCGGACCGGCTGTGCGCCGGGCGCTTCCCCGATTGTTATGGGCGGTTCACGCGCGCTTTCCACAGATGTGGCCGAAGATCGTGTTCCCTGCACGACGATGAGTGAGTACCTGGTGTCCGCCGGGACCGTGATCGCCGACGCGCTGCCCGGGATGATGTCGTGACCGCTCTGCCCACGGGTTCCGGCCTGGCCATCGCGCTGGCCGTGGTCGCGGCCTTCTGCTTCGCCGGGGCCGCCGTCCTCCAGCATCGCGCGGTGACCGCGGCCGCCCCGGTGCCCGGCTACGGTGCGCCGCACCGCGGCCGGCCCGGTGCGACGCTGTCGCTGGACGGGCTGCTGGCCGCGACCCGCCGGCCCGGCTGGCTGCTCGGGCTCGCGCTGGCCGGCGGCGGGACGCTGCTGCACGCGGCGGCGCTGGTGCTGGCCCCGCTGTCGGTGGTGCAACCGATCGGTGTGTTGGCGGTGCCGGTCGCGGTGCTGCTCACGGCGGTCCGGACCGGACGCCAGCCGGGCCGTGGCGTACTCGCCGCGGCAGCGGTCTGCGTGGCCGGGGTGGCGGTGTTCGTCGGCCTCGCCGCCGGAACCGCGGTGAGCGCGCCGGCGCCGGGCGGCGCCACCCTGCTGGCCGGCCTGGTGGTCGCCGCGGTGGTGGCCGCGCTGGCAGCGGTCGGGCTCGACCACAGCGGCTGGGTCCGCTGCGTGAGCCTCGCAGCCGCGGGGGCGGTGGCCTTCGGGCTGGTGTCGACGCTGCTGCGGGCCGTCTCCCAGGATGTCGTGTACGGCGGCTTCGGCGCGTTGCTCGACCCCGGCGTGCTGGCCACCGTCGCCGGTATCGGCACGGCGGTGCTGGTCGGCGGCTGGCTGGTCCAGCAGGCGTTCGCCTCCGGCCCGCCGGAGGTGGTCACCGCCTGCCTCACCGTCGTCGACCCCATCGTGGCCGTGGTGCTGGGCACCGCACTGCTCGGCGAGGGCGCGGCCACGCCGGCCCGCACCTGGCTGATGATGGTGGCCGCCGCAGCGGCGGCCACCGCCGGTGTGGTCGCGCTGGCCCGGCACCATCCGGATGTGGCCGCGCGCCGGGCCGCGCACCGTCGCGTCGCCGATCCGGGCCGGCGCTCGTCGTCGGCCGACCGGACCCGCCCCTCCCTGCCCTCGTTGTACCGCCGGTGATCCCCCAGATCGATCCGAGAGGACCAACCGTGCGCTCACCGCTGCGCCGACCCCTGCGCATCCTGATCGGCGCCGAGACCTACCCGCCGGACGTCAACGGCGCCGCCCGCTTCGCCGAGCGGCTGGCCGCCGGGATGGCGGGGCGCGGCCACGAGGTGCACGTGGTGACGCCGTCACCCAGCGGCCCACCCAGCCGGGAGGTGCGCGACGGCATCACGGTGCACGGGGTGCGCTCGCACCGCTACTTCCGGCACGAGCACTTCCAGGTCTGCATGCCCTGGGAGGCCGGCCCGGCCACCGCGACCCTGCTCGCGGAGATCGACCCGGACGTCGTGCACACCCAGGCGCACATGGTCGTCGGCCGCGGCGTCGTCAAGGCCGCGCACCGGGCCGGCCGGCCGCTGGTGGCCACCAACCACCTGATGCCGGAGAACCTGCTGGCCTACTCGCCCATCCCGCCGGTCCTGCGCGGCGTGGCCGCGACGATCGGCTGGAAGGACCTCGGCCGGATCTTCGGCAAGGCCGACGCGGTCACCGCGCCGACGCCGCGCGCGGTCGAGCTGCTGGTCCGCAGGGCCGGGCTCGCCGAGGCGTTCCCGGTGTCGTGCGGCATCGACGCCGACCGCTACCGGGCCACCCCGAAGGTGCCCGGCGCGGTGCCGACGGTGCTGTTCGTCGGCCGGCTCGACCAGGAGAAGCGGGTCGACGAGCTCATCCGCGCGTTCGCCGCGCTGCCCGCCGAGCTGCCGGCCCAGCTGGAGATCATCGGCGACGGCGGCCGGCGCGACGAG
>DATMDS010000007.1:0-10248 GCA_035557575.1 Pseudonocardia sp. | reverse complement strand
CAACCTGCACGAGTCGCAGTGGTCGAAACGTGCCCGGGTACCGGAGAACGAGCCCGGAGGCACCGAGGCCGAGGACTTCGTGGCGGCGGAGTCGCTGCAGCTGCGCAACACGCACGTCTACCTCGCCGCCGCGGTGTGGGCCGCGTGGGCGCCGCGCGGCCCGGAGGGCGCGTTCCGCGATTCCGGCCCCGTGGTCACCCGCGTGGCGCAGCTGGAGGACTCCGTCGATCGCGACGCCCCCGCGTGGCGGCGGGTGCGAGGGCTGCACTGGGACCACGACCCGCTGCCGTCGGTCGTGCTCTACAACGCGCGGGCGCTGGTGGTGCTCGACCGCAACGGGGGCCGTATCACCCACCTGTTCTCCCTGGTCGACGGCCGTCCGTACGCCGTGAGCGGCACGTGCAAGGCCTACCAGTTCCTCGACATGGACTGGCCGTCCGACAGCGGGGTGCAGTGCGACGGCATCGTGCTGCAGAACACCGTGTGGACCCCGAACCACGGCTACGTCGCCTGCGACGTCGACCCGAGCCAGGGCACCACCGGCACCAGCCCGGCCGGCGACGCCGCCTTCGACTGGTACTACCCGGACAACTTCAACGCCTACCGGGTGAGCGACGGGCCGGCCGGGACCGACCCGTCGGTCACCCTCGACCACACCGAGGGCGCACCGCTGGACGAGACACCGGACACCCTGCAGGACCTGGACGCGGCGCTGGCCCGCGACCGGGAGGAGAAGCTCGCCGGCCAGGACGGTCTGGTGCTGCACGACACGGCCACGTTCGGCCGGTTCCGCAAGACCGTCCGGCTCGACGGCAAGGTCGTGCACGTCGACTACGCGGGCACCCGACCGGGGCACACCGTGACCAACGAGTTCTGCGTCGACCTGCTCACGGCCGCGATGGGCGGGCAGCGCCAGACGACGGCGGTCGACGCCAGGTCGGCAACGGTGTCGTCCGGCTCGATCGCGGTGCGGGTCGAGCCGGCCGCCGGCTGCGCCTTCAGCCCGGCCACCCTGGCGCCGGTCGACCCGCCGACGGTGGCGACGCTGCGGCTGCACCGGGTGCTGACCGACGTCGTGGAGATCGTCGCGCCGGACGGCGGCGACTTCGGTTACCGGGTCACGCTGCCCTAGTTGAACCGGACTTCAGTCCGGTTCAGCTAGGGTACCGGCGTGGATCTTCCACTGACCCGGCCCGCGACCCGTCCGGAACGAGCGGACGCGGCACGCAACCGAGCGCGCGTGCTGGCCGCGGCCGAGCGACTGTTCGCCGAGCGCGGCGCCACCGAGGTCAGCATGGAGGACATCGCGCGCGCCGCCGGGGTCGGCAAGGGCACGCTCTACCGGCGCTACCCGGACCGGGCCGCGCTGGCCGTCGCGCTGCTCGACGAGCACGAGCGGCGACTGCAGCAGCAGCTTCTCGACGGCCCGCCACCGCTCGGGCCGGGGGCGCCCCCGGCCCGTCGGCTGGCCGCCTTCTACGCGGCGATGGTCGAGCTGCTGGAGCAGCACCGGGAACTGGCCCTGGTCGCCGAGACCGGCGCCGCGCGCTACCGCACCGGGGCCTATGCCTTCTGGCGGGCCCACGTGCACGCGTTGCTGGTCGAGGCCGATGTGGACGACCCCGACGGGGTGCTGGCCGAGCTGCTGCTCGCGCCGCTGGCCGTCGACCTGCAGCAGCGCCTGCGGTCCCGGGGCGCCGGGACGGCCGATCTCGCCGCCGCCCTCGGCGTGTTGGCCCGGGGCGTCCTGGCCCCGGCCGGGCCGGCCTGAGGCCGCCGCCGGGTCCCCGGGGTCCGCGCCCTCAGCCCGCCCCGGGAGGCTGCTCAGCCCCAGCCGCAGCCGTCGCCACCGCCGGACGGGGCTCCCGGTCGCCGGTGACGTTGCGGTGCATCCGGACCAGCAGCTCGCCGAGCAGGCCGATGTCCTCGTCGCTCAGCCCGGTCCGCAGCTGCTTGTCGTGGGCGATCGCGGCGGACCGGAGCTGACCGAAGAGCTGCTCCCCCGCCGCGGTCAGCTCGACCAGGTGCACCCGCCGGTTCGCCGGGTCCCGCCGTCGGGTCAGCAGCCCGTCGGACTCCATGCCGTTCAGGTGGTGGGTGAGCGTCGCGCCCTGGATGCCGACGGCGGCGGCCAGCTCGCGCTGATTGGCGATCTCGGTGGTGCGCAGGGCCAGCAGGATCAGCCACACCGGCAGCGAACCGCCGGAGGCGGCGAGCCGGGCGTCGAACGCGCGGCTCACGGCACGCGCGGTTCGCGCGAGCACCAGGCCGATCGGCGGCTGGTCCGGTTTCTGCACGGCGTGACCATACCTCATAGGCATCTAATCGATTGATATCTAACGATAAGAAGTCTATCGTTGTCGGCGACGCCGAGGAGGAGGCACCGATGAACCGACCCGGGAACAGCACGACCGACCGCGCTCCGACCGGCCCACCGCTGGGGGTGCTGGCCCTGGTCTCGACGGCGCTGCTGGTGGCCGGGGTCGGCGGTGGGGCCGCGGTCGCCGGACGGCCGTACCCGTCGCCGTTCGCCGACCCGGAGGCGATCCAGCAGTTCTTCGCCACCCAGGCGCTGGCGACCACGGTCAACGCGGTCGCCGTGTTCGGCTCCGCCGTCCCGCTGCTGATCTACGCGGCCACGGTCGGCGCCCGGCTGCGCCAGCTCGGTGTGACCGCACCCGGCGCGACCATCGCGCTGGCCGGCGGCGTCGCCGCCGCGGTGTTGCTGGCGCTGTCCGGGCTGCTGCAGTGGACGCTGGCCCGGCCCGCGGTGGTGGAGGCCCGGCCGCTGGTCCGGGCCGTGCACGACCTGTCGTTCCTGACCGGAGGCCCGGCCCACGTGGTGTTCCTCGGGCTGCTGGTCGCCGGCGTGGCGGTACCCGGGCTGCTGCTCGGGTTGCTGGCCCGGCCGCTGGCGGTGGTCGGGCTGGTGATCGCCGCGCTCTGCGAGCTCAGCACGCTGGCGCTGATCTGGCCGACGCTCGCGGTGCTGGTGCCGCTCGGCCGCTTCCCCGCGCTGGCCTGGTTGGTGGCGGCCGGCTTCCTGCTGCCGCGGCGCCGGCGCCGGGAGCACCCCGACCGGGCTCAGCCCAGCCCGAGCAGCCCGGGCAGGTCGGCGAAGGAGTCCAGCACGTGATCCGGCGTGTGCCCGTCGAGCCCGCGCTCGTCCTCGGGCCGGAACTTGCCGGAGCGCACCAGCACGCCGGTCACCCCGCGGGCCTGGGCACCGAGCACGTCGGCCTCCAGGTCGTCGCCGACCATCACCGCCGCCGCCGCTGACACACCGAGCGCGGCCAGCGCGGCGTCGAAGAACGCCGCGGCCGGCTTGCCCAGCACGGTGGCCTCGGTTCCGGCGGCCCGCTCCAGGCCCAGCAGGAAAGCTCCGCTGTCCAGCTGCAAGCCGGAACCGGTTCGCCAGTACAGGTTGCGGTGCATCGCGAACAGCTCGGCACCGCGCTGCAGGTGCCCGAACACCCCGTCGAGCGCGGCGTAGTCGAACTCCGGGCCGGCCCCGCCGACCAGCACCAGGTCCGGCGTCGTCCCCGGATCGGACACCAGCGGCACCCCGTCCAGGTCGGCGTCGATGTCGCCGCTGTTGAGCAGCAGGCAGCTCGCGCCCGGCCGGTGCTCCCGCAGGTGCGCGGCGGCCGCGGCGGGGGCGGTGAGGATCTCGTCCGGCTCGATGGGGAACCCGGCCGCGGCCAACGTGCCGGCGATCCGCTCCCGCGTGCGGGAGGTCGTGTTGGTCAGCAGCACGATCGGCAGGCCCGCTTCCCGGATCGCGCGCACGGCCTCGACGGCGCCGTCCAACGGCTCCCAGGAGACGGCCAGCACCCCGTCGATGTCGATCAGCAGGCCACGAACGTTGTCCATGGGGCGCCAGGCTAGGCGGCGCTCCGTTGCCGGCCTACCACTGCAGCACGGCCACCCCGGCCAGCAGCACGACCACGCCGGCCAGCCGGTACCGGCTCACCGGCCGGCGCGCCATCCGCAGCAGTCCGAAGTGGTCGACGGCCACGCCCGCCAGCTGCTGCCCGGCCACGGTGAGCGCGATGGTGGCGGCGGCACCGAGCTCAGGGATCAGCAGGAAGACCGACGTCACGTACGCCGCACCGATGACGCCACCGAGCCATCCCCACCACGGCAGCGCGGCGCCCGTCCACCGCGGGCGGTGGGTCCGGCCGGCGACCACCGCGGCCGCGAGCAGCCCGGCCATCACCGCCGTGGCCAACACGAACGACACCGCGCTCACGGCAAGCGGTGCTCCCAGGTCGGCTCGCAGCCGGGCGTTGATCGCACCCTGGACCGGCAGTACCGCCCCGCCCAGCACCGCGAAGGCGAGCCACCCCGGCCGGGCTCCGCGGGCCGACGGCACCTGTGGTCCCGGGGCGCCGGAGGGCACGCGCACCGGCACCGAGGCGTTGGCCTGCACGATCGCGGCCGCGCCGGCGAGCACCGCCAGCACGCCGACCGCCGCGGACCAGTCGAGCTCGGCCCGCACCACCCCGAGCAGCCCGAACGAGTCGAGCACCAGGGAGGCCAGCATCTGGCCGGCGATGAACAGCCCGGTCGTGACCACCGCGCCCAGGCGCGGGAACAGCAGGATCCCGGCGGTGATGTACACCGCGCTCCCGATGCCGCCGAGCAGGTGCGCGATCGGCACGTCGGCCAGCAGCCCGAGCACACCGGTGGCGCCCAGCGCGACGGTCGCGGCGAGCAGCACGACCGAGCCGATGGCCAGCTGCAGCGTCGATGCACCCAGCGGGCTCGAGGTGGCCCGGCTCAGTTGGACGTTCGCCGCGGCCTGCACGCTCAACAGACCACCGATGACCAGCAGCAACAACACTCCCCACGACATGCACACCCTCCACCCACGACATAACCGGACGTACGTCCAGTTCCTGTCGTCGAGGATAGCTCAAACTGGACGCTGGTCCGGTTAGAGCGGCGGGCGCACAAAAAGCCGAGCACCCGGCGGATGCTCGGCAGGAAAGAGGGGAACGGAGAGCAGGATCAGCAGCGCGGCGCGCGCCCGCCCGGGAGCCGGGCCGCAGCCCGCTGCCTAGATGGCGCGGCGGCGCTGCAGCGGGTGCACCTCGGCGCTGGTGGTGCTCAGGTAGCGGGCCCGCGCCGATTCGGCGGCATCCCGGATGCGGCAGGGCCACGCCGCGCCCGGCGAACCGGTTCCGGCGGTGGTGCACGCCTGGCACCGTCGACCCGTCGGGTCCGGGGTGTGCTCGGCCAGCAGCCGACCCCACAACGCCGGCATGGCGTAGAGGACGTCGACGAACGGGACCGGTCGTCGCTCTTCACTCACAGTTACTCCCCAAGTACACTGTACGGGCTAGTCGGATGAGTCGCCACGCTGCGTCACCTCAAGCCGAACGTTGTAACTGCCCTCGCGGGTTGTATTTTTCACTCGGTACGTGGACCGATCGTGGACTACAGGTCAGCTGAGTGCAAGTGCGGCTGACCGATCATTCGCACGTGCAGTCACGATGAGTACCGATCATTGCTCGCTCAGACCGACAAACCAACTACTGAACGCAACAGCGTGCCCTGATCACCGGATGCTGACCGCCGTTCGGGTCAGGCGCATGCCCCACATGCTCTCCGACTCGGAGCGGGCGGGCGTTCGTGGTCAGTACCAGATCAGTAATTTTCGAGGACAAAGCACCTGCACCAGTGGGGCCGGATGCGCCCTGGACTCGCGGCGGCGGCCGTTCCCGAGCGACGATGGCGCCGGGTCCATCACGCAGCCGACACCGAGGAGCCATCGTGACCGCATCCGGCGCGGGCCTTCCCCCTGCCGCCCTGTTCCCCGCCATGCCGGTGCCCTTCGCCCCCGACGGGGAGCTCGACGTCGCCGGGCTGGGCACGCTGCTCCGCTTCGTCCGGGACAGCGGCGTCGACGGGGCGTTCCTCCCCGGCACCACGGGCGAGTTCACCGCACTGACCGACGAGGAGCGAGCCACCGTGATCGGCGAGGCGCTCAGCGTCTTCGGGCCGGACGGCGTGCTCGCGCATGTCGGCGCGGCCAGCGCACGCCAGGCCGAACGGCTGGCCGCGCAGGCGGTCGCCCTCGGGGCCACCCACCTGTCCGCGATCACCCCGTTCTACCTGCCGGCGGGCGGCCGGGCGTTGGTCGACTACTTCCGGCGGGTGGCCGCCGCCGGCGACGGGGCC
This sequence comes from Pseudonocardia sp., assembly GCA_035557575.1. GTDB lineage: Bacteria > Actinomycetota > Actinomycetes > Mycobacteriales > Pseudonocardiaceae > Pseudonocardia. The sequence continues at coordinate 4,062 of DATMDS010000007.1, read as the reverse complement.
CGGATCTACGCCTACCTCTTCCATGCCCGCACGACGACCACCGTCACTCCGGGTCAGCTCGCCGAGCTCGCCGCGATACCGGGCGTGGTCGGCGCGAAGATCAGCGGTGAGCCGACGGCCCGGATCGTGGAGTACCTGGAAGCGGTGCCGGCCGGATTCAGCGTGCTCACCGGCAACAACCACGAGTTCGGCGACGTCGTGCGGGCCGGCGGGGCGGGCTGCGTGTCGGCCGTGTCCAGCGTGTTCCCCCAGCCGTTCGTGGCGCTGGCGCGAGCGCTGCGGGCGGACGACGACGAGGCGGCCGCCGCGGCCGAGATCGGCATCAAGCAGGCGGTGGAGGTGATCGGGGGCGGCTCGATCCCGCTGTTGAAGGCCGGGCTGCGGATGCGCGGCCTGCCCGCCGGACCGACCCGGGTCGCGCTCGACGAACCGACCGATGATCAGCTCGAGGCCGTTCGGCTGGCGATGCAGGAGCTCGCCTGAACCGCGCCGCGGCGGAACTGAGAGCCTCCTGAGGACCCGCGGCGCCGTTCGCGAGACGCATTCCGCGGCCGCAATCCGAGCGCCACCTGCGGCCATGGGTCGAATTCCGTAGTCGGCGCTTCCCGATCTCGAATGGGTAGCGATAACAATCGGGACACGGGCCCCGGTATCCGTCCGTAACGGCGCGAGTGGTCCGCATCACCATTGTTCGGCGCGGCCACCCACTCGTGACCACCGGATGTAGCGGTCCGCTGACGGTCGGTCCAGATCTGCTACCGCCCCTGGTCACACCGCTCACCCCGGCATCCTGGAAACGCCGATATGGCCTATTCGCCCCTCCGGCCGACAACTGCCGGAGGCCCGCCCACCGTTTCCGATTCGTGATGGTCTACCTTCCGAGCAAGGCTGCCGCTCCCCCGGTTCCCGCGGTCGCCGCAGAACTATCCGCTGGCGTGATCGAGCTCCCCCATGCCGATCCCAGCGGGGATGGGAGTGAGGCGAGTGGCGTGGTCCCGCCCATCGATCTCGATCATGGCGAACCGGCCGTCCAGCCGCGCGCTGCGTCGTACCTCCGGCGCCGCCGCGGTCGGGGCGCTGATCGCCCTGACGCTGGTGGCGTGCGGTGGCGACGAGCCGAACGCTCCGCAGACGGCACGGGTCACGCGCGCGTCGGTCACCTCCGGGGTGACTTCGACCGGATCGCTGACCGCCATCACCGAGCAGAACCTCGGGTTCTCCCAGGGCGGTCAGCTGACCTCGGTGGCGGTCCGGGTCGGTGACCGGGTCACGGCGGGACAGGTGCTGGCCACGATCGACGACTACGCCCTGCGTCAGACCCTGGCCCAGCAACAGGCCCAGCTGACGAGTCAGCAGGCGGTGCTGGGCCGGCTCGTCAACGGCACCCAGGTCTCCGGCGCCCAGAGCTCGCTCGGCCAGGCGCAGGAGATCCTGGACGCGACCAGGCAGCAGGTCGACGCCACCGAGGATGCGGACAAGTCGGCGGTCGACCGGGCCGAGAAGCAGCTCAGCGTCGAGAAGAAGGCACTCGACCAGGCCAAGGACCAACGCAGCATCGTCAAGTCGGCCTGCGGTGACTCCGACAGTGACGACGACTCCGACTCCTCGCTGTCCGAGTCGGCCCAGAAGGCCCTGACGGAGCTGCAGGACGGCGACACCGAGGCAGCAGCCAGCGCCCTTCCTGACCTCTCGGCGCTGCTGACGCCGTCCTCGGGCTCGTCCTGCGAGCAGCAGGTCGCCGCCGCCGACACAGCGGTGATCAATGCCCAGCGTCAGGTCGAGGCCAGCCGCACCACACTGGAGGCGGCCCGCCAGCGGCAGGACGTCGACGCCGCCTCCGGACGGGTGTCGATCGAGAACTCCCGGCAGGGCGTCATCACCGCGCAGAACACGCTCGAATCGGCGAGCTCGGACCGTCCGTTCAACATCGACCAGCAGCGTGCCCTGGTGGCCAACGGGGAGGCCCTGGTGCGGGCCGCCCAGCGCGACGTCGACGACGCCACCCTGCGCGCGCCGGTCGAGGGCACCGTGTCGGCGATCAACGGCACCGTCGGCGAGTTCCTCTCCCCCAGCAGCGGCACCACCGCACTGGCCCCGGGAAGCGACGCCGCGATCCCCGGTGCCGAATCCGGCGGCACCCCCGCCGCCGGCGGCGCCGCCACCGTGACCAGGCCGGGTGGCTCGCAGTTCATCGTGCTCGAGGACGTGAACCGGCTGCAGGCGGTGCTGCCGTTCGAGGAGTCCGACGCCTCGCAGATCAGCCCCGGTCAGCGGGTCACCGTCGGCTTCGATGCCATCCCGGACCTGACCCGCGACGGTTCGGTGCTGTCGGTGGCCCCGTCGGGTACCGCGATCTCGGGGATCATCAGCTACTACGTCACGGTGGTGCTGAACGAGGGTGATCCGCGACTCAAGGACGGCCAGACCGCGCGGGCCACCGTCGTCACCCAGCAGGTGGACAACGTGCTCAGCGTGCCCAACGCGGCAGTGCGCCGGCAGGGCAGCGACAGCACCGTGGTCGTGATCGGGCCCAACGGCGAGCAGCGCCCGGTGACCTTCCAGGCCGGCGTCGTCGGCGCGGAGCGCACGCAGGTCATCTCCGGGCTGTTCGACGGCCAGGAGGTCGTGATCCCAGCCGCGCGGTGACCGCAGTTTCTCTACTGTGGTGGCGAGGGATTTGTAGCGGCAGGGAGCACGATCATGGTCGAGGGCCCGATGACGGAGCCGGTGTCCACCGAGGAGGAGGCGGCGCCGGCCGAGGAGGTTGCACCGGCCGGTAGGCGCAGGATGAAGCGGTCGACCCGGATCGGTCTGGCGATCGTCCTGGTGCTGGCCGTCCTCGCGACAGCGGCGTTCATCACGTACTACATCCTCGACACCCGCAACTACGTCACGACCGACAACGCACAGATCGACGGCAACCAGATCTCGGTCAACGCACCCAGCAGCGGCACGCTCATCGACTGGCGGGCCACCCAGGGCTCGCAGCTGCGCAAGGACGCCGCGGTCGGCCGGATCCAGATGCAGGGCGGCTTCGTGCAGCCGCAGATGGTCATCCGCGCCCCGGCCGACGGGGTCGTCGCCGTCGACAACGGCGTGGAGGGCGCGTACGTCACGGCCGGCACCCAGTTGGCCGTCGCCTACGACGGTTCGCAGATCTACGTCACGGCGCGGGTCGACGAGACCGACATCAACGAGGTGCGTACCGGCCAGCTCGTGGACATCGCGGTGGATGCCTTTCCCGATGCCGGCCTGACCGGCCGGGTCCTGGAGGTCCAAAGCGGCGCGGCCGGGGTGTTCTCGTTGTTCCCGCAGGCCAACACGTCGGGCAACTTCCAGAAGGTCACCCAGGTGATCCCGGTGAAGATCAGCATCGACGACCTCAGGGGCCTCGGGCTCGTCCCCGGCATGAACGTCACAGTCAAGATCCACCGCGACTGATCAGCCAGGCGTAGGGCTGCCCCATCAGCGGCGGGCCGCGCTGGTGTCCCGCTCGCCGGTTCCCGCCGCGCTCGGCACCGTCTCCCGCTCGCCGGCTCCGTTGCTCCCGATCCGGTCCGCGGGCAGTCTGCGTTCATGGCCGTTGCGCCGCGCCGCCTCCGCGGCCGGCTCGGGTTCCCGCGCCTCCGGCGTCGGGTCCTGGGGCGCCGCCGGGGCCGGCCCGTGGTGCAGCATCAGCGCCAACACCACGCCGGCCGCGGTGACGATCGCGGTGACGATGTACATGTCGTTGAGCGCGGACACGAACACCTGGTTCTGGGTCTCCTGGTACACCGCGAGCAGGCCGGCCACTCCCTCGCCGGCGTCCGGTCCGAGCTGCGGCATCGGGGTGCCCGCCGGGATCAGTGCGGTGCGGTCCTCGATCTGTTGGGACTGCTGGTTGGAGACCATCGCGGTGAGTACGGCCAGCCCGAGCGCGGCGGTGGTCCGCTGCACCACGTTGTTGAACGCCCCCGCGTGGCTGACCAGCGACGGCGGGATGACTGCGATGCCACCGGTCATGATCGGCATCATGCACAGGCCCATCCCGGCGGCCCGGAACGTGAGCAGCCACATCAGGTA
>DATMDS010000006.1:0-5363 GCA_035557575.1 Pseudonocardia sp. | reverse complement strand
GCCACAAGTCGTGTGCCTACAGGAAATCCGGCTTCACGACCTCCTCCAAGGCCACGGCCAGGCACAACCCCCGCCCAAAGGCTCTCACGTGCCTACGATCTGCGGAACTCCGGCCAGGTGCTGCCCTACGGCGCCCACACCCACCAGGTACGCCGCGTCCGGGAGACCACATGCGGTCAGCGGGCCGCGGACTCCACCAGGGGTAAGGACAACTAAGTAGTGCGCACCCCCTAGTCAGTACTGATACGCCATTCTAGTCAGTGACGATAGGCTATTCGGGTCACATTTGGTTCACCTGGCACCCTTGCTATCACGTAGTGTTACTATTGCCTGGTCCGTAGCCCTGAATGAGGGGCCGTAGGCGATAGGCAAGGGGGGCCTGGCCGTGCTGGACACAATCGGTTTCATCTCACGTGGTCACCAGCTCGACGTTAGCTGCTAACGGGATTTCGCCCTGGGGACAACGTCGTCATCGGCCGACCTGACCAGGTCGGCCTGATCTTCGATTTTCCATGCCGGCATGTCGACGACAACCACGACCAGGTCAGAGCGCTAGGTGTGGACCACTGAGCTAGACCGCGTACGGGGGGGACAGTACCAAGGATGAGCAGGCTACAAGATCGTGAGCTGGTCTTGGGGATCACCCCTTTCGAGGAGCCCAACGCCCCTCTCGCAGTAGCGCTCGCGCGAGCCGGCGCGGTGGGTGTCCTCGACCTGGGGCGTGACGCCGGGCGGGCGCGCGCCGCGCTGGCAGAGGTCTGCCACTGGTGGCCCGGTCGTTTCGGGGTCCGCGTGCCAGCCGGGTGTCCACTGTCGCCGGCCGACCTACCGGAGCGGGTCGACGCGGTCGTCCACGGGCCCGGTTCGCCGTGGCCATCCTCAGCCGGGCGGCGCGTGTTCATCGAGGTCATCTCAGTGGCTGAGGCACGGGCAGCGGTCCGAGCCGGAGCGTACGGGCTGATCGCCAAGGGTGCGGAGGCCGGCGGTCGGGTCGGTGCCACGACGACGTTCGTGCTGCTGCAGCAGCTGCTGGCCGACCCGCAGATCCGCGTCCCGGTCTGGGCGGCCGGCGGGATCGGGCTGCATACGGCGGCCGCGGCGGTGGCCGGCGGCGCGGCCGGGGTGGTGCTGGACACGCAGCTGGCACTGGTGTCCGAGGCCGACCTGCCGGAAGAGGTAGCTGCGGCGATCCGGGCGATGGACGGCAGCGAGACTGCGGTCGTCGGCGGTCACCGTCTCTACGTGCGCCCGGACCTGGCGGCCGTGGAGCCCAACACGGTCGCTACCCGGCTGGGCGCCCGGGACCTGGATGCCCTACCAGTTGGCCAGGACGGCGCGCTGGCCGCTCCGCTGGCGCAGCGGTATGTGACCGCAGGGGGTGTCGTGACGGCCATCCGCGCGGCGGTCAGCGATCAGCTGCGCACCGCACAGCGGCACGCACGACCGCTCGTCGTGCAGGGGCCGATGACCCGGGTCAGTGACCAGGCTGGGTTCGCCGCAGCAGTGGCGGAGGCGGGCGGGTTGCCATTCCTGGCTTTGGCGCTGAGCAGCGGCGAGCAGGCGCGGGTCCTGCTGGAGCAGACCGCGACGCTGCTGGCTGGGCGGCCGTGGGGTGTGGGCATCCTCGGGTTCGTCCCGCCGGAGATCCGCGAGGCGCAACTGGCCGCGATGCACAAGGTGCGACCGCCGTACGCGCTGATCGCCGGGGGCCGGCCCGCGCAGGCGGCGCCGCTGGAGGCCGCCGGGATCGAGACGTTCCTGCACGTGCCCTCCCCCGGGCTGCTGGACCGCTTCCTGACCGAGGGTGCCCGGCGGTTCGTGTTCGAAGGCCGGGAATGCGGCGGACACGTCGGACCGCGGGCCAGCTTCCCGCTGTGGGAGATCCAGATCCAGCGGCTGCTCGAGTACGACGACGCGCACGGGTGTGCCGGCCAGCTGCAGGTGCTGTTTGCCGGGGGCATCCACGACGAGCGCTCTGCCGCCATGGTCGCCACGTTGGCCGCGCCCCTGGTCGAGCGGGGCGCCAGGATCGGGGTGCTGATGGGCACGGCGTACCTGTTCACCCAGCAGGCAGTCGCGGCCGGGGCCATCCAGGCGGGGTTTCAGCAGGTCGCGCTGACCTGCGAGCACACTGTTCTGCTGGAGACCGCACCCGGCCACGCCACCCGTTGCGCGGACTCGCCGTACGTGCGCACGTTCACCGACACCAGGGCCCAACTGGTGGCGGCCGGTGCACCGCGCGATCAGATGTGGGCCCAGCTGGAGCGGCTCAACCTGGGTCGGCTGCGGATCGCCAGCAAGGGGCTGCGCCGCGACGGCGAGGCGCTGGTCGCGGTGGACGAACCGGCCCAACACCGCGACGGCATGATCATGCTCGGCGAGGTGGCCACGCTACGCAGCGCGACCACGACGATCGAGGCCTTGCACACCCAGGTCACCGATGGCGCCGCTGGTTTCCTGGCCGCGAGGGTCGCCGAGCTGGACGTCGAACCGGCCGGCGATGACCGCCAGGCCCAGTCACTGCAGGCTCAACCGCTGGACGTGGCGATCGTCGGCATGGCCGGGGTGTTCCCGGGTGCCGGGGACCTGGCCGGTTACTGGGCCAACGTGCTGGCTGGAGTGGATGCGATCACCGAGGTGCCCGCCGGTCGGTGGGACCCGGCGGTGTACAGCGAGCCGGCGAAGTGGGGCGGCTTCCTGCCGGACATCCCGTTCGACGCGCTGGCCTACGGCATTCCCCCGACTGCACTGGCCAGTATCGAACCGGTTCAGCTGCTGGCGCTGGAGGTGGCCGCTCGCGCCCTGCGCGATGCCGGGTACGGGCAGCGGGCCTTCGACCGGGAGCACACGTCGGTGATCTTCGGCGCCGAGGCGGGCACCGACCTGGCCAACGCCTACGGGTTCCGTTCGCACTACCCGGCCTACCACGGGACACTGCCGCCCGACCTGGACGAGCAGCTGCCGACGCTGACCGAGGACTCCTTTCCGGGGGTACTGGCCAACGTGATCGCCGGCCGGATCGCCAACCGGCTGGATCTCGGGGGCGCCAACTACACCGTGGACGCGGCCTGCGCCTCCGCGCTGGCCGCCCTCGACCTGGCCTGCAAGGAACTGCGGGCCAGGACCAGCAGCATGGTGCTGGCCGGTGGCGCCGACCTGCACAACAGCATCCACGACTACCTGATGTTCGCCTCGGTGCAGGCACTGTCCCGGACCGGCCGGTGCCGCCCGTTCGACGCCTCCGCCGACGGCATCGCGCTGGGCGAGGGCGTGGCGTGCGTGGTGCTCAAGCGGCTGGCCGACGCCGAACGCGATGGCGACCGGATCTATGCGGTGATCAAGGGGATCGGCTCGGCCAGCGACGGGCGCTCACTGGGCCTGACCGCGCCGCGGCCCGACGGGCAGCGCCGGGCGCTGGAGCGCGCCTACCGGATGGCCGGAGTTTCACCGGCCGACGTCGGGCTGGTCGAGGCGCACGGCACCGGCACCGTGGTCGGGGACCGCACCGAGCTGGCGGTATTGACCGAGCTGTTCACCGCGGCCGGCACCGAGTCCGGCAGCTGCACGCTGGGATCGGTGAAATCCCAGATCGGACACACCAAGTGCGCCGCCGGGATAGCCGGTTTGATCAAGGCGGCGTGTGCGGTGCACACCGGGGTGCGTCCACCAACCGGCCAGCTGCGGGATCCGAACCCGTACTGGGACCGCGACACCAGCCCGTTCTGCTTCGACGTCGCCGCGCGGCCCTGGGCTGGCGCGACGCGTCGGGTCGCCGGGGTGAGCGCATTCGGATTCGGCGGCACGAATTTCCACGCCGTGCTCACCTCCTATGACGGGGCACCCGAGCCACGACACGGGCTGGACTCGTGGCCAGCCGAGCTGTTCCTGTTCGCCGGTGTGGATCGGGCGGCGGCGGTCACGGAGATGGACCGGCTGACCGAGCTGCTCGCGGCCAATGACGCGGCCGGCCGGCCCTGGCGGTTGCGGGACCTCGCTCGGACGGTGTGCTCCTGGCGTCGGGGCCGGGTGTGGGCCGCGGTGGTGGCCGATGACCTGGACGACCTCGCAATCAAGCTAGAACGCGCCCGGGCGGCCACCGCGGCTGACGGCGTTGTCATTGCACCGGACGATCAGAGGGGGAGCCAGGTCGCGTTCCTGTTTCCCGGGCAGGGCAGCCAGCGCCCCGGCATGCTGGCCGACCTGTTCGTGGCGTTTCCGCGGCTGCGGCGATTCCTGGAGCTCGGTGACCGGTGGGCGGGCGCGATGTTCCCGCCGGCCGCCTTCGGTAAGGAGGAATCAGCCCGCCGGCGGACGGCACTGACTGACACCCAGGTCGCTCAACCGGTGCTCGGGGTCGCCGGGCTGGCCATGTATGAGCTGCTCACCTCGCTCGGGGTGCAACCCGACCATCTCGGTGGGCACAGCTACGGCGAGCTGGTGGCGCTCGCTGCGGCCGGCGCTCTCGATCCCGCTGAGTTGCTGGAACTCAGCGAGGCCCGTGGCCAGGCCATCCTCGCCGCCGCCGGGACCGATCCCGGCACGATGGCCGCGGTCACCGCGCCTGCCGAGCAGGTCCGGACCGTGCTCGGGGACCAACCGGTCGTGATTGCCAACCACAACGGCCCCGCCCAGACGGTGATCTCCGGACCCACCACGGCGGTGCAGACCGCGCTGGACCGGCTCGCCGACCGTGGACTGACCGGCGCGCTCATCCCGGTGGCATGCGCCTTCCACAGTCCGGTGGTGGCCGGTGCCACCTCGATCCTCGCCGCCGAGCTGGATCGCCGTACCGTCGGCTCACCGCGGCTGCCGGTGTGGTCGAACACCACCGCCGCGCCGTACCCGGCCGAACCTGCCGCCGTTCGGGAGACGCTGGCCAACCACGTTGCTGAACCGGTCCGGTTCGTCGAGCAGGTCGAGGCGATGTACGCGACCGGGGTGCGGGTCTTCGTCGAGGCCGGCCCGGGCCGGGTGCTCACCCAGCTGGTCGGCACGATCCTGCGGGGCCGGCCGCACGTCGCGGTTGCCACCGACGCGCCGGGCGAGCCCGGGCTGCGGCGGCTGCTGCTGGCGCTCGCCGAGCTGGCTGTCGCCGGGGCACCGGTCGATCCGGCCGCGCTGTTCCACGGCCGGAACGCGCAGCCGGTGTCGGCGTCGATGGTGCCGCGGCGCCCGGCCTGGGTGGTCAACGGTCACCTGGTCAAGACCGCCGACGGGCAGTATCTGCCCGGGGGGCTGCGCCCAGCGAAACAGATGACTGCGCAACGGGTGACTGCGCAGGAGGGTGTCGTGGCTGAGACCGAGGGTAGGCCGGACGCGGCTGTGCTGGAGTTCCTGCGCAACACCCGCGAGCTGGTCGCCGC
>DATMDS010000005.1:0-13339 GCA_035557575.1 Pseudonocardia sp. | reverse complement strand
CGACGCCGTGCTCGCGCAGCATCTCGGTGATCGTCAGGACCAGGTCGGTGGCGGTGGCGCCCGGGGGCAGCTCGCCGGAGAGCTGGAAGCCGACGACCTTGGGGATGAGCATCGAGACGGGCTGGCCGAGCATCGCGGCCTCGGCCTCGATGCCGCCGACGCCCCAGCCGAGCACGCCCAGACCGTTGACCATCGTGGTGTGCGAGTCGGTGCCGACGAGGGTGTCCGGGTAGGCCTGGCCGCCGCGGGTCATCACCACGCGCGCGAGGTGCTCGATGTTGACCTGGTGCACGATGCCGGTGCCCGGGGGGACGACCTTGAACTCGTCGAAGGCGCCCTGGCCCCAGCGCAGGAACTGGTAGCGCTCCTTGTTGCGGCTGTACTCGAAGTCGACGTTGCGCTCGAAGGCGTCCGCGCTGCCGAACACGTCGATGATCACCGAGTGGTCGATCACCAGCTCGGCCGGCGCGAGCGGGTTGACCCTGGCCGGGTCGCCGCCCAGCTCGGTGACCGCCTCGCGCATCGTCGCCAGGTCGACCACGCAGGGCACTCCGGTGAAGTCCTGCATGATCACCCGGGCCGGGGTGAACTGGATCTCGGTGTCGGGCTCGGCGGCGGGGTCCCAGCCGGCCAACGCCCGCACGTGGTCTGCGGTCACGTTGGCGCCGTCCTCGGTGCGCAGCAGGTTCTCCAGCAGCACCTTCAGGCTGTACGGCAACCGCTCGGCGCCGTCCACGGCGGACAGCCGGAAGATCTCGTGGTCGGCTCCGCCGGCCTGGATGGTTCCTTTCGCTCCGAAGCTGTCGGTGCTGGCCACGATGGCTGTCCTCCTGAAGCGGTGGTGGGCGCTCGGCGATCGTCGAAGTCTCGCGTATCCACAGCGCTGCGGCGTGGCGGACCCCGGCCACCTCTAAACAGTACGCTTGTCCTGTATAGCCGTCGAGTCGTGGCGCCGAGTCATTGCTCCATGTGGTGGATGTTGTTCCGCGCTACGCGTGGGAACACGGCGTGATCGCTCTCCGATGCCACAGTGCGTTCGCTGCTGAACCGAACGCAGGGTGGGAGAGAGTGGGGAATCTCGTGCGGGGGTGTGGACGCCTCGTCGTGCTGCTCTCGGTGCTGCTGGCTCTGGTCGTCGGGTCGGTGCCGCTGCAGGCGGCGATCGCGGCGCCCAATCCGCCGCCCAACCCGAGCGACGACGATCTGCAGCGCAGCCGGGACGCGGTGGGCCAGCGTGCCGGGGAGGTCGGGCGGCTCAGCAGCCAGCTGGCCGAGCTCGATGCCCGCACCGACGACCTGCAGGCCGCGCTGGCCGCGCAGCGCGAGAGCGCCGAGGCCGCGCTGCTGGACCTGCAGGCCGCCCGGGACGCCGCGGCCGCCGCCGCGCAGCGGGCGGCCGACGCGCGGATCGAGACCGAGGCCGCGTCGACCGCGATCGAGAACGCCCGCGCTCGCCTCGACGAGTTCCTCACCGCGACCTACCAGCAGCAGCTCGACAGCGGCCCGCTGGCGCTGCTGACCGAGGCGACCAGTCCCGACGACCTGGTGGCGCGGGCCGAGTTCGACGACGCCGTCGCCCGCAACCAGCTCACCGTCCAGGACGGGCTGGAGCGGGCCCGGGTGGACAAGGCCAACGCCGACTCGGCCGCCCGGGCCGCCCTGGCCGAGGCCACGCGGCGCGAGGCCGAGGCGAACGCGGCCAAGGTGACCGCCGACCAGGCCGTGGCCACGGCCGACGCGGCGGCGCGGGAGTCCGCGGCGCAGTTGCGGGCGGTGGACCTGCAGCGGGCCGAGGTGCAGCGGCTGCTGGACGCGGCCGCCGCGGCCGACTCCGGCCTGCGCGCCCAGCGCGCCCGCTTCGACGAGTGGCAGCGGCAGCTGGCCGCGCAACAGGCCGCCCAGGAGCGCGCCGCCCGCGACGGCGCCATCGCCCGGGAGTCGGGTCGCGGCGGCGTCGGCGGCGGCGTGCAGCGGGCGATCGACCGGGCGCTGTCTCAGGTCGGCGTGCAGTACGTGTGGGGCGGCGGCAACGGGCGGGGCCCGAGCACCGGTATCCCGGACGCCTTCGGCTCACCCCTGAACCGGGTGGGGTTCGACTGTTCCGGGCTGATGCTCTACGCCTTCAACGCGGTGGGCGTCGCGCTGCCGCGGGTGAGCCGCAACCAGTTCGACATCGGTCGCAAGGTGCCGATCTCCGACCTGAAACCCGGCGACATGGTGTTCTACCGGAACGGCGGCGCACCGATCCACCACGTGGCGATGTACATCGGCGGCGGCCGGATGGTCGAGGCGCCCTACACCGGCGCGGACGTGCGGGTGGTGCCGCTGCGCACCCGCGGCCTGCTGCCGCAGGCCACCCGGGTGCTCTAGGCCGTGTCCTGCGGCATCTGTTCACTGCCGTCTCACGGCCCGCGGGGTGGGATACCGGTGTGAGCGTGCAGGAGTCCGTGCCCAGCCCGGCCCATGAGGGCGAGCGTCTCGAGCGGGTCGTGTTCGAGATCAAGCGTGTGATCGTCGGCCAGGACCGGTTGGTCGAGCGGATGCTCGTCGGTCTGCTGGCCCGCGGGCACCTGCTGCTGGAAGGTGTGCCCGGGGTGGCCAAGACGTTGGCGGTGGAGACCGTGGCCAAGGTCGTCGGCGGCACCTTCTCCCGCCTGCAGTTCACCCCCGACCTGATCCCCGCGGACATCCTCGGCACCCGGATCTACCGGCAGGGCCGCGAGGAGTTCGACGTCGAGCTCGGGCCGGTGGTGGCCAACTTCGTGCTCGCCGACGAGATCAACCGGGCGCCGGCCAAGGTGCAGTCCGCGATGCTCGAGGTGATGGCGGAGCGGCACCTGTCCATCGGCGGCAAGACCTTCCCGATGCCCGATCCGTTCCTGGTGCTGGCCACCCAGAACCCGATCGAGAACGAGGGCGTCTACCCGCTGCCGGAGGCCCAGCGCGACCGGTTCCTCTTCAAGATCATCGTGGAGTACCCGGGGGTCGAGGAGGAGCGCGAGATCGTCTACCGGATGGGCGCCGAGCCGCCGGTGGCCCAGCAGGTGATCGACCCGGGTGAGCTGTCCCGGCTGCAGACCGTGGCCACCCGGGTGTTCGTGCACCACGCACTGGTCGACTACGTGGTGCGGCTGGTGGTGGCCACCCGCACCCCGGCCGAGCACGGCCTGAGCGACATCGCCGGCTGGGTGTCCTACGGTGCCTCGCCGCGGGCCACGCTGGGCATCGTCGGTTCGGCGCGAGCGCTGGCGCTGGTCCGCGGCCGCGACTACGTGCTCCCGCAGGACGTGCTCGACGTGGCTCCCGACGTGCTGCGGCACCGGCTGGTGCTCTCCTACGACGCGGTGGCCGATGCGGTGCCGATGGACCACATCATCTCCCGCGTGCTGGCCACGGTGCCGTTGCCCCAGGTCAGCGCCCGGCCGCAGCCGCACGACCCGGGCGCACCGGCGACCCAGTACACGCCGGCGTGACCGAAGCCCCCGCCGCGCGCAGCGCCCCGGCCGCGCCGCCCTCGTTCCGGGACGGCTCGATAGAGGCCGCGCTGCGGACCCTCGAGCTCACCGTGCGGGGCCGGCTCGACGGGCTGCTGCAGGGCAACCACCTCGGCCTGGTGCCGGGGCCGGGTAGCGAGCCGGGGGAGGCCCGGGCCTACCAGCCCGGCGACGACGTGCGCCGGATGGACTGGGCGGCGACCGCCCGGATGACCCAGCCCTACGTGCGGCAGACGATCGCCGACCGCGAGCTGGAGACCTGGGTGGTGCTGGACCTGTCACCCAGCCTGGACTTCGGCACCGCGGCCTGCGAGAAGCGCGATCTCGCCATCGCGGCGCTGGCCGCGATCACGCACCTGACCCGGGGCGGCGGCAACCGGATCGGCGCGATCGTGGCCACCGGAGAACACACCGAACGCATCCCTGCCCGCGGCGGCCTGGCACACGCGCGCGGGATGCTGCGCCGGGTCGCCGGCACCGCCCGCGCGCCCCGCGGCACCCGCGGCGACCTGGCCGAGGCCGTCGAGCAGCTGCGCCGGCCACCGCGCCGGCGCGGGCTGTGCGTGGTCATCTCCGACTTCCTCGGCGAGCCGACCTGGGAGCGGCCACTGCGCGCGCTGTCGGGCCGGCACGAGGTGCTCGCGGTGGAGGTACTGGACCCGCGGGAGCTGGAGCTGCCGGAGGTCGGCACCGTGGTGCTGGCCGATCCGGAGACCGGCCGCCAGCGCGAGGTCGTCACCACCCCGCTGCTGTGCCGCGAGTTCGCCGCCGCGGCCGCCGCACACCGGGAGCGGGTGGCCACCACCCTGCGCCGCTGCGGGGCCGCGCACATGACGCTGCGCACCGACTCGGACTGGATCGTCGACGTGGTGCGCTTCGCGCTGGCCCGCAAGCGCGCCTGGTCCGGCGGTGGTCGGTGATGTTCGCCCACCCGTGGTGGCTGCTGCTGTTCGTCGTGGTGGTGGCCCTCGTGGTCGGCTACCTGTGGCTGCTGCGCCGGCGCCGCCGGGACACCGTCGCGTTCACCAACCTCGAGCTGCTGGAGCGGATCGCCCCGAAGCGGCCCGGCTGGTACCGGCACCTGCCGGCCGCGGCCTTGATCGCGGCGCTGGCCGTGCTGACGGTGGCGCTGGCCGGACCGATGGCCGAGGCCAAGGTGCCGCGCAACCGGGCCACGGTGGTGCTGGTGATCGACGTGTCACTGTCCATGCAGGCCACCGACGTGGAGCCGAGCCGGCTGGCCGCGGCGCAGGCGGCGGCCACCCAGTTCGCCGACCAGCTCACGCCCGGCGTGAACCTGGGGCTGGTCGCGTTCGCCGGCACCGCGGCGGTGCTGGTGTCGCCGACCGCGGACCGGGACCCGGTGAAGCGGGCGATCGCGTCGCTGAAGCTGTCCGAGTCGACGGCGACCGGGGAAGCGATCTTCGCGGCGATGCAGTCGATCGACACCTTCTCGCAGGGCATCGCGGGCGCGTCGGCGGAGGGGCCGCCACCGGCGCGGATCGTGTTGATGAGCGACGGCAAGCAGACCGTGCCCGGCGGGGTAACGCCGGAGGAGGAGCCGCGCGGGTCCTTCACCGCCGCTCGGGCGGCGGCCGAGGCCAAGGTTCCGGTGTCGACGATCTCGTTCGGCACCGAGTACGGGTCGATCGAGATCAACGACGGCGACCGGGTGCCGGTCGCGGTGGACGACGCGTCCATGCGCAAGATCGCCGAGCTGTCCGGCGGGCAGTTCTTCACCGCGGCCACCGAGCAGGAGCTGCGCCAGGTCTACGCCGAGCTGGGGGAGCAGATCGGCTACGAGACCCGGCGGGTCGACACCAGTCGGCCCTGGCTGGCCGGCGGCTCGCTGCTGCTCATCGCCGGCGTCGGGGCCGGGATCGCGCTCGGCCGCCGGCTGCCCTGAGGTCGTGAGTGCTGGGCCGTGTTAGAACGCGGCGCGGCACTCACGGGCTATTGTCCGCCCGTGGGACGCAGCGTGCTGGTGACCGGAGGCAACCGCGGGATCGGGTTGGCGATCGCCACGGCGTTCGCCGCCCAGGGCGACCAGGTCGCCGTGACCCACCGCAGCCCGGCCGACGGGCTGCCCGGCGAGCTGTTCCCGGTGCCCTGCGACGTGACGGACGTCGACGCGGTGGACGCCGCGTTCACCGCGGTGGAGGAGAAGCACGGCCCGGTCCAGGTGCTGGTGTCCAATGCCGGCATCACCGACGACGGGCTGCTGATGCGGATGAGCGAGAGCTCGTTCACCACGGTCGTCGACGCCAACCTGACCGCCGCGTACCGGGTGGCGAAGCGGGCCACCCGGGGCATGCTCAAGGCCCGCGGCGGGCGAATGATCTTCGTCTCCAGCGTGGTCGGGTTGCTCGGTTCGGCCGGTCAGGTCAACTACGCCGCGTCCAAGTCCGGGCTGGTCGGGCTGGCCCGCTCGATCGCCCGGGAGCTGGGCTCGCGGAGCATCACGGCCAACGTGGTGGCCCCCGGCTTCGTCGACACCGACATGACCCGCGCGCTGCCCGACGCCCGCCGCGCCGAGATCCTGGCCCAGGTCCCGCTGGGCCGCTACGCCACCGTCGAGGAGGTCGCGTCCGCGGTCACCTGGCTGGGTTCGGACGCCGCCGGGTATGTCACCGGCGCGGTGATCCCGGTCGACGGCGGCCTGGGCATGGGTCACTGAGGCCCCGAAGAAGGAACGGATACCAACCATGGGACTGCTCGACGGCAAGCGGCTGCTGATCACCGGAGTGATCACCGACGCGTCGATCGCCTTCCACGTCGCCCGGGTGGCGCAGGAGCAGGGCGCGCAGGTGGTGCTCACCGGGTTCGGCCGGCTGCGGCTGGTGGAGCGGATCGCCCAGCGGCTGCCGCAGCCTGCGCCCGTGGTCGAGCTCGACGTGTCCGACCAAGGTCAGCTGGACAGCCTGACCGAGCGGGTGTCCGAGCACCTCGGCGACGACCCGCGGCTGGACGGCGTGCTGCACTCGATCGGCTTCGCGCCGGGCTCCTGCCTGGGCGACGGTGCCTTCCTGAACGCCCCGTGGGAGGACGTGGCCACCACGATCCAGGTCAGCGCGTACTCGTTCAAGTCGTTGGCCGCCGCGGTGCTGCCACTGCTCGGGCCGGGCTCGTCCGTGGTCGGGATGGACTTCGACAACCGACAGGCCTGGCCGGCCTACGACTGGATGGGCGTGGCCAAGTCCACGCTGGAGTCGGTCACCCGCTACCTGGCCCGCGACCTGGGCCCGCAGGGCATCCGGGTCAACCTGGTGGCGGCCGGCCCGGTGAAGACGATGGCCGCCAAGTCCATCCCCGGGTTCGCCGCGTTCGAGAACGCCTGGGACGGCCGGGCGCCGTTGGGCTGGAACGTGAACGACCCGGAGCCGGTGGCGAAGACGGTCTGCGCGCTGCTCTCGGACTGGCTGCCGGTCACCACCGGCTCGATGGTCTGGGCCGATGGCGGTTTCCACGCCATCGGGGTGTGAGGTGCGCGAGCCGATCGATGCGCTGCTGGTGCTGTCCTTCGGTGGGCCCGAGGGCCCGGACGAGGTGCGGCCGTTCCTGGAGAACGTGACCCGGGGCCGCGGCGTCCCGCCGGAGCGGCTGGACGAGGTGGCCGAGCACTACCGGCACTTCGGCGGCGTCAGCCCGATCAACGCCCGCAACCGGGAGCTGATCGCGGCCATCCAGGCCCGTGCCGAGCTGCCGGTCTACTTCGGCAACCGCAACTGGCACCCGCTGGTCGAGGACACCGTGGTGACGATGGTCCGGGACGGCGTGCGGGCCGCGGCGGTGTTCGCCACCAGCGCCTACGGCGGCTACTCGGCCTGCCGGCAGTACGACGAGGACATCGTGCGGGCCCGCGCGGCGGTCGGCGAGCGGGCCCCGCAGCTGCTCAAGCTGCGGCACTTCTTCGACCACCCGCTGTTCATCTCGGCCAACGCCGACGCGGTGCGCGCCGCCACCGCCCGGCTGCCCCCGGAGCACGCCGCGCACGCCCGGCTGGTGTTCACGGCGCACTCGGTGCCGGTGTCCGCCGACGCCGCGGCCGGACCGCCGGCCGAGGGTGGGCACCGCTACTCGCGGCAGATCGCCGAGGCCGCGCGGCTGGTGGCCGCGGCGGTGGGGGCGGCCGAGCACGACGTGGTCTGGCAGTCGCGCTCCGGGCCGCCCCAGGTGCCGTGGCTGGAGCCGGACATCGTCGACCACCTGGACGCGCTGCACGCCCGCGGCGTGCCCGCGGTGGTGGTGGCGCCGATCGGCTTCGTGTCCGACCACCTCGAGGTCGTCTGGGACCTGGACCACGAGGCCCGGGAGCGGGCGGCCGAGCTCGGCATGGGTTTCGCCCGCGCCGCCACCGCCGGCCCGGACCCGCGGTTCGCCGAGATGGTGCTGGAGCTGCTGGCCGAGCTGCAGCACGACTTCGCCCCCCGTGGCCTCGGCGAGATACCGCGCGCCGGCTGCTCGCTCAACGGGGCCCCGTGCGCCGCGCTGTGCTGCGAGCCACCCCGCCGCCCGCGCCCGTCGTGATCACTCGGTGGCGGTGTAGAAGCTGAGGGTCCGGTCGGCGGCGGCGCGGGCCGCGGCCGCGTCGGTGCCCGCCGCGACCGATGCGGCGTACCAGGCCTCGCTGCTGTCGGTCATGAACCGCACCCCCTCCGGGGAGGCCGCCCAGGTCGACTCCGGCTCGGCGTCGGCCCCGGTGGCCAGGTGCTCCGCGAGACCCTTGAGCCCCAGATCCCAGCCGATGCCCACCGCGCCCGGCCCGAACTCCGACCACCTCTCGTCGTCGACGTGGGCGATGTGAGCCAGCTCGAACCGCGTGCTGCCGTCGTCGAGCGGGGTGAACCGCACCTCGATCCAGCTGACCTCGCCGCCGTACTCCCAGGTCGCGGTGAAGGAGTGCGGCGGGTCGCAGCTCTCGACCGTGCCGCTCGCGTTGCCCTCCAGCTGGTAGTGCCCCCCGAGCGTGAGCTCACCGGAGACCGGCAGGAACCAGCGCGGGATGCGCTCCGGGTTGGTGCAGGCGTCCCAGACGTCCTCGACCGGGCTCGGGTAGGTCCGGCCGACCGTCACCACGTTCGCCTCCCCGGCCGCCAGCGTGCGCCGGCCGACGCTGCGCTCGACGGCGTTGACCTCGTGTTGAACGTCGATCATGGTGGGTTCCCTTTCGGAGTTCCGGTTCGACGGCGACCGCGGGCCAGCTCGGTGCCCAACGCATCCAGGTGGGGGGTCCAGAACCGCCGGAACCCGTCCAACCAGGCGTCGACCTCGCGCAGCGGTTCGGTCCGCACCGCGTACAGCCGCCGGGTACCGGCCGGGCGCACCGAGGCGAAGCCGTGCTCGCGCAGCACCTTCAGATGCTGGGAGACGGCGGGCTGGGAGATCCCGAACTCCGCGCGGACCACGTCGGTAACCGCGCCCGAGCTCTGCTCGCCGGTGGCGAGCAGTTCCAGGATGCGTCGGCGGACCGGGTCGCCGAGCACGTCGAAGGCGTGCACAGGCGGAACTTAGAACATCCCGCTTATATAAGTCAAATGTGTTAGGCGGGCCAGCGGATGCCACCCGCACCCGGAGTGTCTAGCCTGCCGAGAACTTCACTCTGCGCGACAAACGGGAGGAGCCGTGACGGAGCGCACGATCCCGCAGGACTCCACATCGGAGCATCGGTTGCCGGTGCGGACGCTGCTCGCGGCCTCGGTCGGCAACGCGATCGAGTGGTACGACTGGACGATCTACGCCACGTTCAGCATCTTCTTCGCCACCCAGATCTTCCCGAAGGAGAACGCGGCGCTGGCGCTGATCAGCACGCTGGCCACCTACGCCCTGGCCTTCTTCTTCCGGCCGCTCGGCGGCTGGCTGCTGGGCCGCTACGCGGATCTGCGCGGCCGGCGCACCGCGATGATGCTGACCATCGTGCTGATGGCGGCCGGCTCGCTGGCCATCGGCCTGCTGCCGACGTTCGCACTGGTCGGCTGGCTGGCCCCGATCCTGCTGCTGCTGGCCCGGATCGCGCAGGGCATGAGCCTCGGCGGCGAGGTCTCCAACGCCTCGGCCTACCTGGCCGAGATCGCCCCGCCGGAGCGGCGCGGCCGCTACTCGTCGTTCTTCTACATCTCCACCGGCTCCGCGGTGCTGCTGGCCTCGCTGCTCGGCGCGCTGCTGACCGCCGTGCTGAGCAAGGAGGAGCTGGCCGCGTATGGCTGGCGCATCCCGTTCGTGATCGGCGGGCTGCTCGGGCTGATCGGGCTCTGGCTGCGCCGGGCGATGCCGGAGACCGACCAGTTCGAGGAGAACAAGGCCAAGGCGCAGGCGCTCAAGCACCCGCTCCTGACCACGCTGCGCGAGCACCCCAAGGCGGTCGGGCAGCTCGTCGGCTTCACGCTGCTGTCCACGCTCTGCTACTACACCTTCTTCTCCGCGCTCACCCCGTTCGCGGTGAGCTCCCGCGGCGCCGACGCCGGTGAGGTGTTCGTGGCGCTGTCCGTCGCGACGGCGCTGTTCGTCGCGCTGCAGTACCCGATGGGACTGGTCGCCGACCGCTTCGGTCGCAAACCGCAGCTGCTGATCTGGTCGGCCGCTACCGCGGTGCTCGTGGTGCCGCTGTCGACGCTGATCGGGCCCGGGTTGGGCAACCTGCTCGTGGTGTTCTGCGTCGGGCTCGGGCTGTACACGGCGATGACCTCGATCGCGCCGGCGATCATGAGCGAGCTGTTCCCCACCGAGCTGCGCGGGCTGGGCATCGGGGCCTGGTACAACCTGACGGTGGCGCTGTTCGGGGGCACGGCCCCGCTGGTCATCCAGACGTTGTCCGCGGCCGGCTGGGCCGACGCGTTCTTCTGGTACGTGGCCGCCGGGGCGGTGATCGCCTTCCTGGTCATCCTCACCCTGCCCGAGACCCGCGGTGAGGTGCTGCGATGAGCGAACTTGCGAGCGAATCACTGTCACAGCGCCTGCGCGCCGAGACATTCACCGATGGGTCGACCGAGCGCAGCGAGGGAGAGCGATGAGCGTGGATCCGGCGCTCGGCAGGGTCGACCCGGCGCAGCTGCGCCGGGTGGCCGTGGCCAGCGCCGTCGGCACCACCATCGAGTGGTACGACTACTTCATCTACTCCACGGCGGCCGCGCTGATCTTCGGCTCGCAGTTCTTCTCCGCGCTCTCGCCGGCCTCGGGCACGCTGGCCGCATTCGCCACCCTCGGGGCCGGCTTCCTGGCCCGGCCGATCGGCGGAATCGTGTGGGGGCACTACGGGGACCGGATCGGCCGCAAGCGGATGTTGGTGGCCTCGCTGCTGGTCATGGGGCTGGCCACGGTCGGGGTCGGGTTGCTGCCCACCTACGACCAGATCGGCCTGCTGGCCCCGGTGCTGCTGCTGGTGCTGCGGCTGCTGCAGGGCCTGAGCGCGGGCGGGGAGTGGGGCGGGGCGGCGCTGATGGCCGTCGAGCACGCGCCGGCCCAGCAGCGTGGCCGCTACGGCTCGTTCTCCCAGATCGGGGTGCCGGCCGGGCTGATCCTGGCTCAGCTGGTGTTCTTCGGGGTCGGCAACGCGCTGTCCGACGAGCAGTTCGCCGCCTGGGGATGGCGGGTGCCGTTCCTGCTGTCGATCGTGCTCATCGGCGTCGGGCTCTACGTGCGGCTCTCGGTCGAGGAGAGCCCGGTGTTCCGGACGCTGCGGGCCGAGCGCGCGCGCAGCACCCGCCCGATCATCGAGGTGTTCCGGGAGCGACCGCGGGCGCTGACCGTCGCCTCGGCGAGCTTCATCGCCAACACCGCGATCGGCTACGTGTTCCTGGCCTACCTGCTCTCCTACGGCACGTCGGTGCTCAAGGTCAGCCGCAACCTGATGCTGGTCGTGGTGATCGTCGGCAGCCTGACCTGGCTGGCCTCCATCGTCGTCGCCGCGGTGTGGTCGGACCGGATCGGGCGCCGGCCGGTGTACCTGGTCGGCTCGGTGCTGCTGGTGCTGTGGTCGATCCCGTTCTTCCTGCTCATCGACACCCGCCAGGTGCTGTTGATGATCATCGCCGTGGTCGTGCTCACCATCGGCTTGGGGGCCTCGTACGGGCCCCAGTCGGCGCTGTTCGCGGAGCTGTTCGAGGCCCGCTACCGCTACAGCGGGGCCTCGTTCTCCTACGCGGTGGGCGCCGTGCTGGGCGGCGGGTTCGCGCCGCTGATCGCGACCGCCCTGCAGTCCTCCACCGGGACCTCGCTGTCGGTGTCCGCCTACATGATCCTGGTCGGGTTGATCAGCCTGGTCGCAGTGTGGGCCATGCCGGAGACGCTGGGGCGCGACGTCACCCGCTGACGCGGCTGTGAGTGCCTGGCCGTGCTAGAGCACGGCCAGGCACTCACGACCGGGGCGGGTCAGGCGTCGGCTGTCGCCGGCGCCCAGTTCGCCGCGCTGCGGGCCAGGTGGGCGACGGCGCCATCACCCCACTGGTCGACGGCCGCGTCCCGCTCGGCGGGGTCGGTGCCGGTCACGGTGAGGATCAGCCGGGCTCCGTGCCCGGTGCCCGGACCCAGCTCGACGCGCACGTGCTCGCCGGGGCCGCCGGTCTCGGCGACGTCGAAGGCCAGCACCTGTGGCTCGTCGACCTCGGTCATCGTGCCGATCACCAGCTCGGGAGCCAGGTAGGGGGTCAGCGGTTCGCCGACGGCCGGGGCCCGGCGCTGCTCGCCGGTGACCTGGTCGATGCCGAACCAGAAGTCCCACGCCACCTGGGCCGGGCAGGTCAGCTGGCGCTCGTAGCGGACGGTCCACCGGCCGCCGTCCTCGTGCAGCTCCGGCTGGTCCAGCCCGAACTCCCCGACCAGCTCCTCGTGCCGGGCGACACCGCGGCCCGGCACCGGCAGCGGCTCGCCGGCCAGCACGTGGCGCAGCCCGCCCAGGCACATCTCCCACCCGGTGGCGAAGCTGGCCGCGCCGGCCCGGTCGTCGAAGGAGTGGGTCAGCGCGAACGAGGTGCCCTCGCCCGCCGGGGCCAGCTCGAACGTCAATCGGTCGGGGCCCCACCGGAAGACGAGCAGCCGGGGAGGATCCACCGCCTCGACGGTGCCGGTGGCCGCGGCGTCGCCGGCGAAGGCGCTGAAGGCCATCGCGCCACCGGCCCGCAGCTCGAGCTGCACCGGGGACGGGAACCACGCGCCGAGATGCTCCGGCGTGGTCACCGCCCGCCAGACCTTGTCGATCGGGTGCGGGTAGTGCCGCTGCACGCGGACGGTCGGCCGCCCGGCCCGGGTGAAGAACTGGTCAGACGTCATCGGGGGCTTCCTTCGTCGGAGAATTCTCGGGCATCTCGTCGTCGGGTATCTCGTCGTCGGGCATCTCGTCGAGGTGGGTGCCGAGCCGGTCCAGCCGGGAGGACCACATCCAGCGGTAGGGGGCCAGCCACTGGTCGAGCTCGGTCAGCGGCTCGGTGCGCAGCGCGTACCAGCGCCGCGGGCCGTCGACCCGCACCGTGACGAGCCCGGCGTCGCGCAGCACCCGCAGGTGCTTGGACGTCACCGGCTGGGACAGCCGCAGCTGCTCGGCCAGCTCGCCGACCAGGCACGGCCGCTCCCGCAGCCGATCCAGGATCGACCGCCGGATCGGCTGCGCCAGCACCTCGAACGGGGTGAGCACGACCTCGAGCATGCCACACATGGCATATGCCACACAACGCATACAGCCGAGCTACCACGGCTCGTCGGGCGGGCGCCGCCACGAGCACGGCGGGACGGGAGCCGACCGGCAGCAGCCGGGCCCATCCGGTGCTGGCCGTCGAGGTGGGTGCCGAGCCGGTCCAGCCGGGAGGACCACATCCAGCGGTAGGGGGCCAGCCACTGGTCGAGCTCGGTCAGCGGCT
>DATMDS010000004.1:0-38467 GCA_035557575.1 Pseudonocardia sp. | reverse complement strand
CGGCGTCGTCATCGGGCGCGACATGCGCGACAGCTCCCCGGCGCTCGCCGCGGCGTTCGCCGAGGGCGTCACCGGGCAGGGCCTCGACGTCGTCGCCATCGGCCTGGCCAGCACCGACATGCTCTACTACGCCTCCGGATCCCTGGAGATGCCGGGCGCCATGTTCACCGCGAGCCACAACCCGGCCCGCTACAACGGGATCAAGCTGTGCCGGGCCGGCGCGGTGCCGATCGGACAGGACACCGGGCTGGCGACCATCCGGGATGCGGTGCAGGCCGGCGTCCCGGCCGGTCCCGGGGGTGGCACCGTGAGCGAGCGCGAGATGCTCGGTGGCTACGCGACCTACCTGCGTGGCCTGGTCGACCTGACCGGGTCCCGTCCGCTGCGGCTCGTCGTCGACGCCGGCAACGGGATGGGTGGGCACACCGTGCCGGTCGTGCTCGGTGGCCTCCCGCTCGAGGTCGTCCCCATGTACTTCGAGCTGGACGGCAACTTCCCGAATCACGAGGCCAACCCGCTGAACCCGGCCAACCTGGTGGACCTGCAGAAGCGGGTCGTCGAGGAGGGCGCCGACCTCGGACTGGCCTTCGACGGCGACGCCGACCGGTGCTTCGTCGTCGACGAGCGCGGCGAGCCGATCAGTCCGAGCGCGATCACCGCGCTGGTCGCGGTACGCGAGCTGGCCAAGTCCCCGGGCGCCCCGATCATCCACAACCTGATCACCTCACAGGCCGTGCCGGAGATCGTCAGCGAGCACGGCGGGCGGCCGGTGCGGACCAGGGTCGGGCACTCGTTCATCAAGCAGACCATGGCCGAGACCGGTGCCGTGTTCGGCGGCGAGCACTCCGCGCACTACTACTTCCGGGACTTCTGGAGGGCCGACTCGGGCATGCTGGCCGCGCTGCACGTGCTGGCCGCCCTGGGCGAGCAGCGGGCGCCGATCTCCGAGCTGATGGCCGCCTACGACCGCTACGCCGCCTCCGGTGAGATCAACTCGACGGTGCGCGACCAGGCCGAGCGGACGGCCGCGGTCAAGGCGGCCTACGCCGGGCGCGACGGCGTGCAGTTCGACGAGTTGGACGGGCTCACCGTGACCCTGCCGGACCGCAGCTGGTTCAACCTGCGCCCGTCCAACACCGAGCCGCTGCTGCGGCTCAACGTCGAGGCCGTCGACGACGCGGCGGTCGCCCGGCTGCGCGACGACGTGCTGGCGATCGTGCGGGGCTGACGACCCGCGGCACCGGATGCGGCGCCACGAGCCGGGTACTGGCAGCATCGAGCTATGCCCCGCCAGGGGTGTGCCACCGGGACCGCGCCGCGTTCGGCCGTGGGGGTCGTCCGGGCCCGGATCGGTGGGGACCGCCGTTCGTAACAACGAGGAGGACCGGGTGGCTGTGCAGCTCGACCCCCAGCTGATGGACATCCTCGCCTGCCCGTCGGAGGACCACGCCCCGCTGCGCGCCGGTACCCCGACCGACCCCGATGCCGACGTGCTCACCTGCACCGCGTGCGGGCGTGGCTACCCGGTGGTCGACGGGATCCCGGTGCTGCTGCTGGACGAGGCCATCCCGCCGCCGGCGCCCGATCCGACCGACGACTGACCGTGTTCGACGACTCGCTGCTCGGCGACGCCCGGGCGCTGGCCGAGGTGGACACCGGCGGCGCGTTGCGCTCCGCGGCCACCGCGGGTGCCCAGGTCCGCTCGACCGCGCACTCCGCCGCCGAGGCCGGCGTCGGCGAGCTGGCCGGCGGCCGCCCGCGGGCCCTGGTCCTGCTGCGCCGGCCCGGGGTCTCGGGATCGGCCGCGGAGCTGCTGCGCGCGCTGCTCGGCCCGGTGTCGCCGATCCCGGTGCTGACGTCGGAGACGGTGCCCGGCTGGATCGGCCCGCTGGACGTGGTGGTCGCCCACACCGCCGACCGGGACGACATCGAGCTGGCCGAGAGCGTGCAGCTGGCGGTGGGCCGCGGATCCGAGGTGGTGCTCTCCGCTCCGGCCGACGGCCCGGTGGCCTCGGCCGGCGCCGGCCGCGCCCGGCTGGTGGAGCCGCGGATTCCGGTGCCGCCCGGGCTCGACCTGGCCACCGCGCTGGCGCTGGGGCTGACCGTGGTGGCGGCGCTGGACCTGGCCGGGACCGCGCTGTCGCCGCTGCTGGACCCGCTGGCCGACCAGCTCGACGCCGAGGCCGAGCGCAACCAGCCCGGGCACGAGCCGTTCATGAACCCGGCCAAGTCCCTGGCCATGCGGCTGGCCGAGCACGTGCCGCTGCTCTGGGGCACCGACCCGTTGGCCACCGCCGTGGCCGAGCACGCGGCGACCGCGCTGGCCCTGCACGCCGGGCTGGTCGCGCAGGGCTCCGCGATGGGGCAGGCCGCCACCGCGGCCGCACTGGTGCGGGAGCTGGACCGGGACGCCCGGGACAGCGACATCTTCCGGGATCCCTTCGACGACACCGGCGGGGTTGAAGGCCTGCCGCTGCGGTTGATCCTGATCGCCACCGGCGAGGAGGACCCCGGCCAGGTCACGCTGCGCATCACGGGCCGCGGCTGGCCCGCCTCGGACCTCGCCCATCCGGTGGACGAGGTGCCGCGCGGGACGCGGCACGCCGGGCTGCTGCGCGCCGGGCTGCTCGCCGCGCGCTTCGACGTGGCCGCCGTCTACCTCGGGCTCGCCACCCGCACCATCCAACCCGCAGGACAGGAGCGCTGAGAGTCACGTGGAGCAGCTGGAGAACCCCGTCCGCCCGTACGCGTGGGGGTCCCGCACCGTGATCGCCGAGCTGCTCGGCGAGCCGGTGCCCTCGCCGCACCCGCAGGCCGAGATGTGGCTGGGCGCGCACCCGGCGAACCCCTCGCAGCTGGTGGCGTCCGACGGCACCCGGGTCTCGTTGCTGGCCGCGCTGGCCGAGGACGCGGAGCGGATGCTCGGCCCCGTCCGGGCCCGGCACTGGGGCGGGACGCTGCCGTTCCTGCTCAAGGTGCTGGCCGCCGACGAGCCGCTGTCGCTGCAGGCCCACCCCAGTCTCGCGCAGGCCCGGGAGGGCTTCCGGCGGGAGGATGCGGCGGGCATCCCGCGGGACGCGAACCACCGCAACTATCGCGACGCCAACCACAAGCCCGAGCTGATGTGCGCGCTGACCGAGTTCCACGCGCTGGTCGGTTTCCGCGACCCGGCCGAGACGGTGCGGCTGCTGCGCGCCCTGGACGTGCCGGAGCTGGCCGGCCACACCGAGCTGCTGGCCGCCGAGCCGGGCCCGGACGGGCTGCGCGCCCTGTTCACCACCTGGATCACGCTGCCGCAGTCGGTGCTGGACGGTCTGGTGCCGGCGCTGCAGTCCGGCTGCGTGCGGCTGGCCGGCGGCGGTGGCCCCGGCGGCGGCGAGTTCCGGACCGAGGCGCGCACCGTGCTGGAGCTCTCCGAGCGCTACCCCGGCGACGCCGGGGTGCTGGCCGCGCTGCTGCTCAACCGGGTCACCCTGGCGCCGGGGGAAGCGGTCCACCTGCCGGCCGGCAACCTGCACGCCTACCTGTCCGGTGCCGGTGTGGAGCTGATGGCGAACTCGGACAACGTGCTGCGCGGCGGGTTGACCCCCAAGCACATGGACGTCCCGGAACTGCTGCGGGTGCTCGACTTCCGCGCCGGCCCGCCACCCGTCAGCGCCGGCCGCCCGGACGGCGAGTGGGTCCGCTACGACACCCCGTTCGAGGAGTTCCTGCTGCGGCGCTGGGACGCGTCGGCCGGAGCGGATCCGGACGCCACGACCGACCACGTCACGGTGCCGGACGGCGGCCCGCGGATCCTGCTCTGCACCGCCGGCGCCGCGTTGGTGCGCGGCGGTGACGGGGAGCTCAAGGTGAGCCGCGGGATGTCGCTGTGGCTGGGCGCGTCCGACACCGGCGTGACCGTGCACGACGCGGCCGTCGGAACGCAGCTGTTCCTCGCCGGGGACGGGCTGGACCCGTAATCCCGTAGGGTCACCCGCGGCCGAGCAACCGGGGCGAGGAGAGCGCAGTGTCAACAGGTGGTGGAACCAGGGCGATCATCGCGGCGTTGATCGCGAACGCCGGTATCGCCGTCGCCAAGTTCATCGGGTACCTGATCACCGGGTCGTCGTCCATGCTGGCCGAGTCGGTGCACTCGGTGGCGGACACGTCCAACCAGGGTCTGCTGCTGCTCGGCGGGAAGCGGGCGAAGCGCGCGGCCACCGACCAGCACCCGTTCGGCTACGGCCGGGACCGGTACTTCTACTCCTTCGTGGTGGCGCTGCTGCTGTTCAGCCTGGGGTCGGTGTTCGCCATCTACGAGGGCATCCACAAGCTGGAGGAGCCCGAGCCGCTGACCTCACCGCTGGTGGCCATCGGCATCCTCGTGGTGGCGATCGGGCTCGAGTGCTACTCGTTCCGGACGGCCATCGTCGAGTCCCGGCCGCTGAAGGGCTCGGGCACCTGGTGGCAGTTCATCCGCCAGTCCAAGGTGCCGGAGCTGCCGGTGGTGCTGCTGGAGGACCTCGGCGCGCTGGTCGGGCTGGTGCTCGCGCTGCTCGGGGTCGGGCTGACCATGGCCACCGACAACCCGGTGTTCGACGCGTTCGGCACGATCTCGATCGGCCTGCTGCTCGGCGTGATCGCAATCATCCTGATCATCGAGATGAAGAGCCTGCTGATCGGCGAGGGGGCACTGGGGCCGGTGCTGGACCGGATCGTCGACGGCCTGGAGGCCGGCGAGGACGTCGAGCGGGTCATCCACATCCGCACCCAGTACATCGGGCCGGAGGAGATGCTGGTCGCGGCGAAGATCGCGATGGCGCCGGGGCTGACGATCGAGGACGTCGCCGGGGCCATCGACGCCGCCGAGGTGCGGGTGCGCGAGTCCGTCCCGGACGCGCGCATGATCTACCTGGAGCCGGACCTGGACTACTCGCGGGCCCCCGCGGCCGACCCGACCCCGGCCTCCTGACCGACTTCGCCGCCGGACGGCTGCGGGCCGCACCCCTGCCGGGTGCGGCCCGCGGTCGTCGGCCTTTCCCCCTACGGTCTGCGTGATTGGTTGTGGTGGCTCATCTGCGCCAGCGTCTCGCCGGTGGCCAACCGGGACCTGCGGTAGCCGTACACGCCGTAGATCAGGAATCCGAGGGCCATCCAGACGAGGAACCGGAACCAGGTCTCCAGCGACAGGTTGAGGGTCAGGTAGAAGCAGATCAGCGCGGACAGGATCGGGATCACGGGTGAGCCCGGCACCTTGAAGGCGCGCGGCAGGTCCGGCCGCGTCCGGCGCAGGATGACCACCCCGACCGACACCAGCACGAAGGCCGTGAGGGTGCCGATGTTGACCATTTCCTCCAGCCGCCCGATCGGCGTCAGGCCGGCCACCAGCATGGCGAAGATCCCGACCGCGATGGTGATCACGTAGGGGGTCTTGAACTTCGGGTGCACCCTGCTCAGCACCGGGGGCAGCAGGTGGTCGCGCGACATCGCGAACACCACGCGCGCGGCGCCGATCATCAACGTCAGCACCACCGTGGTCAGGCCGGCCACCGCGCCGGCGGCGATCAGCGTGGCGTAACCCGGCTTGCCCAGCGAGGTGAACGCCGACGCCAGCGCGGCCTTCGTGTCGATCTCGTTGTACTTGATCATCCCGGTGATCACCAGGGCCACCGCGCCGTACAGGATCGTGCAGATCACCAGCGAGCCGATGATGCCGATCGGCAGGTCCCGCTTCGGGTTCTTGGCCTCCTCCGCGGTGGTGGCGACCACGTCGAAACCGATGTAGGCGAAGAACACCAGCGCGGCGCCGGTGAAGATGCCGCCGATGCCGAACGCCGTCGGTTCCAGGCCCAGCACCGCCTGGATCAGCGGCTGCTGGTACCAGTTCTCGACCGCGGCGCCGCCGGGCTCGGCCGGCGGGATGAACGGGCTGTAGTTGGCGGGGTTGATGAAGCCGATCCCGGCGATGATCACGAACAGCACCACGAACAGCTTGACCGCGACCAGGACCAGGTTGACGCGCATCGATTCCTTGATGCCGATCGTGGTCAGGATGGTCAGCACCGCGATCAGCAGCATGGCCAACAGGTCGACCGAACCGCCCGGCCCGAGCGCCTCCGGCCAGGTGATGCCGAAGTTGTCCATCAGCACCACGGCGTAGGTGCTCCAGCCCTGGGCCACCACGCTCGCTCCCAGGAGCAGTTCCAGCAGCAGGTCCCAGCCGATGATCCAGGCGATCATTTCGCCCAGGCTGGCGTAGGAGAAGGTGTAGGCGGAGCCGGACACCGGGACGGTGGAGGCGAACTCGGCGTAGCAGAGGGCGGCCAGCCCGCAGCACACCGCGGACACCACGAAGCTCAGCACGATCGCCGGCCCGGAGATGGTGGCCGCCGCCCGGCCGGTCAACGTGAAGATGCCGGCCCCGATGATGACCCCGACGCCGAAGACGGTCAGGTCCAGCGCGGTCAGATTCTTCTTGAGCTGATACTCCGGCTCATCGGTATCGGCGATGGATTGCTCGATACTCTTCGTGCGCAGAACTTCCACCTGTTGCGTCACCTCCGGTCTCAATCGCCTCATCGTCGAGGCCATGGCCGGGACACCCTAACCCGGCCGAGCGGGCCCGATGGGTAACGAATCATGACAGCTGTCCAACTCCCCGTCTGACGACGTTCGCCCAGCTCAGGACGTCGTGACGACCTCCGTGGCGGGGTCGTGCGGGATGCCGGAAGCGCCGTCGACGCACACGTCGGCACGCTCCCGAGTGCTGTCGGCGGCGAAAAAGGCGCTTTCTTGCACCGCCCACCGTTCCCAGTGCGGGAGATAGGTGTGGCCGTCGCGGGCAATACCGCGACGAAAGCGTTCGGCCCGCGGAGCTTCGACCCAGATCAGCAGCGTCGTGTATGCCGCGGTCAGCCGGGACCCGCAGGAGACCCCCTCGACGATCAGCAGCGGCGGGCGACCCAGGTCGCGCGTCTCGGCGTACTCGCCGCGGTCCCAGTCGTAGCGGCGGTAACGCGCCGGCCGGCCGGCCGCCAGCGGCGCCACCACCTGCTCGTACAGCAGCGGCGCCGCCGCGGCCAGCCCGCTCCACCCCGCGAACAGGTCGTCCATGCGGATCACCGGTGGTCCGCCGAGCGCCGCGGCCAACCGCGCCGCGAGCACGGTCTTGCCCGCGCCCGACGGCCCGTCGATGCAGATCAGCCGGGTGTCGCCGCAGCGCGGCGGTCCGGCCAGCGCCCGGCCGGACAGCTCGGTGATGGGCCGGACCGTCACCCGGCCGGGGCGTCGGGCAGCCGGTAGCCGTCGAACTTCTCGCGCAGCGTCCGCTTGGAGAACTTGCCGACGCTGGTCTTGGGCACCTCGTCGATGAACTCCACCGCGTCCGGCAGCCACCACTTGGCCACCCGCGGGGCGAGGTACTCGAGCACCTCGGCGGCGGTGAGCGTCTCGCCCGGCTTGACCACCACGCAGGCCAGCGGCCGCTCCTGCCACTTCTCGTGCGGGATCGCGATCACCGCCGCCTCGGCCACCTTCGGATGTCCCATGATCACGTTTTCCAGCTCGACCGAGCCGATCCACTCGCCGCCGGACTTGATCAGGTCCTTGGTCCGGTCGACCAGCCGGACGAAGCCGTGCGCGTCCACGGCCGCCACGTCGCCGGTACGCAGCCAACCGTCCTCGGTGAACTGGGCGCCGCCGCCCTCGCCGCGGTAGTACTCGCGGGCGATCCACGGACCGGCGGCCTGGATCTCGCCGGTGGCCACGTCGTCCCAGGGCTGCGGCTCGCCGGAGCCGGGGTCGGTCAGCCGCAGGTCCACCAGCGGCACGGCCTGGCCCTGCCGGGTCCGGATGTCGGCGCGCTCGTCCTCGCTCAGCGCGTCGTGCTCGCTGCGCGGGCTGCAGATGGTGGCGATCGGGCTGGTCTCGGTCATGCCCCAGGCGTGCAGGATCGGGATGCCGATGGCCTCGCGGTAGCTCTCCGACAGCGACCGCGGCACCGCCGACCCGCCGCAGAGGATCGACCGCAACGCCGACAGGTCGTGGGTGCCGAGCAGGCCGAGCACGCCCATCCAGATCGTCGGCACCCCGCCGGTGACCGTGACCCGGTGCCGTTCCAGCAGGTCGACGATGCCTTCGGGGGTCATCCGTGGGCCCGGGAGGACCAGGGTGGCGCCGGCCAGCAGGGCGCCGTAGGGCAGCCCCCAGGCGTTGGCGTGGAACATGGGCACCACCGGCAGCACCACGTCCCGCTCGGAGAGCGCGAGCCCGTCGGCGATCAGCGAGATCAGCGAGTGCAGCACGGCGGAGCGGTGGCTGTAGACCACGCCCTTGGGTTTGCCGGTGGTGCCCGACGTGTAGCACATGGCGGCCGCTCGGTTCTCGTCGTCGACGGTGAACCGGCCGGTGAACGGATCGGCCGCGGCCAGCAGCTCCTCGTAGTCGTGCACCCGGGGGTCGACCGGAATCGGCGCGTCGGCGCCGTCGTCGATCACCACGATGTGGCGCACCGACTCCAGCTTGTCGGTCAGCGGCCAGAACGTCGGCAGCAGCGAGCGGTCGACGAACACCACCTCGTCCTCGGCGTGGTTGGCGATGTAGACCAGCTGCTCGGGGAAGAGCCTGATGTTCAGCGTGTGCAGCACCCGTCCGGTACACGGCGCGGCGAGGTACAGCTCCAGGTGCCGGTCGGAGTTCCAGCAGAACGTGCCGACCCGGCCGTCCGCGCTCACGTCCAGGGTGTCCAGCACGGTGGCCAGCCGGCGCACCCGCTGCGCCCATTCGCCGATCGTGGTGCGGCGCTCCGCCCCCACGGTCCCGGTGATGATCGACTTGTGCGGGAAGTACTGCTCGGCCCGGTGGAAGAGGTGTGGGAGGGCGAGTGGGCGATCCTGCATCAGACCGAGCATCGGCAGCTCCAGGTGGGCGTCGTTCTGAACGGTGTGTCCCCGGTCACGCCGACGCTACCGGTCGGATCGGCCGGATGACCACGTCGCCTCGGCGCCACCGGGTCCGGGTGCCGTTAGGGTCGAGAGCCATGCCCACCGAACAGGCCGCCGTGGTCTGCCTCGACGTTGGCTCCACCTGGACCAAGGCTGCGCTGGTCCATCCGGACGGCGGACTGGCCGGTTTCGCCGAGCACCCCACCACCGCCGGTGACGTGCTCAGCGGGATGGACGCGGCGGTCCGGGCGGTTGCGGCGGCGGCGCCCGCGCCGGCCGAGGGCGAGGTCGAGGTGCTGGCCTGTTCCTCCGCCGGGGGTGGGCTGCGGCTGGCCGTGGTCGGGCCGGAGCGGTTGACGAGCACCGAGGCCGGGTACCGGGTGGCCTGCTCGTCGGGGGCGCACGTGGTGCACGTGCACGCGGGGCCACTGGAGCCGGCCGACGTCCGGCTGCTGCGCAGCGCCCGGCCCGGGGTGGTGCTGCTGCTGGGTGGCGTCGACGGCGAGGACCCGGCCGGGTTACTGCACAACGCGGGCCGGTTGGCCAGGGCGCGGATCCGCTACCCGGTGCTCCTCGCCGGCAGCGCCGAGGCCCGCCAGGAAGCCGAGACGCTGCTGCGCGCGACCGGCCGCACCGTACTGGCCTGCGAGAACGTCACCCCGCGGCGAGGAGAGCTGGTACCCGGCCCGGCCCGGGCGGTGCTCGCCGAGCTCTACCAGCGGCACGTGCTGGGCGGGCGCGGTCCGGCCGTCGCGCCGCGCTTCCGCCGGCTGGTGCGGGCCCCGACGACCGACGTGGTGCGGCGGGCCGCGCAGACGCTGGCCGCGATCTGCCGGTGCGCGGTGCTGGTGATCGATGTCGGTTCGGCGACCACCGACGTGCACGCGGCCGGGCCCGGGGGCGCCCGGCGCACCGTCGAGGGCGACCTGGGCGTGCGGGTGGCGGCGGGCGGCGTGCTCGTCGAGGGCCAGGCCGAGGGGCTGATCGACCCGGTGGAGGCCGACCTGCTCCGCCCCTCCGTGCACCGGATGAGCGCGGAGGTCGGCTACCTGCCCCGGGATGCCGGCAGCGCGGCCGAGGACCGGCGGATCGCGGCGCTGGCCGCCCTGATCGCCGTCAAGCGGCACCTGCGCGTCCATCCGGAGTCGGGCCGGGAGCTGGGCGTCGTGGTGCTCACCGGCGGGGTGTTCCGGCAGCGCGACCCGGCCGGCGGGCTGGCCGCCGTGGTGTCCACGCTGCGTGCCGATCCGGTGCTCGCCCCCGTGCTCGGCAGCGTGCCCGCGCTGCTGGACGCCAACTTCGCGGTGCCGCCCGCCGGCCTGCTGGCCACCCGCGGCCGGGACGACGTGGCCGAGGCGCTGCTGCGCGATCAGCTGCTGGGCTGAGCGGTGGGGCCGCAACAGCGAGCGGGGTGTGCCCCGCGCGCCGGGTTGGGTACCCTGACATCCGGCCTCGAGAGGCGCTGCGACGGACCCGGTCCG
The DNA here is from genome assembly GCA_035557575.1 of Pseudonocardia sp. Lineage (GTDB taxonomy): Bacteria > Actinomycetota > Actinomycetes > Mycobacteriales > Pseudonocardiaceae > Pseudonocardia. Next base: position 28,062 of record DATMDS010000004.1, on the reverse strand, counting down.
CCACGCTCGAGCTGCCAGGTCGCGAGACAAGGGCGCCTTCCGTGTAGATGACCGGAGGCAGCAGTCCGACGAGTGGACACCGGCGCTGGAGTCGGCTGTTCGCTCACGACCTCGCTCCGGACCCGAAGAAGGAGGCAGAACACCGCAATGACCGTCACCGCCGATACCGCAACCGGCTCCGCCCGGCGGCTGCAGACCCGTAACGGCATCGATTTCGCCGTCGCCGATCTCGCGCTGGCCGAGTTCGGCCGCAAGGAGATCCGGCTGGCCGAGCACGAGATGCCCGGCCTGATGGCGCTGCGCCGGGAGTACGCCGAGGCCCGCCCGCTGCACGGGGCCCGCGTCTCCGGCTCGCTGCACATGACCGTGCAGACCGCCGTGCTGATCGAGACCCTGGTCAGCCTGGGCGCCGACGTCCGCTGGGCGTCCTGCAACATCTTCTCCACCCAGGACCACGCGGCCGCCGCGGTCGTGGTCGGCCCGAACGGCACCGAGGAGGAGCCGAAGGGCGTGCCGTGCTTCGCCTGGAAGGGCGAGACGCTGGAGGAGTACTGGTGGGCCACCGAGCGGATGCTCACCTGGCCGGGCGAGCACCAGGACGACCCCGCCCGCGGGCCGAACATGATCCTCGACGACGGCGGCGACGCCACCCTGCTCGTGCACAAGGGCGTGGAGTACGAGGCCACCGGCGTGGTGCCGACCGTCGACAAGGACGACATCGAGACCTCCGACGAGTACCGGATCATCCTGGACGTGCTGCGCACCGGGCTCACCTCCGATCCGCAGCGGTGGACGCGGGTGGCCGCCGAGATCCGCGGCGTCACCGAGGAGACCACCACCGGCGTGCACCGGCTCTACCAGCTGGCCGAGCAGGGTGCGCTGCTGTTCCCGGCGATCAACGTCAACGACTCGGTGACCAAGAGCAAGTTCGACAACGTCTACGGCATCCGGCACTCGCTGATCGACGGCATGAACCGGGCCACCGACGTGCTGATCGGCGGCAAGGTCGCGCTGGTCTGCGGCTTCGGTGACGTCGGCAAGGGCTCGGCGGCCGCGCTGGCCGGGCAGGGCGCCCGGGTCATCGTCGCCGAGGTGGACCCGATCTGCGCGCTGCAGGCGCTGCTGCAGGGCTACCAGGTGGCCCGGCTGGAGGACGTCATCGACCGGGCCGACATCGTGGTCACAACCACCGGCAACAAGGACATCGTCACCGTCGAGGCGATGTCCCGGATGAAGCACCAGGCGATCGTGGCCAACGTCGGGCACTTCGACAACGAGATCGATGTGGCCGGGCTGGCCCGCTACCCGGGCGTCATCCGGATCAACATCAAGCCGCAGGTCGACGAGTGGCGCTTCCCGGACGGCCACTCGATCATCCTGCTGTCCGAGGGCCGGCTGATGAACCTGGGCAACGCCACCGGGCACCCGTCGTTCGTGATGAGCAACAGCTTCTCCAACCAGGTGATCGCGCAGGTTGAGCTGTTCACCAAGCACGAGGAGTACAACAAGGACGTCTACCGGCTGCCGAAGATCCTCGACGAGAAGGTCGCGAAGATCCACGTGGAGGCGCTGGGCGGCGAGCTGACCAAGCTGTCCAAGGACCAGGCCGAGTACATCGGCGTGGACGTGGAGGGCCCCTTCAAGCCCGAGCACTACCGCTACTGAGGTCGCAGAGTGCACAGCCGTGTTAGAACACGGCTGTGCATTTCCGGGGCGATGGGGACGGCTGGGTCGAGTGCGCGCTCGGCCACCGGCACTGGGGGCGGTTCGGGGCGGCCGGATTGCTGCTGCGGCACGGTGAACTCGTGCTGCTGCAGCACCGGGCCGCCTGGAGCCACCACGGCGACACCTGGGGGCTGCTCGGCGGGGCCCGCAACAGCGACGAGAGCCCCGAGCGGGCGGCGGCCCGGGAGGCGGCCGAGGAGGCCGGGCTGGACCCGCGCTCGTACACGGTGACCGGGCGCTTCGTCGACGACCACGGCGGCTGGAGCTATACCACAGTGATCGCGCGGACCGACGACCCGCGACTGCCGGACGCGCTCACCGCGGAGACCCTCGAGGTTCGCTGGGTGCCGGTCGCGGAGATGTCCCGGTTGCCGCTGCACCCCGGCTTCCTCGCCAGCTGGGAGCGCGTGCGGGCGGCCGCTCAGGCCAGCAGCGCGGCCGCGTCCACGGTCAGCGGGAAGGGCTCGGTCAACGTCAGCTGCTGCCCCTCGTCGGCCCGCCCCACCTCCACGTAGGGCCCGTCCCGGCCCAGGCGGTAGGCCACCGACTGCGGCGGGTCCAGCTCGATCCGCAGGTAGGTCCCGATCAACGCCTGGGCGTAGATCCCCGGCTTGCGGAAGCGGTCCTCGGAGCGGGTGGTGCGCGACACCACCTCGGCCACCAGCACCACGCGGTCGGCCGGGAAGTTGCTCATCTCGCCGTTGATCGACTCGTAGCCGCGGACGACCACCACGTCCGGCACCGGGCGCTGGTCCGGCGCCAGGATCACCCCGATCTCCTCGACCACGACCATGTCCGGCGGCGCCGCCTGCTCGATCAGGTTGGCCAGCCGCCGCCTGGCCTGCTGGTGCTTGAGCCGGGGCGGGGTCATGATCCGTGGTACCCCGTCCACCAGCTCGTAGCGCAGCCCGTGATCGGGAAGCGCGTCGACGTCGGCCACCGTCCAGCCGGTCGGTGGCGGGGAAAGCGGAACCGTCTCGCCTGGCATCAGGCCTCCTTCGAGCCACGATGCTAGGGGGAGCCCGGCGAGCCGCGCGGCCGGACCATCCTCGGCACCCCTCGAGGCGCCGAGTGGTCGATCATGTGCGGGCGGATGGGCGAGACCGTTGCCCGCTGAGCGGACTGGCAGGATCTCCCGCCGTGGGCCGGTTGATCGTGATCGAGGGGCTGGACGGGGCCGGCAAGCGCACCCTGACCGACCGGCTGACCGCCGCGCTGACCGCGCAGGGCGCCCGGGTGGCGCGGCTGGCGTTCCCGCGCTACGACGCGGACGTGCACGCCGAGCTGGTCCGCGACGCGCTCTACGGCCGGCTCGGCGATCTGAGCGACTCGGTGCACGGGATGGCGCTGCTGTTCGCGCTGGACCGCCGGGCGGCGGTGCCCGAGCTGCGCGCCGCCCTGCGGGAACACGACGTGCTGCTGGTCGACCGCTACGTGGCCTCGAACGCCGCCTACGGGGCCGCGCGGCTGCACCAGGACGCGGGCGGGGGGTTCGTGGACTGGGTGCGGGCCCTGGAGATCGACCGGTTCGGGCTGCCGGTCCCGGACCGGCAGCTGCTGCTCGCGGTGCCACCCGCGGTGGCGCGGCAGCGCGCCGCGCACCGGGAACGCACCGAGGCCGGCCGGCAGCGGGACGCGTTCGAGTCCGACGACGCCCTGCAGCGGCGCACCGAGGCCGTGTACGCGCAACTCGTCGCCGCCGGGTGGCTCTGTCCGTGGACCGCGTTCGACCCGTCGACCGACCCCGACCCGGACGACGTGGCCGCTCGGCTGCTCGGGTGAACCGGGCCGAACCCCGGGCGCTTGCGGGGGGTCACGCGTGACCCGACCGGCGGATGGGATGCTCTTGCCCATGAAGTCGCGGGTACTGGTGGTCGACGACGACCCGGCGCTGGCCGAGATGCTCACCATCGTGTTGCGGGGCGAGGGGTTCGACACCGCCGTCGTCGCCGACGGCACCCGGGCGCTGCCCGCGGTCCGCGAGCTGCGGCCGGACGTGGTGCTGCTCGATCTGATGCTGCCCGGCATGAACGGCATCGACGTGTGCCGGGCGATCCGGGTCGAGTCCGGCGTGCCGATCGTGATGCTCACGGCCAAGACCGACACCGTGGACATCGTGCTCGGCCTGGAGTCCGGCGCCGACGACTACATCGTCAAGCCGTTCAAGCCCAAGGAGCTGGTCGCCCGCATCCGGGCCAGGGTGCGGCGCACCGAGACCGAGCCGGCCGAGCAGCTGGCCATCGGGGACGTGAGCATCGACGTGCCGGCGCACCAGGTGGAGCGGGGCGGCAAGCCGATCGCGCTCACCCCGCTGGAGTTCGACCTGCTGGTGGCGCTGGCCCGCAAGCCGCGGCAGGTGTTCACTCGGGAGGTGTTGCTCGAGCAGGTCTGGGGCTACCGGCACGCCGCCGACACCCGGCTGGTGAACGTGCACGTGCAGCGGCTGCGGTCCAAGGTGGAGCGGGATCCGGAGCACCCCGAGGTGGTGCTCACCGTGCGCGGCGTCGGGTACAAGGCCGGACCCCCGTGATGGAGGCGGCGACGCCGTGACCGCGTTGCCGCTCGGGGACCGGACCCGGCGCGGGATCGCGCAGCTGCGCCAGCTCGGCGGCGACCTGGCCGATGCCTTCAGCGCGGTCTGGCGACGCTCGCTGCAGATGCGGGTCGTGATCAGCACGCTGGCCCTGTCCACCACCGTGGTCGTGGTGCTCGGGCTGATCCTGCAGACCCAGATCGCGCTGCGCGTGCTCGGGGCCAAGGAGACCGACACGCTGGCCAGGGCCAACGCCGGCCGGGTGCTGCTGGAACGCGACCTGGCCACCGTCGATCCGGACCGCGAGGGCGCGCAGGGCGAGTTCAACAACGCCCTCAACCGGCTGACCAACAACACCGACTCCGACGACCCGGCGTCGTCCACGGCCGGGGAGTTCCGCGCGGTGCTCACCACCAGCCGCGCGGACGGCGGCGCCCAGGTGGCCGCGGGGCCGGTCGAGGACGTGCCGGCGGACCTGCGCGAGAAGGTGGCCCAGGGCGCGCTCGCCCGCAAGTACGTGACGCTCACCGACGAGGGCCCGGACGGCGCCCCGACCGAGGTGCCGACGCTGCTGGTCGGGCAGCCGGTGCGGGCCGCGAACGGGACGCTGGAGTTCTACCTGCTGTTCCCGCTGACGGCCGAGCAGCGCACGCTGAGCCTGGTGCAGAGCACGCTGATCGTCGGCGGGCTGATCCTGTTGCTGCTGCTGGCCGGCATCGCCAGCCTGGTCACCCGGCAGGTGGTGCGCCCGGTCCGGCTGGCCGCGGAGATCGCCGAACGGTTCGCAGACGGGCACCTCGACGAGCGGATGCCGGTGCACGGTGACGACGAGGTGGCCCGGCTCGGCGAGTCGTACAACGCGATGGCCCAGAGCATCGAGGAGCAGATCCGCAAGCTGGAGGAGTTCGGCGCGCTGCAGCGCCGGTTCACCTCCGACGTCAGCCACGAGCTGCGCACCCCGCTGACGACCGTGCGGATGGCCGCCGACGTGCTGTATGCCTCCCGGGACGCGCTGTTGCCGGCGCTGCGCCGCAGCTCCGAGCTGCTGGTGAGTGAGCTGGACCGGTTCGAGGCGCTGCTGGCCGACCTGCTGGAGATCAGCCGGCTGGACGCCGGCGTGGCCGACCTCGGGGCCGAGCGGGTGGACGTGCGGGCCGTGGTGGAGCGGGCCGTCGAGGCGGTGCGCGGGATCGCCGCCGAGAGCGGGACCGAGCTGCAGCTGGTCGGCCCGAGCCCGGTGTACGCCGAGGTCGACCCGCGCCGGGTGGAGCGCATCGTGCGCAACCTGGTGGCCAACGCGGTCGACCACGGCGAGGGCCGGCCGGTCCGGATCGAGCTGGGCTTCGACGAGCACGCGGTGGCCGTGCTGGTCCGCGACCACGGCGTCGGCCTGCGCCCCGGGGAGGCGGAGCTGGTGTTCAACAGGTTCTGGCGGGCCGAGGAATCGCGGGCCCGGCGCAGCGGCGGCAGCGGGCTGGGCCTGTCCATCGCCGTCGAGGACGCCCGGCTGCACGGTGGCTGGCTGCAGGCCTGGGGCGAGATCGGCAACGGCGCCGCGTTCCGGTTGACGCTGCCGCGCGAGGTGGGCGGCACCTTCGAGTCCAGCCCGCTCCCGCTGGGACCGGAGGCCACCGCGCCCTCCCCGGCCACCTCGGTGCCGACGCCGCCCGCCACCCCGCCGCGGGGGCGGCCGGCGCTCACGGCCCGGGCCGAGAGCGGTGAGCTGCGGTGACCGGGCGGCGGTGGCACGGGCGGACCCGGAACGGGATCGCGCTGCTCCTGCTCGGGGTGGTGCTGGCCGGGTGCGCCAGCGTGCCGGACAGCTCGCCGGTCCAGGTGCTGCGCCAGGTCGGCGACAGCGAGGACCCGGCGCTGCCGCCCGGCCCGGTCGAGGGCAGCAACCCGCTGGACCTGGTCCGCGACTTCGTCTTCGCCTCCGGCAGCAGCATCGACCGGCACGGCTCGGCCCGGCGCTTCCTGGCGCCGGACGCCGCGGACTGGGACGACGCGGCCAGCCTGACCGTGCTCGGCGGGCAGTTCGACACCGTCCCGGCCCCGGGCGCGGCGGACCCGGCCACCGGCTCGACCACGATCCGCATCCGCGGCACGGCGCTCGGCCGGCTCACCGGCGCCGGGGCGTTCGAGCCCGGCCAGGCCGTGTTCCAGCAGGACGTCACGGTGATGCGGGTCGACGGCCAGTGGCGCATCTCGCGACTGCCCGACGGCACCGTCGTGCCGCTGTCGATCCTGCGCGACAACTACCGCACGGTGCGCACCTGGTTCGTCGACCCGGTGCGCCGGCTGGTGGTCGCGGACCTGCGCTACCTGCCCAGCGTCCCGGCCAGGGCGCAGGCGGCCCGGGCACTGGAGCTGCTGCTGGCCGGGCCGTCCGGGGCGCTGCAGGGCGCGGCCACCTCGCAGCTGCCGGCCGGGGCGCAGCTGCGCTCGAATGTGGCGCTGTCCCCGGACGGGGCGCTGATCGTCGATCTGACCCGGGTCGGCGACCTGGACCAGGCCGCGCGCGAGGTGCTGGCCGCGCAGGTGGTGCTGACGCTGGCCGAGGTGAACGTGGCCAAGGTGCGGCTGCTGGTCGACGGCGAGCCGCTGCTGGCGGGTCGGGTCGATCTGACCCGCGACGACGTGGCCGGTCGCTCCGCCGAGGTGCAGCCGGCCGCCGACCAGCCCGGCCTGGTGGTCAGCGGCGGGCGGCTGCGGCAGCTGACCGGCCCGGGGGCCGGGGCGCCGGTGGCCGGTCCACTGGGCGAGGGCTCGTACGACGTGCAGTCGGCCGCGGCCACCGTGGACGGTGCCCGGCTGGCCGCGGTGACCCGGGAGGGCACGCGCCGGACCCTGGTGATCGGCGCGGCCGGGGCGGCGGTCACGCCGGTTCCGCTGACCGCGGCGACGATGTCCCGCCCGACCTGGGCGCCGACCGGTACCGAGGTGTGGACGGTACTCGACTCGGAGAGCGTGGCCCGGGTGTCGGTCGACCCGGACGGGGCCCGGCGCACCGGCCAGGTCGAGGCCGACGAGCTGACCCGGATCGGCGCCGTTCGGGACCTGCGGCTCTCCCGGGACGGGATGCGGGTGGTCGCGGTGATCGACGGTGCTCTCTACACCGCCGCCGTGGCCAGGGGGATCGATGGCCGGCCCGCGATCCGCAACGTCCGCCGGCTGCGCCCGGTGGATCTCGGTGAGGTGGTGGGCGCGGACTGGCGGTCCGCCGAGTCGATCGTGGCGATCACCCGGGGCACCCAGCTGCTGGTCGGTCAGGTGTCGGTGGACGGGCTGGGCATCCAGCCGGTGCTGGGCAACAACCTGACCCCGCCGCTGACCGCCGTCGCGGCCGTGTCGAACCGGGCGCTGCTGGTGACCGACCAGGCCGGGGTGTGGAGCTTCGGCGGCGGCGACCAGGCCGCCTGGCGGCAGGTGATCGGCGGCGCGGCGGACGCCGTACCGCTCTATCCCGGCTGACCGGGGCCCGCTGTCCACAGCGGGGCGCCCCTGTGGACGGCCGGTGGCACGGTCGCGGCGCACCGGAGACGCTGGGCCGATGCGGATGTCCGAGCTGGCCGCGGCGGTGCTCGAGCTGGTGCTGCCCGGGGACTGCGCCGGCTGCGGTGCCCCGAGCGCGCCCTGGTGTCCGGCCTGCGCGGCCGAGCTCGGCCCGGCGACCGCGCCCGTGCTGCCCGGCGGGCCCCGCGTGCTGGCGGCCGGTCGCTACCGCGGGCCGCTGCGCACCGCGCTGCTGCGCTACAAGGAGCGCGACCGCCGGGATCTGGCCGGCCCGCTGGCCCGGCTGCTCGCCGGCCTGCTCGAGCCGCCGTACCCGGCGCCGGCTCGGGTGGCCCCGATCGGGCCGGCGCCGATCTGGCTGGTGCCGGCCCCGTCGCGCCCGGCGGCGGCCCGCGCCCGGGGTGGTGACCACGTCCTGCGGCTGTGCCGGGCACTGGCCGCGGAACGTGGCGACCTGCGGGTCGCCCGGGCGCTGCAGCTGGGGCGCGGGGCCCGTGACTCGGTCGGGCTGGACCCGCGGCAGCGCGCGGCCAATCTCGCCGGCCGGCTGCGGGTGCGCCCGGGCGAGCTGCCCCCGGCCGGTGCCGCGGTGCTGCTCGTGGACGACGTCATCACCACCGGAGCGACGCTGCTGGCGTGCCGGCGGACGCTGGCCGCCGCCGGGGTGCGCGCGGACCGGGCCATCACTCTCTGCGATGCCACTTGCCGTTCCGATGACGGCCATTCGTGGTCGTCCGGGAAGTCCGACGGCCTGACCGGGCGGGTTGTACTACAGCCCGTTGCCAGGTTTGGGCGGATTCATCAAACCTGGGGTTACGCGCGGTCGAAGCCTGTTGCCAAACCGTGATCGGAGATACGGTGCTCCCCAGCACCTGATGAGCTAACAGGAGGGTCCCCCACCGATCGACCAACGCGTCCGGGGCTCGGCCCCGGCGCAACGCCAACCCGACGCTGAAAGCGAGGGAAGTCTGCGTGGAGATCGTTGTCACCGGCCGGAACGTCGAGGTCCCGGATCACTTTCGGGTCCATGTCGCCGAGAAGGTCGCTCGCCTTGAACGCTACGACCACAAGATCGTCGGACTGGAGGTGGAGCTGTTCCATGAGCGCAACCGCCGACAGCTCAAGAACTGCCAGCGCGTTGAGCTGACCGGTCGCGGATGCGGCCCGGTGGCCCGGGCCGAGGCCTGTGCCCAGGACTTCTACGGGGCGCTCGACGCCGCCGTCGCCAAGCTCGAGGCGCGGTTGCGCCGCTCCCACGACCGGCGGCGGATCACCGGTCGCCGCACCCGCATCCCGGCCGGCATCGGTACGGGCGTGGCGGTGCTCGACGAGCTCCCCGCTGTCGAGTTCGACAGCGAATCCCGCGAGTCCGACATGAACGGCTCGGCCATCCCCGAGCCCCGCGATCACGACGACCACCTGCCCGCCGACGATGGCCCCGCTCCCGGCCGCGTCGTGCGCCACAAGGTGCACACCGCGAACCCGATGAGCGTCGACGACGCGCTGTCCCACATGGAGCTGGTCGGGCACGACTTCTACCTGTTCGCCGACGCCGACAGCGGCCAACCCAGCGTCGTCTACCGGCGCAAGGGCTACGACTACGGCGTGATCCGGCTGGCGCAGTAGTCGCCCGCCTCCGAGCCGACTGCCCAACCCCCACGGCGGCCCGCGTCCGAGATCCTCGGACGCGGGCCACCGCTGTGTACGGAGACGGAACGGTAGCCACCCGCTCGACGTTGTACCAATGGCGCTGGGCGCGCTTCGCTACCCTGGGCCGGCAGCCGTAAGCGCTGCATCCTGACCGCGTAGAGCGAATGAGGTCGATCCGTGCCGCTGTTGAACCGTCTGCTCCGTGCCGGTGAGACGAAGCTGGTGAAACGACTCGGACGCATCGCCGACCACATCGAAACCCTCGAGCCCGAGGTGCAGGCCCTGTCCGATGAGCAGCTCGCAGCGAGGACCGACGAGCTCCGGACGCGTCACCAGAAGGGTGGCGAGTCACTCGACGAGCTGCTTCCGGAGGCGTTCGCCGTGGTCCGCGAGGCGGCGGTACGGACCATCGGGCAGCGGCACTTCAAGGTGCAGCTGCAGGGCGGCGCCGCCCTGCACATGGGCAACATCGCCGAGATGAAGACCGGTGAGGGCAAGACCCTCACCTCGGTGCTGCCGGCCTACCTGAACGCGCTGACCGGCAAGGGCGTGCACGTGGTCACCGTGAACGACTACCTGGCCCGCCGCGACGCGGAGAACATGGGCCGGATCCACCGCTTCCTCGGCCTGACCGTCGGCGTGATCCTGTCCGAGATGCCTCCCGCGACCCGGCGCGAGCAGTACGCCGCGGACATCACCTACGGCACCAACAACGAGTTCGGGTTCGACTACCTGCGCGACAACATGGCCTGGAACCAGCGCGACCTGGTGCAGCGCGGGCACAACTTCGCCATCGTCGACGAGGCCGACTCGATCCTGATCGACGAGGCGCGCACCCCGCTGATCATCTCCGGCCCGGCCGAGCAGAGCGCGCGCTGGTACCAGGAGTTCGCCCGGATGGCCCCGATGCTGCACCGCGACGAGCACTACGAGGTGGACGAGCGCAAGCGCACCGTCGGTGTCACCGAGGAGGGCGTGTCGCTGGTCGAGGACCAGCTGGGCATCGACAACCTGTACGAGGCGGCCAACACCCCGCTGGTCGGCTACCTGAACAACGCGCTCAAGGCCAAGGAGCTGTTCAAGAAGGACAAGGACTACATCGTCCGCGACGGGCAGGTGCTCATCGTCGACGAGTTCACCGGCCGGGTGCTGCTCGGGCGCCGCTACAACGAGGGCATGCACCAGGCCATCGAGGCCAAGGAGGGGGTGGAGGTCCAGGCGGAGAACCAGACGCTGGCCACCATCACCCTGCAGAACTACTTCCGGCTCTACGCCACGCTGTCCGGGATGACCGGCACCGCCCAGACCGAGGCGGCCGAGCTCAACCAGATCTACAAGCTCGGCGTGGTGTCGATCCCGCCGAACCGGCCGATGATCCGCGCCGACCAGGCCGACCTCGTCTACAAGACCGAGGAGGCCAAGTTCGCCGCGGTCGCCGCGGACATCGCCGAGAAGTACGCCGACGGGCAGCCGGTGCTGGTCGGCACGACCAGCGTGGCCAAGTCGGAGTACCTGTCGAAGCTGCTGGTGCAGCTGCAGGTGCCGCACGAGGTGCTCAACGCCAAGCACCACGAGCGGGAGGCGACGATCATCGCCCAGGCTGGGCACAGCGGCGCGGTCACAGTGGCCACCAACATGGCCGGGCGCGGGACCGACATCATGCTCGGCGGCAACCCCGAGTTCCTCGCCGACCTGGACCTGCGCGTTCGTGGCCTGGATCCGGTGGAGACCCGGGAGGAGTACGAGGCGGCCTGGGACGACGCGGTCGCCGAGATGCGCGCCCAGGTCGCGGCCGAGGCCGAGGCGGTCAAGCAGGCCGGCGGGCTGTACGTGCTGGGCACCGAGCGGCACGAGTCGCGGCGCATCGACAACCAGCTGCGCGGCCGCTCCGGGCGCCAGGGCGACCCGGGGGAGTCCCGGTTCTACCTCTCGCTGGCCGACGACCTGATGCGCCGGTTCAACGCGGGCATGATCGAGTCGATCATGAACCGGGTGCGGCTGCCCGACGACGTGCCCATCGAGGCCGGCATGGTCACCAAGGCCATCCGCAGCGCGCAGACCCAGGTCGAGCAGCAGAACTTCGAGATCCGCAAGAACGTGCTCAAGTACGACGAGGTGCTGAACAAGCAGCGCACCGTCATCTACGACGAGCGCCGCCGCGTGCTGGCCGGGGAGAACATCGGCGAGCAGATCGAGCACATGGTGGGCGACGTCATCGCCGGCTACGTCGACGGCGAGACCGGTGAGGGCTATGCCGAGGACTGGGACCTCGACAAGCTCTGGACGGCACTGGCAACCCTGTATCCGGTGGGCGTGCGCTGGCAGGACGTCGCCGAGGACGTCGACGAGCTCTCCCGCGACGCGCTCTACGAGGCGGTGCTGGACGACGCGCGCTCGGCATACGCCCGTCGCGAGGCCGAGATCGACGAGATCATCGGCGCCCAGGGCGGGATGCGGGAGCTGGAGCGCCAGGTGCTGCTGCAGGTCATGGACCGCAAGTGGCGCGAGCACCTCTACGAGATGGACTACCTCAAGGAGGGCATCGGGCTGCGGGCGATGGCCCAGCGGGACCCGCTGATCGAGTACCAGCGCGAGGGCTACGACATGTTCACCGCGATGCTCGAGGGCATCAAGGAGGAGACGGTCACGCACCTGTTCAACGTGCGGGTGCAGGCCGCGTCGGAGCCCGCCGCGGAGCCGCAGCCGGCGGCGCCCGCGCAGCCCGCCGCGCCGGCCCAGCCGTCGAAGCCGGCCCAGCAGCCCGCTGCGGGCCGCGTCCGGGCCCGCGCCGCCGAGCCCGCCGCCGCGGCGCCGAGCGGGCGGCACGTCAGCCCGGACACCGACCCGGTGGGCACCCCGAGCGTGCTGCCCGCGGCGTTCCGCGGAACGCCGCGCACGGCCGAGCTGAGCTACAGCGGCCCGGCCGAGGACGGCAGCGCCGTGCGTTCCCGACCGGGTGCGGCCCGCGACGGCAGCCGCGGCGAGGCCACGGCGACCGGGGCCGCCCGGCCCTCCCGCAACCGGCCGTGCCCCTGCGGATCGGGGCGCAAGTACAAGCAGTGCCACGGGTCGCCGACGGCGGCGCGCCCCTGACCCCCGCGCTGCGTCGCGCACCCTGCGGCGTTCCGGCCTCAGAGCAGGCGCAGCACGGTGCAGCACCAGCCCGCTCGGCGGCGCTCGAAACGCGCGGCCAGCGCGCGGACCCGGCCGTCGAGTTCGCAGGTCACCGCCACCTCGGCGACGCCGCTGCGGGGCAGGCACAGCCGCATCCGGCGCAGCCGGACGGGCCGGCGGGCGTGTCGTCGGCCGGTGGCCAGCTGCAGGTAGCGCAGCACCGGTGGGCTGACCCGGGCGGCGATGTGGGCGCTCGGGCGGCGTCCGTCGAGCACCTCCAGGGCGGCCCGCAGCAGCCGGCCGACGGCCTGCTCGGCCTGCGCCCGCTCGGCCGCGGTGATCTCCGGGGCGATCTCCGGGGCGAGCTCCCGGGCGACGCCGGCGGCCACAGGTGGGATCGGGCCGGGTGGTGGGGGCGGGAACGGGTGGACGTGCAGCGTGGCGGCGGGTTCGTAGCGCAGCAGCCGGAGCCGGGGTGGCGCTGCGTGGTGCGGTGCTGAGGTGGCGGGGGCGCGAGGTGCTGCGGTCGGCGCAGCGGGGGCATCAGTGAGGGGCGAGGTCGGGGTGACGGGCTGACCGGCGGGCTCGGTCGGGGCTCGGTCGTCGACGGTGGGAGTGGCCCGCTCCGTGACCAGGGTCCTCGTCATGCGGGCAGCCTGCGGGAGGCTCGGCCGGCCCGGCGGTCGTTCGAGCCGGTCCGTCGCCATACGGTATGGGTCCATACCATCTTGCCTCTGACCGTATGTTCCCGGTGTGCGGACGCTGCGCCGGGTCGGGCAGCTCGAGGCGCACGGGCAGCGGTGACGGGTCACGCGGGCGACGGCCTCCGGCTGAGTGCGTGATCCCCTCTGAGGGCACTGATCCATCTGAACGGCAGCCTGTTGTCGGCGTCACCGCCATCACCTGCCGTTCGGACGGATCACGCCCTCGCCCGGCCCGCCCCCGCGGTGACGCATCGGCGGCGGTGGTCGACGGGGCAGACGGTATTGGTGCTGATCGTATGGCCGACGTACTGTTCGTCGGTGGCAGGCGACCCGGGCGGGTGGAGTCGGCCGGTCCCGCCGAGCCGGTGGTTCGAGGCCGAGCCGGAGCAGATGCCGCTGGGCCGGCTGCTGACCTGGACCGGGCAGGCGCTCGGCCGCCACTACCAGCACACCGTCGCCGCGCACGGCTTCTCCTCCACCGCGCTGAACGTGCTCGGCGTGCTGCTCCACACCGACGCGCTCTCGCACCGGGACCTGGCCGGGCACCTGGGCATCACGCCGGCCACCCTCACGTCGGTGATCGATGCGCTGGAGGAGACCGGGGAGGTGGTCCGGGAGCGGGATCCGGTCGACCGCCGGATCGTCCGGGTGCTGATCACGGACCACGGGCGGGACCGGCTGCGGGTGGCGTTCGCGGAGGTGTCCGCGGCGCTACGGGAGCGGATGCCGCGGCCGGGCCCGGCGGAGCAGAAGGTCATCCGCGACTATCTGCTGGCCGTGCTCGCAGCGGTCGACGACGTCGCGTCCCCGTGATCGAAGGTCGGCCTGTTCGTGCCGGTTCAGCATGTCCTTGGCCGTGTCCGTGATCCGTCGCCACCGCGGAGCGGAAGAACACCGTCACGGCCCGTGGGCCGGGTGGCGTAGCTTCGGCGCTCATGGAGCTGCTGGCACCGATCTCGGCCGTGACCGTCCACCCCGAGCGGGCCCGCGTCACCCGCCGCGGCCGGGTCGAGCCGGGTGTGGGCACCACCGAGCTGGTGCTGGCCGACCTGCCGACTTCGCTGCTGGACGACTCCGTCCGGGTGGCCGGCCGCTCGGACGCGCCGGTCCGCGTGGTCGGCGTCGACCTGCGCTACCGGGACCTGGCCGAGGTGCCGGACGACCGGGTGCGGGCGGCCGAGCGGGCCGTCCGCGACGCGGAACGGGAGATCGCCGGGATCGACGGGCAGGACGCCGCGGAGGCGGCCCGCGAGCAGCTGCTGCTGCGGCTGGCCCGCCGCAGCGGCGACCGGCTGGCCGCGGCGCTGGCCGAAGGCCGGGCCGGGGCCGCGCGGGTCACCGAGGTCGGGACGGCGGTGGCCGGGCAGCTGGTCGAGGTGGCCGAGCGCCGGCGCGGGCACACCGAGCGCCGCGAGCAGGCGCAGCACGCGCTGGACGCAGCCCGGGCGGAGCTGGACCGGCTGCGCGGCAGCGGCCGGCAGCGTCGCGAGGCGGTGGTCACCGTCGAGGCCGACGCCGAGGCGGAGCTGGAGGTGGAGCTGAGCTACGTCGTGGTCGGGGCCGGCTGGTCCGCGGCCTACGACGCCCGGCTCGCCCCGAAGGGCGAACCGACCGAGCAGCTCTCGCTGACCTGGTACGGCATGGTCCGGCAGGCCACCGGCGAGGACTGGCCGGAGTGCGAGCTGACGCTGTCCACCGCGCGGCCGGCCGCGGCGGCCACCCTGCCGGAGCTGGAGCCCTGGTGGATCGACAGGTTCGCGCCGCCGCCGCCGATCGTCCTGGCGGCGGCGGCGACCGACTCCGCCGGACCGATGGCCAGGCGGGAGCGGGCCGTCGCCGCGGCCCCGGCCGAGGCGATGCTGGCCCAGGTCGTGAACGGCACCGTGGCGGCGTCCTGGCGGCTGGCCCGGCCCACCGCCGTCCCGGGTGACGGAACGCCGCACCGCACCACGGTCACCGCGTTCACCCTGCCCGCCCGGCTGGACCACGTGACCGCACCCGCGCTGAGTCCCGACGCGCACCTGCGGGCCACGGTGACCAACGGCAGCGGCCAGGTGCTGCTCGCCGGCCCGGTCTCGACGTTCCTGGACGACGCGTTCGTCGGGACCACGGTGCTGGCCCAGACCGCGCCCGGGGCCGAGATCGAGCTGGCCCTCGGCGTGGACGACCGGGTGGTGGTGGAACGGGAGCTGGTGGAGCGCACCGCGCACCGGGCACGGTTCACCTCGACCCGCGGCGCCGTGGAGCGGTGGACGATCACCGTCGACAACCGCCGCTCGAGCGTGGCCCGGGTGCTGGTCCGGGACCGGCTGCCGGTCTCCCGGCACGCCGACATCAAGGTCGTCGACGTGGTGCTGACCCCGCGGCCCGAGGAGCGCGACGAGCTCGGGCGCCTGGAATGGACGGCCGAGATCGCGCCGGGCACGAGCTGGACGGCGGAGGTGCGCTTCGGGATCGAGCACCCGAGACAGACGTCGGTGGCGGGCTGGTCCTGACCGCCTGCCTCACCACACGTCCATGATCCGGGCCAGCGGGCGCTGCGCCATCCAGCGCTGCTCCAGCGGACGCTGGACGTCGTGCCGGATCAGCGTGGGGTAGGAGGTGAGGTCGGTGAACTGCAGCCGCCCGGACTGGAAGCCGATCATTGCGCTGGCCCGGGTGCCCGACTCCACCTGCTCGGACAGGTACTCGATGCAGCGGGCCGTCAGCCGGGTGGCCTGGATCCGGTCGAAGGGCGACGGGTCGCCGCCCTCCTGGATGTGCCCGAGGATCGCCTCCCGCGAGTCCCAGAGCGTGCCGCCCTCCTTCTCGAACAGCGCCCGGATGAACGCGGTGTTGTAGAGCCGGTCGGCCATCTCGCTGCGGATCACCAGGCCGAGCCGCTTGCCGGCGCGGAAGCCGTCGGCCAGCGCGCGCACGTCGGCCATCAGGTCCTCCAGCGTGATGCCCTCCTCGGGCAGGTAGACCCGCTCGGCGCCGCTGGCCAGCCCGCTCATCAGGGCCAGGTACCCGCTGTCGTGGCCCATCACCTCCACCACGAAGCACCGCCGGGACGCCACGGCCGACTGCTTGATCTTGTCGATGTCGGACACGATGCTGTTCAGCGCGGTGTCGCTGCCGATGGTGAGCTCGGTGGCCGGCAGGTCGTTGTTGATCGTCATCGGCAGGCACACGATCGGGATGTCCAGCCCGGGGTGCATGCGCCGGTGGGCGTGCAGCACGTGCGCGGCCGCGTAGCCCGACCAGCCGCCGGCCATCAGCAGCCCGTCGATCCGCTGCGAGGTGAGCACGTCCGCGATCTGCGCCACGTCGTCCTCGGCGGGCACGAACCGGTTGGTGCCCAGCTCGGCGCCGCCCGAGGAGACCCAGCCGCTCACGTCCATCCAGCCGAGTTCGCGGACGTCGCCGTCGCGCAGCCCGCGGAACCCGTTGCGCACCGCGAGCATCGTGTAGCCGCGGTCGAGCGAGAGCCGCACCGCGGCCCGCACGGCGGTGTTCATCCCCGGCGCGGGGCCGCCGCCGTGCACCACGGCCAGCCGGAACCGGGTGCGGCCGGCCGCGGTCGGCCGGGGGGCGGCCTGCTGCATGGTCGTCAGGATCCCGAACGACTCCCGGAAGCTGCCGCCGCGCAGCAGCATCGCCCCGTCCAGGTCCTGGGCCTCGATCCGGTCGGCGACGGCGTGGGTCTTGGCCACGCAGTCCATCAGCGGGGAGCTGACCAGCTGGTTGCCCCGGATGCCCACGAGCTGGGGCGCGGCATCGGCGCTGGAGTTGACGAGCTGCTCGACCGCGGCGTTGCCCAGCAGCGTGGACAGGTAGCGGTCGAACGCGCTCGGCGCGCCGCCGCGCTGGACGTGGCCGAGGATCGTCACCCTGGCGTCGCCGCCCAGCTCCTCCTGCAGCGTCGCGCACACGTCGTCGACGGTGATCCGGTTCCCGTGGTGGTCCTGGGCGCCCTCGGCGATCACCACCAGGTTGCGCCTGCGCCCGTTCTCCCGGCCGGCGCGCAGCACCGAGCACATCAGCTGGGCCCAGTCGTCGGTCACGGGCGGGCGCTCCGGGATGAACACCCAGTTGGCCCCGGTGGCGAGCGAGGACATCAGCGCGAGGTAGCCGCAGTGCCGGCCCATCACCTCGACGACGAAGGTGCGCTGGTGACTGGACGCGGTGCTGTCCAGGGCGTCCAGGGCCTCGACGATGCGGTGCAGCGCGGTGTCGGCGCCGATCGTCATGTCGGTGCCGAACATGTCGTTGTCGATCGAGCCGACCATCCCGACCAGGTGCAGGTGCTGGTGCGCCTCGGCCGCCTTCGGGTGCAGCTCGCCCGCGTCGACCAACTCCTTGAGCAGCTCCGGCCACTCCTCGCGGAACAGGTTGGCGCCGGTGAGGCTGCCGTCGCCGCCGATCACGACGAGCCCGTCGATGCCCCGGTCGACCAGGTTGCGGACGGCCCGGCGGCGGCCGTCGCGGGTGCGGAAGTCCGCCGACCGGGCGGTGCCGATGAGGGTGCCGCCGCGCTGCAGGATGCCGCCGACATCGGAGGACTCGAAGCGGCGGATGAGGTCGCCGCCCTCGACGAGGCCCTGGTAGCCCTCGAACACGGCGTACACGTCGACCCCGTGGTGCAGCGCGGAGCGGACGACGGCGCGGACGGCCGGGTTCATCCCGCCGGCGTCACCGCCGCTGGTGAGCACCGCGATGCTGGAGGTCGCCGCCGGCCGGTCACTCATGGGGTCACCCTCCGTCGCACCGACGCTGCGCTGCCGAACCTAGCCCGTTGCTCGCGCGGTCGTCACCGCTCAGGGGCGTAGTCGCACGTGCGCGGGGGTCAGCTCGTCGATGCTGTTCACCCCGATCAGCTGCATGGTCCGGGTGATCTCGCCGGTCAGGATCTGCACGGCCTTGGCCACGCCGCGCCGGCCGCCGGCCATCAGCCCGTACAGGTAGGCCCGCCCGACCAGCGCCCCGCGGGCGCCCAGCGCGATCGCGGCGACGATGTCGGCGCCGTGGGTGATGCCGGTGTCGACGTACACCTCGGCCCGGTCGCCGAGCTCCTGGACCACCGGCTCGACCAGCTCGATCGGCACCGGGGCCCGGTCCAGCTGGCGCCCGCCGTGGTTGGACAGCAGCACCGCGTCGGCACCGGCGTCGACCACCCGGCGGGCGTCCTCGACGCCCTGGATGCCCTTGATCATCAGCTTGCCGGGCCAGGTGTCGCGCAGCCACTCGACGTCGGCCATGGTCAGCGCCGGGTCGAAGACCCGGTTGATCAGCTCGGCCACGGTGCCGTCGGTGGACTCCAGGCTGGCGAAGCGCAGCGGCTCGGTCGTGAACAGGTCGAACCACCAGTTCGGGTGCCGGGCCCCGTCGAGGAAGGTGCGCAGCGACAGGGCCGGCGGCACGGTGAGCCCGTTGCGCACGTCGCGCAGCCGGGCCCCGCCGACCGGGGTGTCCACGGTCAGCATCAGGGTGTCGTAGCCGGCGTCGGCGGCCCGCTGCACGAGGTCCTTGGCCGGGGCCCGGTCCCGCCACAGGTAGAGCTGGAACCACTTGCGGGCGGCCGGGGCGGCCGCGGCCACGTCCTCGATCGTCGTGGTGCCCATCGTGGACAGCGTGTAGGGGATGCCGATCTCCTCGGCCACCGACACCACGGCCGGCTCGCCCTCGGTGTTCATCATCCGGGTGAAGCCGGTCGGCGCGAACGCGAACGGCAGCGTCGACCGCTTGCCCAGCATGTCCCGGCCGGTGTCCACGGTCGAGACGTCACGCAGCACGGTCGGCTGGAACTCGACCCGGGCGAACGCCGCCTTGGCGCGGTTGAGCGACAGCTCCCCGTCTGCGGCGCCGTCGGTGTAGTCGAACACCGCGCGCGGTGTGCGGCGGCGTGCGATCGCCCGCAGGTCGCCGATGCTCGCCGCACGCAGCAGTCGCCGCTCGGTCGCGTTGCGGATGAACGGTGCCGGTCGCAGCAGCGGGGCCAGCTCGGCGGGACGGGGCAACCTGCGCTCAACCATGCCGTCAACCCTAGGCAACCCGGCCGTGGATGGGCAGGGTCAACGCCGCCGCCGCTGCAGCTCGAAGGCCGCGACGGCGCCCGCGCTGGCCACGTTCAACGACTCGACGCCGCCCTGCATCGGGATGGCCAGCACCCCGTCGAGCTCGGCGCGCACCGGCGCCGACAGTCCGTCGGTCTCGTTGCCCAGCACCAGCGCCACCCGCGCCGGCAGCTCCGCGTCGAGCAGCGAGGCGGCGCCGGCGGCCAGCCCGTAGACGCCGAAGCCGGCGGTCCGCAGCGCCGCACAGCCCTGCTCCGCGGTGCTCGCGCGCAGTACCGGCGCCCGGAACGCCACCCCGGCCGAGGCCTTGACGACCAGCGGGTCGATGGCGGGCACCCCGCGTCGCGGCAGCAGCACCCCGTCCAGCCCGGCGGCGGTGGCGCTGCGCAGCAACATGCCCACGTTGGCCGGGTTGGTCACCCGGTCCAGCACCAGCACCGCCGCCGGTCCGGCCCCCAGCTCGTCCAGGAACTCCTCCACCGGAGCCATCCGCGGGGCCACCACGTCGGCGAGCACGCCCTGGTCGTGGCGGCCGTTCCCGGCGAGCACCTTGACCCGGTGCGCGCTGGCCCGCTGCACCGGAACCTGGCGGTCGCGGGCCGCGGCCAGGATCGTGCGCACCGGCTCCCCGTGCAGGCCCTCGGCCAGGATCACCTTGTCCACCCGCAGCGTGCCGTCCTGCAGCGCCTCCAGCACCGGCTTGCGGCCGTACACGGTGATGAAGGTGTCCTTGGGGGAACGGGCGGCCGGCACCCGAGCAAGCGTAGGGCGCCGGCCGCCCGGCGGATCAGGTGCTCGGCCGGGCGGGCAACACGTGGTCGCCGACCTTGTCGGTGCTCAGGCACAGCGAGCACACGACGGCGTCGTGCGTCTGGCACGCGGCCACGTCCGGACGCTCCAGGTCCTGCCGGCAGACGTGGCAGTGCAGCAGCTCGCCGGACGGGTTGCCGTGCTCGTCGTACATCGGCAGGTCGATGCCGTCGTCGGTACGACGCAGGTAGTAGCGGCCCTTGGTGGCCACGGCCAGGATCGGCGGCAGCACCAGGGCCAGCCCGATCGCCACCAGCGGCGAGAACGGCTGGATCGCCGGGCCGAAGGCACCGAAGAACACCGCGATCGACACCCCCGCCGACACGATCATCGACCCGAAGCCGACCGGGTTGACCGCGTACAGCATGCCCCGGCGGAACTCCGGCTGGATCGGCGAGAGCTTGAGCAGGTACTTGTTCACCGCGATGTCGGTGGCCACCACGACCACCCAGGACATCCCGCAGTTGGCGTAGAAGCCGAGGATGGTGTTCAGGAAGTCGAACATGTTGGCTTCCATCAGGATCAGCGCGATGAACAGGTTCACGCCGAGGAACACCAGCCGGCCCGGGTAGGTCCTGGTCACCCGGGTGAACGAGTTGGTCCAGGCCAGCGAGCCGGAGTACGCGTTGGTCACATTGATCTTGATCTGGCTGATCACGACCAGCACGACGGCCGTGGTCATGGCCAGCCAGGCCGGCATGATGTCGGCGTAGATCTCCAGGAACTGGTAGACGGGCTGGTTGGCCACGTCGGCGGTCTGCACCGCGTTGGCGATCAGGTACACGGCCAGGAACAACCCGACGATCTGCTTGAGCGCCCCGAAGAGCACCCAGCCGGGTCCGGCCAGGATCATCGCGGTCCACCAGCGCCGCGAGTTCTCCGGCGTGCGGGGCGGCATGAACCGCAGGTAGTCGATCTGCTCGGCGATCTGCGCGATCAGCGACAGGCACACGCCCGCGGCCAGCATCACCGAGCCGAGGCTCGGCGCACCCTGCCCGGTCTCGCCCTGGTAGGCGAAGAACTGGCCCACCGACTCGGGGTGGCTGACCACCAGGTAGCCGAACGGGGCGACCATCAGCACCAGCCACAGCGGGGTGGTCCACAGCTGCAGCTTCGACAGCAGCGACATCCCGTAGACCACCAGCGGGAAGATGATGATCGTCGACGCCGCGTAGCCCAGCCAGAGCGGGATGCCCAGGCCCAGTTCCAGGCCCTGGGCCATGATCGAGCCCTCGAGGGCGAAGAAGATGAACGTGAACGTCGCGAAGATGACGTTGGTGACCACCGAGCCGTAGTAGCCGAAGCCGCTGCCCCTGGTGATCAGGTCGAGGTCGATGTTGTAGCGGGCGGCGTAGAACGCCACCGGAAAGCCGGTCACGAAGATCACGACCGTGAACACCAGGATGCCCCACAGGGCGTTCGTGGTGCCGTAGGCGATGCCGATGTTCGCCCCGATGGCGAAGTCCGCCAGGTAGGCGATCCCGCCGAGCGCGGAGATCGCGACCACACCGGTGGACCACTTGCGGTAGTGCCGCGGCGCGAACCGCAGCGTGTAGTCCTCCAGCGTCTCCTTCGTGGCCGAGATCGTGGACCGGGTGGCTCCACCCCGCCCGTCCGATGTCGACGTCATCTCCTGCGTCATGCCGTCCCCGCTCGTCCGCTCCGGATCGATCCGCCCCGATGTGGGGGGCCGTCTCATGGTTCGGGCGGGTCGTGATGGGCCGATGTCCCCGCTGTCACGGATGCATGACCGAACGCGACACCGACCGGGTGGGGGTGATCGACCTAGGATCTGGCTCCATGCCGTCCCGGCTTTCCGCGCTCGACGCCTCCTTCCTGTACCTGGAGCAGCCGACCACCCCGATGCACGTCGGCGGCGTGGCGGTGTTCCGGCGCCCGCGCACCGGCTTCGACTACGACGGGCTGGTCGAGCTGATCGAGCAGCGGATCCCGCTGGTGCCGCGCTACCGGCAGAAGGTGCGTCCGGTGCCGGGGAACCTGGCCCGCCCGGTGTGGATCGACGATCCCGACTTCGACGTGGCCTACCACGTCCGGCGCTCCGCGCTGCCCAAGCCGGGATCGGACGCGCAGCTCACGGAGCTGGTGGCCCGGCTGATGTCGCGGCCGCTCGACCACTCCCGGCCGCTGTGGGAGATGTACCTGGTCGAGGGGCTGGCCCGGGGGCGCACCGCCGTCCTGACCAAGACCCACCAGGCCATGGTCGACGGGATCAGCGCGATCGACATCGGGCAGGTCATCCTGGACGTGTCGGCGCAGCCGCGCCGGGTCGAGGCGCAGCTGTGGATGCCGCAGCCCGAGCCGGGCGCCGGGGAGCTGGTGCTGGCCGCGATCGCGGAGGCCGCGGTCCGGCCCGGGCTGGTGCTGGAGGCCGCGCGCTCGGCCGCGACCGACGCGCTGGCCACCATCGGCAAGGTGGCCACGCTCGCCACCGGCCTGCTCTCGATGGCCCGCACCGCGAGCCGGCGGGCCCCCGGCGCCCCGCTCAACGTCGAGATCTCCGCGGCCCGCCGCTTCGCCATCGCCCGCACCGACCTGGACGCCTACCGCACGGTCCGGGCCGCGCACGGCTGCACCGTCAACGACGTGGTGCTGAGCGTGGTCGCCGGAGCTTTGCGGAACTGGCTGCTGCTGCGCGGCGAGCCGGTCACGCCGTCGACCGTGCTGCGGGCGATGGTGCCGCTGTCGGTGCGCGGCGAGGCCGACGTGCCCAGCTCGTCCAGCGCGGGCTCGCTCGGCAACCGGGTGTCGTCGTTCATCGTCGACCTGCCGGTGGGGGAGCCGAGCCCGGTGGTGCGGCTGCACCACGTCACGCACGCGATGCGGGAGCACACCGCGCGTGTCCAGTCCGTCGGCGCTGCCACCCTGGTCCGGTTCGGGGGGTTCGCCCCGCCTACCCTGCACGCGCTGGGTGCCCGCGCCGCGAGCGACATCTCGAAACGGATCTTCAACTTGGTGGTGACCAACGTGCCGGGACCGCAGTTCCCGCTCTACGCTGCCGGCGCGCGGATGCTGGAGATGTTCCCGGTCGTCCCGCTGGCCAAGGGGCAGGCGCTGGCCATCGGGCTGACCTCGTACGACGGTGGCGTGTTCTACGGCTTCAACGGCGACCGGGACGCGATGTGGGACGTGGACGCGCTGGCCGGCATGGTGGGGGAATCGCTCGACGAGCTGCTCGCGACGGCGGGCTGAGAATGAGGACCGGCCTATGAGGGTCTACGTGCCGGCGACCTGGCCGATGCTGCACAAGCTGATCGCCGTCGGGCTCCTGGAACCGATCGGGGGCACCGCGTTCGCGCTGACCCCGGCGCTGCGCGAGTTCTACACCAGCGGCGACGACGAGGAGCTGGAGTACGCGGCCATGCTGGAGGCGGCCCGGGCGTCGCTGCGGCTGCTCGCGGTGGAGCTCGGGCTCGGTGAGGACGGCGTACCGGCCCGCCGGGTGGTGCTGGCCGCCGACCTGGACGAGGTGACCCTGCGGCCCGACCTGGACGGCGGGGCGGTGCGGATCGCCGGACCGGTGCCGCTGGAAAAGGTGGTGTCGGTGCACATCGACGACGCCGACGCCGAGTACGCGGTGGCCCAGGCCGCCGCGGCGGTGGACGCCGCGGACATGGGCGACCTGGACGCGGAGTTCCTCGTCGGCGAGGCCGAGGACCACGAGCTGGCCTGGTACGGCCCGTCGGAGATCGCCTTCCTGCTGCGCGGGCAGGCCTGAGCGCCACCGCTCACCGCCCGGCGATCACTCAGTCGGGTGGTTGCGGGGTGACGCAGAACGGCAGCCCGATCGGGTCGCGCAGCGTGACCCAGCCCCCGCCGTGGCCCTGCCGGTCGGCGGTCACGGTGGCGCCGAGCTGCGTCACTCTCCCGACCTCGGCGGCGATGTCGTCGGTGCCGATGTCCAGGTGGCCGCGCACCCGCTGGTCGGGATCGTCGTCGCCGAGCCGGTGCAGCAGCAGCTGCAGCGGTGCGGCCGCGGGCGGCAGCAGCCAGCGGAACTCGGGCCGGCGGCCGGTGCGGTCCGCCCACCCGGTCACGGCCCGCCAGAACGCCCACTCCGCGTCGTAGCGCGCCGCCGGGATGTCCAGCGCGAGCTGGGCGACCCGGCTGCGGTGCCCGCCCGGCCAGCGCACCGGATCGGGCCGGGCCCGCGGCTGCGCCTCCTCGACCAGGCAGAACGGTTGCCCGCCCGGGGAGGTCAGCACCTGCCACCAGCGCTCCCGGGTGTGCGCCACGGCGCCCAGCTCGACCAGTCGCGCGGTGTCGGCGTCGACGTCCGCACTGACCAGGTCCAGGTGCACCCGGGGCGGACCGTCGTGGGCCTGGACGTGCAGGTAGCGGGTGCCGGTGGCCGGCTCGAGGGAGCGGAACTCCGGGTGCCCGGGCCACGGCGCGCCGATCCGCGCCCCGGCGACCGCCGCCCAGAAGCGGGCCGACCGGTCCGCCGACTGCGGCGGCACGTCCACGAACGCGTGCAGCCAGCGGTGCCGCGGACCGGTCACGGACGGCTGTCGCCGCGGCGGCCGGCACCGCCGTACACCAGCGCGCCCACCACCGGGATCAGCAGGAAACACCACCACTGGCGGGTGGCCAGGAACAGCAGCAGCGCGAGGATCGGGGAGAGCGCGACCAACCGCGGGCCCCACTTCTCGAGGGCGGCGCCGGGACGCTCGGCCGCCCGGTCCGGGGGCGGCACCTGGTGCGGCGCCACCGCGCCGTCGTCCGGGCGGGTGACGATGCCGGGGAGGGTGGGGTGCGGGGCCGGCAGATCGGTGAACAGCGTGGCCAGGTCGGCGGCGAACACGGCGTTCGCGGCGGCCGCGGACCGGTCGCCGTACTCCTCCACGCCCAGCCGGCCCTTGGCCAGGTGCTCGTCGAGCGCCGCCATCGCCGCGGCGCGCTCGTCGGTGCCGATGCGGATCGAGGCCGGGTCGCCGGACGTCATGATCGACCATCGTGCCACCGCGGCCCGCTCGACGCATCGGCCGTCGGGCGGGTCCGGTGGTCGTGCCGTGCACGGCTATTGCAGGGCCACCAGCACCCGCCGCAGCGCGGCCAGCCGGCCCGGCCGCAGCCGGCCCGCCGCGACCAGGACGTCGAGCGCGCACTCCGGGTCCGCGGGCGGGCCGAAGTGCCCGCAGCCGCGCGGGCAGTCCTCGATCGCCGCGGCCATGTCGTCGAACGCGGCCGGGACGTCGTCCGGGGTGACGTGGGCCAGCCCGAACGAGCGCACCCCCGGCGTGTCGACCACCCAGCCGCCGCCGCGCTGCGCGGACAGCGGCAAGGCCAGCGCCGCCACCGTCGTGTGCCGGCCCTTGCCGACCCCCGACACCCGGCCCACGGCCAGGTCGGCGTCCGGCAGCAACATGTTGACCAGCGTGGACTTGCCCACGCCCGAGTGCCCGACCAGCGCCGAGACCCGCCCGGCCAGCAGCTCGGCCAGGGGTTGCGGCCATCGGTCGCGCCGGGTCACCAGCACCGGCATGTCCAGCTCGCGGTACTGGGCGGCGAACGGCTCCGGGTCGGCCAGGTCGCCCTTGGTCAGGCACAGCACCGGGGTCAGCCCGCCGGCGTAGGCGGCAACCAGGCAGCGGTCCACGAACCCGGTCCGCGGCTCCGGGTCGGCCACCGCGGTCACGATGATCAGCTGCTCGGCGTTGGCCACCACGATCCGCTCGTAGGGGTCGTCGTCGTCCGCGGTGCGCCGCAGCAGGGTGGCCCGTTCCGCCACCCGCACGATCCGGGCGATCGTGTCCGGGGCGCCGGTCAGGTCACCGACCAGCCCGACCCGGTCGCCGACCACGATCGGCGTGCGGCCGAGCTCGCGGGCCCGCATCGCGGTGACCGGGGCGGCCGCGCTGTCGCCGCCCGGGGCGCAGGTCCAACGGCCGCGGTCGACCGTGGTCACCATGGCCGGCTCGGCGTCGGCGTGCTCCGGGCGGCGCTTGGTGCGCGGCCGGGAGCTGCGCCGGCCCGCACG
The DNA here is from genome assembly GCA_035557575.1 of Pseudonocardia sp. GTDB lineage: Bacteria > Actinomycetota > Actinomycetes > Mycobacteriales > Pseudonocardiaceae > Pseudonocardia. Next base: position 1,956 of record DATMDS010000004.1, on the reverse strand, counting down.
CACGCGCACGTCCGACTCGTCGTACTCCCGCCCGCTCATCGCTCTCCCTCGCTGCGCTCGGTCGGCGCTGCGCGCAGGCGCTGTGACAAAGGTTCGCTCGCACGCTCGCTCACTGCCCTCCCTCGCTGCGCTCGGTCGGCGCTGCGCGCAGGCGCTGTGACATGGTTCGCTCGCACGCTCGCTCACCGCACGCGCCACACCCGATCAGCCCACACCCAGCAGCCCGGCCCAGATCATCGGGAAGTCGGGGAACGTCTTGTCCGTGCAGCCGATGTCGTCCACGGCGATCCCGGGGACGGCGAGCCCGATCAGCGCGCCCGCGGTGGCGATCCGGTGGTCGGCGTAGGCGCGCCACGGCCGGTCCGGGCGGGCCCGCAGCGGCGCCGGGCGGATGGCCAGGCCGTCAGGGGTCTCGGCCACGTCGGCGCCGAGCGCGCCCAGCTCGGTGGCCAGCGCGGCCAGCCGGTCGGTCTCGTGGCCGCGGATGTGCGCGACCCCGCGGATCCGGGACGGGCCGACGGCCAGCGCGGCCAGCGCCGCCACCGTGGGGGTGAGCTCGCTCGCGTCGTGCAGGTCGATGTCCACGCCGGCCAACTGGGCGGGCCCGGTCACCGTCATCCCGTCGGGGCCGGCGCTGACCGTGCAGCCGGCGCGGGTCAGCACGGGCAGGATCTCGGCGCCCGGCTGGGTGGACTCGGTCGGCCAGCCGGCCACGGTGACCTCCCCGCCGGTCACCGCGGCGGCGGCCAGGAAGACCGCGGCGTTGGACAGGTCCGGCTCGACCAGCCAGTCCCGGGCCACCACCGGGCCGGGCTCGACGCGCCAGACGTTGCGGGCCGAGTCGTCCACCCCGACGCCGGCGGCGCGCAGCATGTCGACGGTCATCTCAATGTGCGGCAGCGACGGCACCGGCCGCCCGTCGTGGTGGACCGTGACGCCCTTGTCGAAGCAGGCCCCGGACAGCAGCAGGCCGGACACGAACTGCGAGGACGCCGACGCGTCGATCACCACGTCGCCACCGGCCAGGCCGCCGGTGCCGTGCAGGGTGAAGGGCAACCGGTCCCCGTCGACCCGGGCGCCCAGCGTGCGCAGCGCGTCGAGCACGGTGCTCATCGGCCGCTCCCGTGCCCGCGGGTCACCGTCGAAGCGCACCGGGCCGTCGGCCAGCGCGGCGGCCGGCGGCACGAAGCGCATCACGGTGCCGGCCAGGCCGCAGTCCACCGCACCACCACCGCGCAGCCCGTGGTGCGCGCCGAAGGCGACGTGGGTGGACGCACCGTCGGGGGACACCGTGATCGGGACGCCGAGCGCCCGCAGCGCGCCGATCATCAGCGCGCTGTCCCGGGTGTCCGGCGCGCCGCGCACGTTCGCCGCCGCACCGGACAGCGCGGCCAGCAGCAGCGCCCGGTTCGTCACGGACTTCGAGCCGGGCACGCCGACCCGGCCGCGCACCGGACCGGAGGCGGCCGGCGCGGGCCAGGGTCGAGTGTCGGGGCCGCTCACGACGCCATGATGGCGCATCCGGAGCCACCCGATCCGAGCAGCACCGGCCGACCTCCCGGCGGGTCGGCCACAGGGTCGCGGCGGCGGCGTACGGGCCTCGGCGATCTCGCTGCGCAACGGGACGGTCCGGCCGTGACACGATGGACCCATGTGCGGTCGATACGCCTCGATCAAGGCACCCGCCGACCTGGCCGACGAGTTCCGCGCGGTGGACGCGACCGACGGCGCGGCCCGCGCGGACTACAACGTGGCACCCACCAAGCAGATCGTCACCGTGGTCCAGCGGCACCCGCGGGACGAGGACGGCACGCCGGATCCGGACACCGTGGAGCGCACCCTGCGGATGGTCCGCTGGGGCCTGGTGCCGTCCTGGTCGAAGGACGCGAAGGCCGGCGCTCGCATGATCAACGCGCGGTCCGAGACGGCCGGCAGCAAGCCGGCCTTCCGCAAGGC
>DATMDS010000003.1:0-8730 GCA_035557575.1 Pseudonocardia sp. | reverse complement strand
AATCCTTCGCTTCCTTCCGCCCCATCGGCATCGGCGGCTTCCCCATACATCGAGATCGAGCGGGGCCCGGGCTTGGTGAACTCGGGTAGACATGCCGCCGCTCGCCGGCCCGTCGCCGCCCGCTGGCTGGTGGTGGTCTGGGGTCTGGCGACCGCGGTCGGGCTGTTGGTGGCCGGCGCACGAGGTGGCGAGGATAGTGCCGCCAGACACGCTTGATCCACACCAACGTGACGGCCGGCCCGCGATGGGCAAGGCCCCCGATCCAGCACGCGCGTCGATCATGCACTTGCGCGACCGCCCCGCACTCCGAGCCACCGACCAGAGCGGGTGACAACCTGCGCGATCAGGCGACCGCGACCAACCACGGCTCCCATGCCGGCAACGGCTCGACCGCCAGCACGAGCAGCCCGCCCGCCGCCCGACTCGGCGCCCGTGGCGGACCGGCCAGCGTCCAGCCCAGCTCCTCGATCAGGCGGTCGGCCTTGCGGGAGTTGCACACCCGGCAGGCGGCCACGCAGTTGTCCCAGGTGTGAGTGCCGCCGCGGCTGCGCGGCACGACGTGGTCGATGGTGTCGGCGCGTCGGCTGCAGTAGGCGCAGCGGCGACCGTCGCGGCGCAGCACGCCGGCCCGGGTCATCGGAACCGCACGGCGGTAGGGCACCCGGACGTAGCGGGACAGGCGCATCACCGTGGGCGCGGGGATGGTCAGAGTCTCCGAGTGGAAGGCGGCGCCGGAGGCAGTTTCCTCCACGCACTCGGCCTTGCCGGCAAGCATCAGGACGATGGCGCGCTTGGCGGTGACGACGGCCAGCGGCTCGAAGGTGGCGTTGAGCAGGAGCACCCGGCACCCCATCGGGGTCACGCCCGGGTCCGGCGTGACCCCCGGCGCCTCCCCTGGTTCGGGGTCGGCGCCGGTGGGGTCGGGTTGTCGGTGCTTCACACGACCACCTCCCTGCGCAGATCAGACCATAGCCAGTCGGTGGTGCGCACGTGTGAAATTGAGACGGCCTGGTCGATATGCGCGTCGAGCGGCTAGCCGAGCGCTGTGAGCACGTCCCGGACCAGGTCGACGGGGTCCTCGCAGCCGGCCGAGAGCCGGAGCAGGCCGGGCGGGACGTCGTCGCCCCAGCGCTGCCGGCGGTCCGCGGTGGTGCGCAGCCCGCCGAAGCTGGTCGCCGATCCGACCAATGTGGACGCGGCCAGGAACCGCCCCACCGCATCCTCGGAGGCCAGGGTGAACCGCAGCACCCCGTTCCAGCGCCGCATCTGGCGCGCCGCGATGTCGTGCGCGGGGTCGGCCGGATGCCCCGGCCAGCGGACGTCCGACACCGCCGGGTGCCCGTGCATCGCTGCCACCAGCGCGGCGGCGTTCTCCGCCTGCCGGGCCAGCCGCAGGTCCAGGGTGCCCAGGCCGCGGTGCGCCAGCCACACCTCCATCGGCCCGGGTACCGCACCGCTGCGCGTCCTGGCCTCCCGCAGCCGGGCGGCCAGCGCCGGATCGCGGGCGCTGACGTGCCCGAGGACCACGTCGCCGTGCCCGGACAGCGCCTTGGTGTCGCTGGCCACCACCAGGTCCGCGCCCAGCGCGAGCGGCTGTTGGCCGAGCGGGGTGGCGGTGGTGTTGTCCACCGCGAGCAGCGCCCCGGCGGCGCGGGCGGCGGCGGCCACGGCCGCGATGTCGGCGACGTCCAGGCCCGGGTTGGACGGGGTCTCCAGCAGGACCAGCGCGGCGCCGTCGAGCGTGTCGGGCGGCCACTCCCCCGCCGTGGGTACCTCGCGCACCGGAACCCCGAGCGGCGCCAGCTCGGCGTGCGCGAGCGCGCGGGCCAGGTAGTAGCCGTCCGACGGCAGCACCAACGCCCCGTCGGCGGCCGCCAGCCCGAACACCGCCCGGATCGCGGCCATGCCGGAGGCGAACAGCACGCAGTCACCGCCGTCGAGGTCGCCGAGGGCCGTCTCGAGAGCCCGCCAGGTGGGGTTGCCGGCGCGCCCGTAGAAGTCCGCCGGGGTGGGCTCGCCGGGCAGTCCGAGGTGGAACGTCGAGGACAGCGCCGGGCCGGGGTGCAGCGGCTCGCCGACGCCGGCTGGCTGAGAGCCGCCGCCGTGTACGCAGCGGGTGCCGTCGCCCGGAGGTCGTGAGTGCCGAGCTGTGCTAGAACGCGGCTCGCCACTCACAGGCGCGGTCACGCGCGTTCGGCACGGGGCGCGCGGCTGATCAGTTCCTTGCCCATCTCGGCCACCGACAGGCCCTCGTGGCAGACCCGGCGCACGGCGTCCGCGATCGGCAGCTCCACCCCGTACCGCTCCCCCAGGGCGCAGATCGACGAGCACGACTTGACGCCCTCGGCCACCTGCCCGTGGTTGGCCTCATCGGCCCCCTCCAGCGTCTCCCCGCGGCCCAGCCGCTCGCCGAAGGTGCGGTTGCGCGACAGCGGCGACGAGCAGGTGGCCACCAGGTCCCCGAGCCCGGCCAGCCCGGAGAAGGTCATCGGGTCGGCGCCCAGCGCCACCCCGAGCCGGGCGGTCTCGGCCAGCCCGCGGGTGATCAACGAGGCGCGGGTGTTGTCCCCGAACCCCATCCCGGCCGCCATCCCGCAGGCCAGGGCGATCACGTTCTTGTTGGCCCCACCCACCTCGCAGCCGACCACGTCGGTCTCCGTGTAGGCGCGGAAGTAGCCGGTGGTGCAGGCCCGCTGCAGCGCCACCGCGCGATCGTGGTCGGAGCAGGCGATCACGGTGGCCGTCGGTTCCTCGGCGGCGATCTCGCGGGCCAGGTTCGGCCCGGTGAGCACGGCGACCTGATCGCGCCCGACCCCGGCGACGTCGATCACGACCTCGCTCATCCGGGCCAGCGTGCCCAGCTCGACCCCCTTGGCCAGGCTGACCAGCAGCGCTCCTGGCGGGAGCAGCTCCCGCCAGCCGGCCAGGTTGGTGCGCAGTGTCTGCGACGGCACGGCGAGCACCACCGCATCGACCCCGTCCAGCGCGGCCGTCGCATCGGTGCTCGCGGTGAGCAGCGCCGGGAGCTCGACGCCGGGCAGGTAGTCCGGGTTCGTGTGGCTGTCGTTGATCCCCGCCGCCACCTCGGGCCGGCGGGCCCACAGCCGCACCTCGCGCCCGGCGTCGGCCAGTACCTTGGCGAACGTGGTGCCCCACGATCCGGCTCCGAGCACCGCGACCCGGCGGATCTCCGCGGCGGTCATGACGCCGCCTCCGCGGGAGAGAGCACGTCGGCGGTCATGACGCCGCCTCCGCGGGGAAGAGCACGTCGGCGGTCATGGCGCCGCCTCCGCGAGGAAGAGCACGTCGGCGGTCACGCCGTCGCCCCGCGGCCGGTCACGACGACGGTCCCGGGCGCGGGTAGAACCCGGCAGGCGCCGGGGCGTCCCGGACCTGGGCGAGCAGGTCCCGCACTCGCCCCATGATCACGTCGGTGACCTCCCGGAGCAGCTCCGCGTCCAGCGGACGGCCCCGGTAGGCGGACAGGTCCACCGGCTCCCCGCAGCGCACCGTGATCGGTTTGCGGGGCAGCGGCCGGAACCGGTGCCGGTAGCCGTCGAGCACCTCGCGGGTGCCCCAGTGCACCATCGGCACCACGGGGACGTCGGTGGTCAGCGCCAGTCGGGCCACGCCGGTCCGGCCCTGCATGGGCCATCCGTCGGGGTCCCGGGTGATCGTGCCCTCCGGATAGATGATCACCGACAGGCCGCGGTTGAGGGCGTCGGTGCCGGCGCTCAGGCTCTGTTGCGCATCCACCGAGTTGCGGTAGACGGGGATCTGCTCGCTGCCGCGCAGGGCCTGGCCGAGCAGCGGCACCCCCCAGAGGCTGTGCTTGGCCAGGAACCTCGGCACCCGCCCGGCCTTGTCGACCTCCAGCCCGCTGAAGATCGGATCCAGGTGCGAGACGTGGTTGGCGACCAGCAGCACCCCGCCCTCGGCCGGAATGTTCGCCCTGCCCTCGAACCGGCTCCGGCCGACCAGCCATCCGATCGGGTAGAAGAAGACCGCGCAGAACGCGATCCAGAAGCCACGCTTCTCCCGCCTCACACGTCCTCCGCTCCTGGCCGGGGATGCCCGAGTCTGACCGGCCGAGTGGCCGCGGTCCAACTCCAGCGTGAGGATCACCGCTCGGCCGCCGGCCGCCGCGCGACTTTTGTCACCATGGGACGGTGCCCTCCACGATCACCGCTGCGGATCTGATCATCCCGGTCAAGCCGCTCGGCACCGCCAAGTCGCGGCTGCGCGGCGCGGCCGACGGCGGCCTGGGCGCGCCGGCCGCACACGCCCGGCTGGCGCTGGCCCTGCTGCACGACACGGTGACCGCGGTGCGCGCGGCCGGCCGGGTCCGCAGCCTGCTCGTGATCGGCTCCGACCCCGTGGTGGCCGCCGAGCTGGCCGCGGTGGGCGTCGAGGTGCTGCCGGACGGGCCGGCGGCCGGGCTGAACGCGGCTTACACGCTGGGCGCCGACACGCTGCGCCGGCGCGACCCTGGCGCCGTGATCGGCGCCTTACCGGCCGACCTGCCCGCGCTGCGCGCCGACGAGCTCGACGCGGCGGTCGCGGCCGCGGTGGCGGAGTTCGCCGCCGGTGCGGGGCGGGCATTCGTGGCCGATGCCGGCGGGACCGGCACCACCTTGCTGGTCGCGGCCGCGGGCTGGCCGCTGGATCCGCGGTTCGGGGTCGGGTCGGCGGCCGCGCACCGCCGCTCCGGCGCCCGCCAGCTGGTGGGCGAGTGGCCGGGGCTGCGCCGCGACGTGGATACGGCCGACGACCTGGTGCGGGCCGCCGAGCTGGGGTTGGGCGCCCACACCCGCTGCGTCCTCGCACCGACCCCGCACTGCTGACCGCGCGGGCGGCCCGCCCCCGCCTGCCCCGACATGATCAGCTTTTGCGGTACCTGCGAATCACCTGTGCACCTCATGCACCACAAGCGCTGATCATGTAACCGTCGGTGGCCTCCGGTCCCGGCATCCTGTCGAATGCGCGGTGCGAGCAGCACCGTCGGCTGCGACTCCAGCTGGGCCGACCGGCAGCGGTGACCACAGCCGGCCGGGCGAACACATGGACTCGCCATGGGCGTCCCGTCCACCGGTGCGCGCGAGTCGTCGCCGGCGCCTGCTTCCGTCCGGGGACACGATTCACTCAGATGACAGGCGACTGCCCCGGGCACCAGCCCCCGCGGTGAGCCACAATCACCGGCGTGGGTGACAAGGCGAACAAGAGACCGGCTCGAGATCCCAGGCACACCGCTCCCGAGCCGGACGCCGCCCGCGACCGCACCGCGCGCCCCGCGGCGCGACCCGTTCGCGCGGTCAACCGGCCCGCGAGCGCCACGGCCACCGAGGACGGAGCCGGCCCCGAACGCAAGCGCCAGCCAGGACCGACCGCACCCCCGACCGAGGCGCGCACCTCCGATCGGCCGCCGACGCCCGTGGCCGGGTCCAACGGCGCGGTCTCGACGATCAGTGCAACGGTCCCGGCGGCGCGGACCCCGGCGCCGGCATCCGCGCTGCCCGACAACCGCTACCTCAACCGCGAGCTCTCCTGGCTGGACTTCAACGCCCGCGTGCTGGCCCTGGCCGAGGACACCAGCCAGCCGCTGCTGGAGCGGGCGAAGTTCCTGGCCATCTTCGCCTCCAACCTCGACGAGTTCTACATGGTCCGGGTGGCCGGGCTGAAGCGCCGCGACGAGACCGGGCTGGCCGTGCGCAGCGCCGACGGGCTGTCCCCACGCGAGCAGCTGGCTCGGATCGCCGCCCGTTCCCAGGCCATAGCCGTGGCGCATGCGCGGGTCTTCCTCGACCACGTCCGCCCCGAGCTGGAGGCCACCGGCATCCGCATCCTGCGCTGGGACGAGCTGTCCGACGCTCAGCGCGGGCGGCTGCACGCCTACTTCTCCGCCCAGGTCTATCCGGTGCTCACCCCGCTGGCGGTGGACCCGGCACACCCCTTCCCGTACATCTCCGGGCTGTCGCTCAACCTGGCGGTGACCGTCCGCGACCCGGAGGGGCGCACCGAGCGGTTCGCCCGGGTCAAGGTGCCGCCCAACGTGCCCCGGCTGGTGCGGGTGAGCACCGACGACGGGACGATCACGTTCCTGCCCGTCGAGGATCTCATCGCTGCCCACCTGGACGAGCTGTTCACCGGCATGGAGGTGGCCGAGGTGCACGCCTTCCGGGTCACCCGCAACGCTGACCTGGAGGTCGAGGAGGACCGCGACGAGGACCTGTTGAAGTCCCTGGAGCGCGAGCTGGCCCGGCGCCGGTTCGGCCCGCCGGTTCGGCTGGAGGTGACCGACACCATCAGCGAGCACGTGCTCGAGCTGCTGCTGCGGGAGCTGGACGTGGACCCGGGCGATGTGGTGACGGTGCCGGGCCTGCTCGACCTGACCGCGTTGTGGGCGCTGCACGCGGTGGACCGTCCGGACCTCAAGGACGAGCCGTTCGTGCCGGCGACCCACCCTGCCTTCGCCGAGCGGGAGACCCCGCGCAGCGTTTTCGCGACGCTGCGCGACGGCGACGTGCTCGTGCACCACCCGTACGACTCGTTCTCCACAAGCGTGCAGCGCTTTGTCGAGCAGGCCGCCGCCGACCCGGGCGTGCTGGCGATCAAGCAGACGCTCTACCGCACGTCCGGCGACTCCCCCATCGTCGACGCCCTGATCGACGCGGCCGCGGCCGGCAAGCAGGTGGTGGCCCTGGTCGAGATCAAGGCCAGGTTCGACGAGCAGGCCAACATCCGCTGGGCGCGTGAGCTGGAGAAGGCGGGCGTGCACGTGGTCTACGGGCTGGTCGGCCTCAAGACGCACTGCAAGACGCTGCTCGTGGTCCGCCAGGAGGGCTCGGTGATCCGGCGCTACTGCCACATCGGCACCGGCAACTACAACCCGAAGACCGCCCGGCTGTACGAGGACATGGGGGTGCTCACCGCCGACCCGACGATCGGCGCCGACCTCACCGACCTGTTCAACTCGCTGACCGGTTACTCCCGCCAGACCTCCTACCGCAGCCTCATGGTGGCGCCCTACGGCGTCCGGCGCGGGATCATCCGCAAGATCGAGGACGAGATCGAGGCACGGCGCAAGGGCAACGACGCCGCCCGGATTCGGATCAAGGTCAACTCCCTGGTGGACGAGCAGGTCATCGACGCGCTCTACCGGGCGTCGCAGGCCGGCGTGCCGGTCGACGTGGTGGTGCGCGGGATCTGCGCGCTCCGGCCGGGGCGGCAGGGCCTGAGCGAGAACATCGTCGTGCGCTCCATCCTGGGCCGCTTCCTCGAACACTCCCGGGTGTTCCACTTCGGCATGGCCGACGAGTACTGGATCGGCAGCGCCGACATGATGCACCGCAACCTGGACCGCCGGGTCGAGGTGCTGCTGCGGGTGGCCGATCCGCAGCTGGCCGCGCTGCTCGGCGGCGTGCTCGACTCCTGCCTCGATCCGGCCACCCGGTGTTGGATGCTGCACGCCGACGGATCCTGGGAGCCCTCGCCGCCTCCGGGCTCCGACGTGTCCCCGGTGCGCGACCACCAGGCGGAGATGATGCTGCGGCACGCGCTCACGGCCCTCGCCGCCGCGGAATGACACTCTCGATCTCGCCGGTCGACCCGGCCGGCATCGATGTGCTCGCGGCCGGGGCGGTGCTGTACCGGCCCGGTCCGGACGGGCCGCAGGTGGCGCTGGTGCACCGTCCGCGCTACGACGACTGGTCCTTCCCCAAGGGCAAGCTCGACCCGGACGAGGCGATGCCGTTCGCGGCCGCCCGTGAGGTGGCCGAGGAGACCGGTCAGCGTTGCCGCCTCGGCGCGCTGCTCGGCGACGTCCGGTACGAGGTGGCGGAAGGCAGCAAGCTGGTGCGCTACTGGGCCGCCGAGGCCGGCGGCGGCGGGTTCGTGGCCAACCACGAGACCGACGAGCTGCGCTGGCTGCCGCTCGACGAGGCCGCAGCGCTGCTGAGCTACCAGCACGACCGTGAGGTGCTGCACCGCTTCACCGAGATCGGGCCGCCGCGCTCGATGGTGCTGCTGGTCCGGCACGCCAAGGCCGGCAGCCGCAGCCAGTGGGAGGGCGAGGACGCGCTGCGGCCGCTCTCCGCGACCGGGCGGGCGCAGGCCGAGCACCTGGACGAGCTGCTGGCGCTGTTCGGCCCGGATCGGCTGTACACCGCACCTCCGCGACGGTGCCGGGACACCATCGGGCCGCTGGCCGCTCGACTCGGCGTCGACATGGGCGTCGAACCCCGGCTCGGCGAGGAGGGCTACTGGGCGAACCCGCCGGCCGCCCTGTCCCGGTTGACCGAGCTGGCCGCGCAGCCCGGGGTCACCGTGATCAGCAGCCAGGGCGGGGTGATCCCGGACCTCGTGGCCATGCTGGTCGTCGGCCGATCGATCCCGGGCGTCGACCCGGACGACGTGCCGGCCCGCAAGGCCAGCACGTGGGCGCTGGGCTTCGGAGCCGACGGCCTGCGCAGCGCCGACTACTACCGGGAGCCGAAGGGCGGGATCGGGGCAGCAACCGGGGGGTGACGGCTACTTCTTGCCCTTCTTGCCCTTGCCGGCCTTCTTCTTGGAGTCGGACTTGGAGTCGGACTTGACCTTGCCGGCCGCCTTCTTGCCGGCCGCCTTCTTGTCGGCGGAGCTCTTCGCCGCCTTGGTGTCAGCAGCTGTGGCCTTGGCGGCCTTGCTGCTGCCGGCGGCCTTGGTCGCCTCGGCGGCGGTGTCCTTCTTCTTGGC
>DATMDS010000002.1:0-5613 GCA_035557575.1 Pseudonocardia sp. | reverse complement strand
TGCCCGCGGTCGGGCCCGGCGAGGCGGGTGACGACGCGCAGCACGAGATCACCGCGGTGGTCAACGTGGGCGACGACATCTGGCTGCACGGCCTGCGGATCTGCCCCGACCTGGACAGCTGCATGTACACCTTGGGCGGCGGCATCGACCCAGAGCGCGGTTGGGGCCGGGCCGGGGAGACCTGGGCGGTGCGCGACGAGCTGGCCGCCTACGGCGCCGACCCGTCCTGGTTCGGGCTCGGCGACCGGGACACCGCCACCCACCTGGTCCGCACGAGGATGCTGCGCGCCGGCTTCCCGCTCTCCGACGTCACGGCGGCGCTGTGCCACCGCTGGCAGCCCGGGGTCACGCTGCTGCCGGTCACCGACGATCGGGTGGAGACGCACGTCGTGATCGACGACCCGGAGACCGGGCCGAAGGCGCGCAAGGCGATCCACTTCCAGGAGTGGTGGATCCGGCACAAGGCCGCGCCGGCCCCGCACTCGTTCGCCTCGATCGGCGCCGAGCAGGCCCGGGTGCTGCCCGCCGTGTCCGCGGCCCTGGCCGGGGCCGATGCGGTGCTGATCGCGCCGTCCAACCCGGTGGTCAGCATCGGGTCGCTGCTGGACGTCCCCGGCGCCCGCGAGGCGCTGACCGGCACCGCCGCGAAGATCGTCGGCCTGTCGCCGATCGTGGGCGGGCGCCCGGTGCGCGGGATGGCCGACGCCTGCCTGGCGGCGATCGGGGTCGAGTCCAGCGCCGAGGCCGTCGGGCGGCACTACGGCGCCCGGCCCGACGGCGGGCTGCTCGACGGCTGGCTGGTGCACACCGGGGACGCCGCCGAGGTGCCCGGCGTGCCGGTCCGGACGGTGCCGCTGCTGATGTCGGACGTGCGGGCCACGGCCGAGATGGCGCGCCGCGCCCTGGAGCTGTGCGGGGTCGAGCCGTGACCGCGCCGGCCGACCACGCGGCCCCGGACGCGATCAGCGTGCTGTCGCTGCCCGGCCTGCCCGAGTTCCGCCCCGGCGACGACCTGGCCGCGTCCATCGTGGATGCGGCGCCGTGGCTGGCGGACGGCGACGTGCTCGTGGTGACGTCCAAAGTGGTCTCCAAGGTGGAGGGCCGGCTGGTGCCGGCGCCGACCGACCCGGAGGCCAGGGACGCGCTGCGCCGGGAGCTGGTCGACGCCGAGACCGAGCGGGTGCTCGCCCGCCGCGGCCGGACGTTGATCGTGGCCGGGAAGCTGGGCATCGTGCAGGCCGCGGCCGGGGTGGACGGCTCCAACGTGCGCCGCGACGAGCTGGCCCTGCTGCCGGCCGACCCGGACGGCAGCGCCGCCCGGCTGCGGGCCGAGCTGCGGCGCCGGCTCGGCGTGGACGTCGCCGTGCTGATCACCGACACCATGGGCCGGTCCTGGCGGGTCGGGCAGACCGACGTGGCCATCGGGTCCGCCGGGCTGCCGGTGCTGCACCGCTACGCGGGGGCAACGGATGCGGAGGGTAACGAGCTGCTGGTCACCGAGGTGGCACTGGCCGACGAGCTGGCCGGCGCCGCGGACCTGGTCAAGGGCAAGCTCGGCGGGCTCCCGGTGGCCGTGGTGCGCGGCCTGCGGGCGGCCGACGACGGCTCCACCGCCCGCGAGCTGGTGCGCCCGCTGGACGAGGACCTGTTCTGGCTGGGCACCGACGAGGCGATCGACCGCGGCCGGCGGGAGGCGGTGCTGCTGCGCCGCAGCACCCGCGACTTCGCCGCCGAACCGGTGGCGCAGGACGCGCTGCGGCGCGCGGTCGGGGTGGCGCTCACCGCGCCGGCCCCGCACCACAGCACACCGTTCCGGTTCGGCTGGGTGCGCTCGCCGCAGCGGCGCACCGAGCTGCTGGACGCGCTGGCCGCGCGCTGGCGGGAGCACCTGGAGGCCGACGGCCGCCCACCCGACGAGGTGGCCCGCCGGATGCGCCGTGGCGAGCTGCTGCGCCGCGCCCCGGAGCTGGTGCTGGCCTTCCGGACCGGGGCCGGCATGCATCGCTACCCGGACGAGGCCCGGCGGGTCGGGGAACGCACGATGTTCACCGTGGCCGGCGGGGCGGCGGTGCAGTCGCTGCTGGTGGCACTGGCCGCCGAGGGGCTGGCCTCGTGCTGGGTCGGGTCCACGATCTTCGCGCCGGACGTGGTGCGCCGGGTGCTCGGGCTGCCGCCGGACTGGCAACCGCTGGGGGCGGTGGCGGTCGGGGTGCCGGCGCAGCCGCTGACGCCGCGCCCGCCCCGTGACCCGGCCGGCGGGCTGCTCGAGTGGTAGCCGCGGCGGCGGCCGCCGCGGAGCTCGGCGCGTGGCGCGCACCCGATGCCGGCCAGGAGGCGTTGCGGCAGGCGCTGCTGGCCTTCCTGGCCGCCCGGCCCGACGACGCCTGCGCCCGCTCCTGCGTCCCCGGGCACCTCACGGCCTCGGCCCTGGTGCTGGACGCGGCGGGGGAGCGGGCGCTGCTCACGCTGCACCCGCGGGTCGGACGCTGGATCCAGCTCGGTGGGCACTGCGAGCCCGGCGACCGGTCCCTGCGGGCGGCGGCGCTGCGGGAGGCGTCCGAGGAGTCGGGGATCGAGGGGCTGACCATCCAGGACGGTCCGCTGCACCTGGACGTGCACCCGGTGACCTGCTCGCTCGGCGTGCCCACCCGGCACCTGGACGTGCGCTTCCTGGTGCGGGCGCCGGCCGGCGCGGTGCCGCGCATCAGCGCCGAGTCCGACGACCTGCGCTGGTGGCCGGTGGTCGCGCTGCCGCCCGACGACGACACCGTCGGCGCCATGGTCACCGCAGCCCAGTTGCTCCAGCCCTAACCGCCCTGGAAGTGCAGGATGGCTCCGAACCGCAGTTCTCGGGGCCCTGAAAGTGCGGGATGGCTCCGAACTGCAGTTCTGGGGCTCAGGCGAGGGAGCCCTGCCAGAAGAACAGCTCGTTGTAGCCCGTCGCGGCCAACGGCAGGTTGCCGCCGACCACTGCGAAGACCGCGCCGCCGAGGTCGAAGAACAGCTGCGAGGCGCCGGGCAGCCCGATCAGCACCAGGAACAGCAGGATCGGGCCCCACGGCCGGATCCGGTCGGTCAGCTGCCGGGTCGAGGGCGCGAGGTAGGGCTCCAGCGCCCCGAACCCGTCCAGGCCGGGCACCGGCAGGATGTTCAGCACGAAGGCCAGGACCTGGATCAGGGCCAGACAGCTCAGCGCCACTCCCAGCCCGGCCGGCATCGGGATCAGCGCGACCGCGCCGGTCAGCACCGCCCCGATGACCAGGTTGGCCAGCGGTCCGGCCAGCGACACCATGGTCAGCATCCTGCGGGACCGGATCGCCCCGTGGTTGATCCACACCGCGCCGCCGGGCAGCGGGATGCCGCCGAGCAACAGGAAGATCACCGGCAGCACGAACGACAGCCCGATGTCGGTGTAGCGGCGGATGTCCAGGTTCAGATAGCCCTTGCCGCGCACCGACCGGTCACCGCCGCGGTAGGCCACGACGGCGTGCCCGAACTCGTGCAGGCACAGCGACACCGCCCAGCCGGCCAGCACCAGAACCACCACGCCCGCGGTGAGCAGCGCCGACGACCCGTTGGCCTCCGCTTCCGGTGTGCCCAGTACCGCGAGCACCCCGCCCACGAACGTGGTCCCCAGGAGGACGAGAAACCACGGGCTCACGCGGTTCGACACGACATGCACCTCCCCATTCTGCTGAACGGGGGACCGTCCGGGTGGACCTGGTCACCCGGACGGCAGCAACGGCTTGCCAAAGGCGGACTGACAGCGCTGTACTTACGTCCGTGTCATTCTGGCTTGTGGGGGTCATGGGCTGGTGCGGGGAGGTGGGCAGTGAACGTGATCACAGCCGCGTTGGGGCTGGTCGATAGTACGGGCGGGTTCGTGGAATCGGTGGATGACGGTATAACGACGACGCCGTTGCGGCTGGTCGATCCGTTGGGCGAGACGGTCGGGTCATTCGGGGACCCGGAGGACGGCGAGCCGGACTGGCAGGAGCGCGCGCTGTGCGCCCAGACCGATCCGGAGGCGTTCTTCCCGGAGAAGGGCGGCTCCACCCGCGAGGCCAAGCGCATCTGCTCCGGCTGCGAGGTCCGGGCCGAGTGCCTGGATTACGCGCTCGCGCACGACGAGCGTTTCGGGATCTGGGGCGGGCTCTCGGAGCGGGAGCGACGGCGGCTGCGCCGGGCCATCTGACGCCCCGGCAGCCGGCGCTCCTCCGGCCCGACGCTCAGTGCGCCGGGCCGTCGACCGCGTCCGGCTCGATGTTGAGGTACTCGGCCACCTGCTCCACCAGCACCTCGTGCAGCAGGTCGGCCAGATCCTCGTCGCCGCTCTTGGCCCGCGCCTCCAGCGGGCGGCGGTAGAGCACGATCCTGGCCCGCGACGGCATCCCGTCCGGGTCCACGCCGGCCGGAACCAGCTGGGCCAGCGGCACGCCGATGTCGGCGAGCACGCCCTGGCCCCAGACCACCTCGTCCGGCGAGGTCTCGTCGACCTCGGGCACGTCGTCCACGGCGAGGTCCAGCTCGGACAGCTCCGAGCCCCAGCGCTGCTCGATCGGTTCGAGCGCGGCCAGCACCAGCGCGTCGAACTTCTCGGCCCGGGTGCGGGTGGCCGGCGTGCTGGGTGGGTAGATCAGCCCGCGCAGCCCGCGGCCCCGGCGATCACGCCGGCGAGGCGAACGCCGCAACCCGCGGCGAGCGGTGGTCACCCGCCGATCCTACGGCGCGCGGCGGCCGCCGTCCGCCGTCGTGGCCGGGCTCGACGTGGTGATCAGCGTTTCCGCATCGTAACCAGCGAGGACGGCAGGCCGAGGGCGCGTCGCGGTGGGGCCGGGCGGGATCGGCGCGCTATCGTCCCGGACGTGCTGAGTGTGCGGCGGTGTTCGCGGACCGGGTGCACCGAGCTCGCGGTGGCCACGCTCACCTACGTGTACGCCGACTCCACGGCGGTGGTGGGTCCGCTGGCCACGCAGGCCGAGCCGCACTCCTACGACCTCTGCCCGCGGCACGCGCACCGGCTGACCGCGCCCCGCGGCTGGGAGGTGGTGCGCTTCGAGGGCGAGTTCGCCCCGCCGCAGCCGACCAGCGACGACCTGACCGTGCTGGCCGAGGCGGTACGCGAGGCCGGGCGCGTCGACCGGCCGATCGAGGCGGTGCCGGTGGCCGGTACCGGGCGCCGCGGGCACCTGCGGGTGCTGCCCGGACCTACGGACGGCTGAACCGCCGGGGCGCTGGGGCGGACCGCCGACGGGCACCCGCAGCGGCCCGATAGTGTGCCAAGCCGTGACTGAGCTTCCCGGGACCGCACCGACTGCGACCGACCTTTCGGCGATCATCAAGGCCTACGACATCCGCGGCGTGGTGGGCGAGCAGCTCGACGAGGAGCTGGCTCGTGCGCTCGGCGCGGCCATGGCCCGGATGGTGGGTGCCGAGGGCGCCCGCGGCGTCGTCATCGGGCGCGACATGCGCGACAGCTCCCCGGCGCTCGCCGCGGCGTTCGCCGAGGGCGTCACCGGGCAGGGTCTCGACGTCGTCGCCATCGGCCTGGCCAGCACCGACATGCTCTACTACGCCTCCGGATCCCTGGAGATGCCGGGCGCCATGTTCACC
>DATMDS010000001.1:0-7281 GCA_035557575.1 Pseudonocardia sp. | reverse complement strand
GTGGAGTTGCCGAACGAGGCCAGAACGTTGCTGACCGCGGCGATGGCCGGTCCGAGGGCGACCGGATTGTTGGGATCGGCGCCGGCGAGGTCGGCACGGGCCTCGGCGAGATCGGTCCGCAGGTCGTCGACCTGCGCGCGGACCTGGTCGGCGAGTTGCTGCCCGTTCTCGACCGGGGGCGGCCCGGAGGCAGCCAGCGCCTGCAGCGCGTTGTCGGTCCGGCCGACCGCCTCGTCGAGGTAGCCCAGGTAGGCCTGCCTCGTGGCCGGCCACGCGTTCTGGTCGACGGGCGGAGGTGTCTTGAGCGTCGTCACTACCGGGGCGATGGCGTCGCATACCGATCCGGTCCAGGCAACGGCCGCAGGGGCCGGCGTGGACGGCGCGCTGGCCGGGGGCGGCGCCGGGGCCGGGGCCGGCGATGGGGCCGGCGCGGGACCGATGCCGCATGCGGCCAGCGACAGGGTGGCCGCGCCGAGCAACAGGCCGACCCGGCCGGAGTGCACGGCCCGGCTCCGACGGGTGCTCCCGCCTGGCGAGTACCTCACGGTTGGCCTCCTGACGAATACGGCTCTCGGCCAGGTCTACCCCGCGGCCCATGCCCGATATCGGGATCCGGGCCGGCCGTAAGGCGATCGTCAGTTGGCCGCGGGGACGTGACCGCTCGGGCTTCTGCCGTGGCGGCGCGTCCCGGCAGACTGCCCGCGTGCCGGCTACCCTCGTCGGCAGTTCCGGCCCGTTCCCCTGGCTCGGGAGGCCCATGTGGACGGCTCGAGCGGCGGCCTGACCGAGCGCTATGCCGCGCTGGTGGTGCGATGGCGGTGGCCGGTACTCGGGCTGGTCGGGCTCGTCACCTGGCTGGCGCTGGCCCTGCTGCCGGGCGTCGCGGGCGCCGGAGGCGGGTTGTCCGGGATCCTGAGCACCAGCGGCCCGGCGATTCGGGCGCAGGTCGACGCCGTGACCCGGTTCGGCCTGCCGGTGCTCACCCGGGTCGCGGTGGTGCAGCGGGACCCGGCCGGCCTGCAACCGGGGACGATCGCTCGCGCGGTGGGGCGGGCCGCCGACGTCAGCCGGGCCGCGCTTACCGGCGACCCCCCGGGCGAGCCGAACCTGCTGGCCGCGTTCCCGTTGCTCAACACCCCGTTCCTGGTGCCGAACGCGGGTGAGTCGAACACCACCCTCGTCACCTATCTGTTCACCGACCCGACAGCCGACCTGTTCGCCCAGAACGGCGCGGCCTACCGCTTCCTCGGTCGGCTCGAACCCCGCGACTTTCCGGTCGGGGTTGCCGGGGCGATTCCTGCGCAGATCGAGCAGGGCACGGTAATCGGGCGAGAGCTGCCAGTGGTCGAGACCACGACGCTGCTCGCCATCGCACTGATCGTCGGGCTGAACTTCCGCTCTGTGGTCGCCCCGATGGTCACGCTGATCACCGCCGGGACCGGATACCTGCTGGCCGATCGAGCCATCGGGGGATTCGCCGGTGCGCTCGGGGTGGCCGCTCCTGGCGAGCTCGAGCCGATCGTGGTCGCCCTGATGCTGGGCATCACCACCGACTACAGCATCTTCTTCCTGACCGGCATGCGGCGGCGGCTGCGGCTTGGGAAGCCCGATCGGGATGCTGCCCGAGGCGCAGTTCGGGAATACCTGCCGATCGTGCTGACCGCTGGTTTCATCGTGGCCTGCGGTGTGGCTGCACTTGTGGTGGCCGAGTCCGGGCTGTTCCGAGAGCTGGGTCCGGGCCTCGCCGTGACCGTGCTGGTCGGTCTGGTGGTCGCCGTTCTCCTGGTGCCAGCCTTGCTGGCTGTGCTGGGTCGGTGGGTGTTCTGGCCGAGCAGGTGGCCGGCTGACGTCGATCCTGATTCCGTCTCCGGGCCGGCCGAGGCTGGCGGCTCGGTGCCGCGATCCCGACTGATCGAGTTCCTGGTCGATCGGCGCCGGGCCGCAGCCGTGGCGGCCGCCGTGGCGCTGCTGCTCGCCCTGGCCGCCAGCCCGCTGCTGGCCCTGCGCGCCGCGGTGGCGCCGATCGCTTCGCTGCCGGCCGATAGCCCGGCCCGGGTTGCCACCGAGGCGGCCGCCGCCGGGTTCGCGCCCGGCATCCTGTCCCCGACCGAGGTCCTCGTGTCGGAGCCGGGGATCGCCGACCGCCGGGCCGCGCTGTCGGCGCTCGACGCCGTGCTACAAAGACAACCCGGGGTGATCACCGTGCTCAGCCCGGACGATCAGCCGCTACTCGAGCCGCTCGGGCTGTTCCTGGCTCCCGATCGCGGTGCGGCTCGCTACCTCGTGGTGTTCGACAGCGACCCGTTGGGCGCAACGGCCGTGGGGCACCTGCGGATGCTGCGCGCGGCCATGCCCGAGCTGCTCGCGTCCGTCGGGTTGGGAGGGGCCGAGGTGGCCTACGCCGGGGACACCGCGGTGGGGCTGGCGTTGGTCGAGCAGGCCGACGCCGACCTCGGCCGGGTGGCGTTCGCGGTGGGCCTGGTCAGCCTGCTGATGCTTGTGCTGTTCCTGCGCGCCCTGGTCGCCCCGCTGTACCTGCTGATCTGCAACCTGCTGGCGGTCGGGGCCGCGCTCGGGCTGACCACGTTGGTATTCCAGGTGCTCGGTGGCGCCGACGGGCTGGTCTTCTATGTGCCGTTCGCGGCGGCGGTTCTGCTGGTCGCGCTGGGCAGCGACTACAACATCTTCTCCGTCGGCTACATCTGGGCGCAGGCCCGCCACCGGCCGCTACCCGAGGCACTCACCGTGGCGGTCCCCCGTTCAACCCGGGCGATCAGCGCGGCCGGTCTGGCGCTGGCGGTGAGCTTCGCACTGGTCGCGCTGATCCCGCTGGCTTCGTTCCGACAGTTGGCCTTCGCCCTGGGGGTCGGCGTGCTCCTCGATGCGTTCCTGGTCCGGGCAGTGCTGGTGCCGGCAGTGATCTCCCTGGTCGGTCCGGTCAGCGGCTGGCCGGGCCGGCGGCTGACGGGCCCAGGCGACACGTCATGACCAGTGGCCGGTCCGCAGGCTCCGGGCCCAGTGCCGCCGCAACGGGAGGTACGCCCCGAGCAGCAGCGGCATGGGGATCAACGCGATCGCCACGGCGACGAGCACGGCCAGCTGCCGGATCGCGGCCACCGCGTCGGTTGCGGTGGTCCGGGCGCTGCCGGCGGCCTGCTGAACGCCGTCGGCGAGCATGCCCGTCGTCGGGCCGACGATCGGCAGCCGGGCCAGGCCGGACATCGCGCGGCCGGCCTGGTCGAGCGCCGCCGCCGCGTCCAACAGGCCGCTGCCGAGCCCGGTCAGCCGCAGGAGCTGGAACCCGGACAGCACGCCCAGCGCCAGGAACCCGGCCGCGGTGAGCGCGGCGCCGACGTCGAGTCGGCGTAGTGTCCGGCGGCCAGGCGTGTCCGCCCACGCGGTCTGCGCCCGTCGGCCTTCTCGTGGTGCCCTCTGGGTATTGGTCATCGGCTCATCGCTCATCGCACATCTTTCATCGCTGTCCTCTCCGACCCGGTCACTGTGCCGCGGTCTGCCCGGCGACGTCGGCCGAAAGCCGGTCCGATGCTCGGCTGTCAGGTAATCGGCAGATTCGGGCCGCTGACCACGGCGCTCGACCACGATGACTGGACGGCCTGTCGCCGGGCGAGTTCGTCAACGCGCTCCTCCGACGATGTCCACCCAACGACAGCGGCGGACGCGGTCGCGGCACCGGGAATCGATCCTGCAGACGATGTCGGGACGGCCGTGGTCGGAGTACCGGCTGGAGGACCTGCACGCGAGCACGCTGACCGACGACGTCGTCGTCATGTACGGCGTGGTCGAAACGAAGCGGGTCTCCTCCGTACTCGGCCCGACAAGCAGCACCTACGCCCGTCGACCGGATGGCTGGAACTGGCTCTGCATCGCGGAGCCTGGCGTTGATCCACGTCTCGGTGTCGCTCACGGCAGCGGGCCGGCGTGCGGCCGTAGCCCGATGACGGGCAGCTGCTCGACCAGCCGACGGCGATCGGCACTGCTGCTGCGGTAGGGCCAGCCGAGCAGCCAGGACAGGGCCCGGCGGACCACCGGGCGGATCAACCGGTTGCGTCGCTCGTAGTCCACGAACATCGCGTAAGCCTCGGGGCAGCCCAGCCGGCGTGGGCGGCCGGGAATGAGCGCTTGCCGACGGTGACCGTGGCCCGGCCACTGGCGTCGAGGTTGCGCAGCCAATCTGCCCGCGGACCGAAGCCGGAGACGACGAAGAACTCCGAGCGGGAGCGGTCGCGACCAACGACCTCGAGCACGGTGCGGTATTGCCGTCCGCTGTGCCGCCCGACGTGGGTGAGCCGCAGGAAGCGGTGATCCAGCAGCCAACCCAGGTCGCGGGGCGGCTGGCCCTTGCGATTACGTTGCGAGATGGTTCGGCGGCCGTGATGCCTGAGCGGCCGCGTGTCGGTCGTCGACCGCGTTCCCGCCAAGCATCTGGACGCGCCGGTGGTGCGCGCCCTACCCGACCGCCGGCCGCTCGTTGACGCATGATCGGTTTGTCTGGGCACGTTGGTCGGGCTGCTCACCCAGTTCTTCCTGAACATGGAGATCGAGCGCTACACCCTGGCCACCGGAGAGACCGCGCTGACCGGGTTCAGCCGGTTGTGGCGGCGCGCTGGGTCCTCTCGTTCCTCGCCGCCGACCGGCGCAAGTCCTACTGCCTCTATCAAGCACCATCCGCTGAGGTGATTCGAGCATCGGTACGGCGTGCCGGCCTCCCTGACGACGTGTTCGGGGAGGCTGACCGCGTCGACCGAGCCGACGTGGCGATGCCGCCCGACGGCTGATCGCGGCCCCGGCACCCCGGTTGGCGATCGCCTCGACCCGGCGCCCGATCGCCCCGGTTGTTGCCGGGTCATGCGCATGTCTTGGGCTCGGCCAGTCGCCTTCCGCCCGCGAGGTCATGAAGATCTCCGCGCCCGGTCTGTGAGTGACCGACTACCTCGAGCACGGCGGTAGGGCCGCCCGATGCGCCGCATAGAGAGATGGGCCGAGGATCCGCTTGCCCAGTAGCGAGCGCAGCCGCCGCTGCCGGTGCTGGACCGGACGCCGCATCCGTTCGGGGGACGGCCCACGTTATTGGGCAACGGTCATCGCCGGGCGAGAACGGACGACGTGTCCAGCACCGTCTGGTCCGGCGTCATGCCGTCCCGCCATCATCTCGGGGGTGGACGTCAATGAGGTTTTGCTGCCGGGCGTTGGGCTGCGTTATGAGTTCACCTCCGCAGAGGGTCGCCATCTCGGGATCGTGGCTCGTCGCGAAGGGGACTTCGAGCTGGTCGCCTACGACCGCCGTGATCCGGACCAGTCACGGCTGCTGTTTCGGTTGACCGCGGAGGAGGCCGACATGGTGGCCGAGATCCTCGGCGCGCCCCGGATCGCTGAGCGGTTCGCCGACCTGACCAAGGAGGTGCCCGGGCTCAGCGCCGGGCAGATCGAGGTCGATCCCGAGTCACGCTATGCCGGGCGCCCGTTGGGTGAGACGCGGGCCCGGACCCGTACGGGGGCGTCGATCGTCGCGATCGTGCGGGGCGATGACGTGATCGCTTCGCCGGCGCCGGACGAGGCTCTGCACGCGGGGGATGTCCTGGTCGTCATCGGCACGCCGGGCGGTATCGCCGGTGTCGACCGCATCATCCACGCCTAGTTTCTCGTGCACATCTCGATCGCCCTGCTGCTCGAGCTGGGCCTCATCCTGACCGCGCTCAGCGCTTTGGGTGCGCTCGCCCGGCGATTCGCCCTGACACCCGTGCCGCTGTATCTGCTCGCCGGCCTCGCCCTCGGCGAGGGCGGTATTGCACCGGTGCCGGCTGCCGGTGATTTTGTCGAGATCGGCGGCGCGATCGGCGTCGTGCTGTTGCTGTTGACTCTGGGGTTGGAGTTCTCGGTCGGTGAGCTTGCCGCCAGCATGCGCCGCCACCTGCCCTCCGCGGTGGTCGACCTGGTGCTCAACGCGACCCCGGGTGCCGTCGCGGGCTGGCTGATCGGCTTGAACCCCGTCGGCATCCTGGCCCTGGCTGGGGCGACCTGGGTCTCCTCTTCCGGAATTGTCGCTCGGCTGCTCGACGATCTGGGCCGCCTGGGTAACCGGGAGACGCCCGCCGTGTTGTCGGTGCTGGTACTCGAAGACTTTGCGATGGCGGCATATCTTCCGGTGCTGACCGTCTTGGCCGTGGGCGGCGCCTGGTGGCAAGCCGGAGTGGGGATGCTGATCGCTGTTGGTGCCGTGGTGGGCGCCTTCGCCGCGACTCAACGCTGGGGCTCGGTCATCGGCCGGCTGCTGTCCCATCCCGAACCTGAGCAGCTGATGTTGCGCGTGCTGGGTACGACGTTGGTCGTGGCCGGGCTGGCCGAACTTGTCGGTGCGTCAGCGGCGGTCGGGGCATTCCTCGTCGGGCTGACCCTCACCGGGCAGCTCGCCATCCGGGCGCGGGCCGTTTTGGCGCCCTTGCGTGACCTGTTCGCCGCCGCGTTCTTCCTCGCCATCGGGCTGGGCGTCGAGCCCGGTGCGCTACCGCCGGTGCTTCCGGCCGCGCTCGCGCTGGCCGCTGTCACCGCTGTCACCAAGCTGCTGACCGGTGCCTTCGCTGCCTCCCGGGACGGTGTGGCCCGGCGCGGGCAGCTCCGCGCCGGCGCCGCGTTGATCCCACGTGGGGAGTTCTCCATCGTCATTCTCGGACTGGCCGCCACCACCGACCCCGCTTTGAGTGCCGTGGTCACGGCGTACGTGTTCGTCCTCGCGACGACCGGCCCACTCATCGCCCGTCTCACCGGACCTCCACCAACGTCACCAGTTTGATTCAGCGGCCCCCGACGCGGATCCGGGTACCTCCGGCCAGTGGATGGGCCTGGCCTTCGCCCTCGCCATCGACATGGTCAACGCCAGGGCCGCCACCAGCCGGTCGGCGACAACTTCCACTGCACAGGAGAGCAGCCAGACTCAGCGCCCGTCGTGATCAGCGCGGTGTCGGTAGTTCGTTGTTGGTGCGCGGGGCGGCGAGACCGCCGTCAGCGCTGCTGAGCGCGGCGGGGTCGAGCGGTTGTTGGGCCTCGGCCACCGCGTCCGCGGCGGCGTCGGCAGCGCTGGCCGCGTCCTGCGCGGCTTGTTCTGAGGTGTCCCGTGAGGCCGGGGGAAGATTCGTGGCCTCGGACCGGGGGAGGGCTTCGCTCAACGCGCGGGAGACGCCCTGCAGGGCGGCGGTGAGCTCGCTGGGGATCACGAAGAAGGTGTTGCCCTCGCCTTGGGCGAGCTGGGGGAGGACCTGCAGGTAC